>JADJXO010000003.1:0-300000 GCA_016715825.1 Nitrospira sp. | reverse complement strand
TGGCCTTTGTCCCGTCCTCTGAAAGGTGAGGGACCTTGAGGCTCGGTTTAGTTGATCGATCGATGAGATTGAACCGGAGCACTGGAAAACCGGGTTGACTCCGATGGCGTGGACCAGAAAGGCACGACACCACAAGTCCCTGATGATACCACTTATAGCATCACCACGATCCGTTGGTCCCATTAGGTTGACATGGGTACTAGGTAGAATTCGGCTGACCGTACTCTCATGCAGAAGCGCTTGCATTTTACGCTTCACTAGGCCACGATAGGAGAAGGATGAGGAGGATCGCAATTCAAGAAATGATTCAGAAATTGCGCTTTGTGAAGATCTTGAAGCTGGATAGAACATATTCAATGTATGAGTAATTTTTCGCGGCCCTATATGTGATGGAATTTGCGGCGAAGAGGTTAATCCATGCTGAACCATCTCAAATCCCATGTCGTGGCCTATAGCCTCGCCGGCGTGGTGGTCATGTTCTTCACCGGTCAGGCGGTCATATGGTCCTGGCAGAGCGAGACGAACCTGATCGAGCCACAGCAGGTTGAAGCTGCCGTTGACCGGGCTTCCATAGAAAGGGTCTCGGGGCTCGAGCAGAGGACCCAAGAGCTCTATGCACAAAATGACCAGCTCAACGAACAGAATGGACAGCTTCAGGGCCAAAATGGCGAGCTCCGCCAACAGAACGGTCAGCTTCGTCACCAGAACGGTCAGCTCCGCCAACAGATCACCCAGCTCCAAGAGGTCATTAAGGAAAAGGATGAGCTGGCTGCCGCTCAGATGCGAGCTGGGGCTGCGGCACCAGCAATTGGCTGAGTACGAGCAGGTCTTGGAGGCGATGAGTGCAGACGCCGATTATTAAGCAGGCGGTACTGAAGCAAGCTGAAACGGATGCGGGGTTGGTCAAGCTCGCGAAGGAAACATTGGGAGTCGATATACAGGTGAGGGAATGCCGATGAGTGATATCGGACTCTATCCTCCTACTGAACATTCGCCGGACATCGTGACTCGTCAGGCTATTCAGCTTGCAGGCATCGACCCAAATTCAGGAAAATGTGAATTGGTATGTCAAGGTGGAGGAACGAAGGCCATGATCTACCTGTTGCTTACCCTGCTCTTATTCCCTGCAGTTGCCCAGGCAGAAGAAAAAGTCGTTGCGGTACCTCGTGATCAGTTCGTCAAGGTGCTCGCCGAGGTCAAGCAGAACAAACAGCTCCTGAGTGAATCCGGAAAGTTGCTCGCCGAATACAAAGAGATGTTTGAGAAACAGAAAGCCTACGTGGAAACGCTGGAGGGGCTGAACGAGAACCGGAAGCAGGAGAGTGAATTGTTGCAAGAACAGAACGCGGCGCTCCAAGAGCAGCTTGACGCTGAGCGGAGGCGGAAAGAAGACTTGGCGTGGAACGAGAAAGCGCAGTGGGCTGGACTTGGGGCGGCGGTTCCGACGGCAATTGTAATCTTGCGGAAGCTGGTATTCAAATTCTAACCATGGTGAACGCGTTACCACACTGACGTCGTGTCCGTTCACCACGACGTCTCGTTGTTTCCCGTCCCGCTAGAGGATGGTCAGCGGTTTGTGAATTAACTCGCCTGCTGTCTTTCCCTTACCCGCCTAACACGGTCACGGACAAGGGGTACCAATCACCCGGATCTTGCGGGGATCCCAAGACAGCCAGACGGCTGCGTAGGCTCAAGAACGCGAGATTGTCACACCTTCCCTGTCGTCCTTTGATTTTAGATCGAATACTGGAAGACCGGCTTCGCACCGATCGCCTGGGCCAAAACACCACGGCGTTTCAGTTCGTCGAGAACTCTGGCGGTCGCCGCATCGAAATCGGTGGGACCGGTGAGGATCACGTCGGTGCTCGGCGGCAGCTCTTCAGTGGCCTTGCTCATATGCACGGCGATCACTGGGACGGGATGCACAAGTGTCCTAATGGCTTCTGAGGCTTCGCGATAGGCCAGGCCGAAGGGATTAGTCGTGGAGACCACAATGAGGCCCGTATCGGTGAGTAGCCGCGCCACTTCACCATAGCGTCGAGCCATTTCTGTCGTTTGTCCGCGCTCGGCTTCGCTTAGGTCCGCATCAAGACCACGTCGAAGATTTTCTCCATCCAACAGGTAGGCGTGACGCCCATCCGCTACCAGACGGCCCTCGAGCTTTCTGGCCAAGAATGATTTCCCGGTGTGCCGACCTCCGGTAATCAAGACAACGGCAGCACGATGGCCATATTGTTGCGCCCGATTTTCAATCGTGACTTCGCCCTTGATCCACGCAAAATCCCGTCGTCTGGCTTCTTCGCGGAGAAACTCCTGGTCGTCATGGACCAGTTCAGTGATAATCCCACCGCCCGCAATATCATACTCATCAACCAGGACGAAACGACCGGTCGCCTCGAACGAGGCCGAGAGATCGAACGCGACCGGGACTTTTGTGCGCAAGGTCAATTCAGCAACCTGGTTCTTACTGACCGTGCTACTGCCTTGTTGCTGGGCCAAATCCATCGTATCGATGATCCGATGGATCGAAGCGACTTCGCAGTCCACCTCTTTTGTGGCAACGCGTAAAAGATATTTCCGCCCCTTTTCCAACGGTCGTTTCCCCAACCAGAAGACGTTGGCCCGGAAGGCCGTAGAAACCTGAGGAAGATTGTCTTGTGTGGAGGCAATCTCACCACGCTCCACAAAAATCTGCTCATCAAGCGCCACACCAATCGACTGTCCCGCCTGACCTTCCGTCGGCTGCGGCTCAACATTGAAGGCTTCTACCGTCCGGATGTTGGCTCGCTTGTTGGACGGGGAAAAGACCAGGTGATCGCCGACTTTGAGCCGCCCAGCGGTAATCCGACCAGTAATGATGCGGCGCGCATCGAACTTATAGACGTCCTGCACGGGCAATCGCAGCGGCTGTTCCGAGCGAGCCGCTTCTTTGCCAAACCCACCGAGCGTCTCAAGGACGGTCGGCCCGCTGTACCACGACATGGTTGCACTGCGATTCGCAATATTGTCGCCGAGCTTGGCGCTGACCGGAATAAATTGCGACGGCACAGCTTTGAACTGCCCCAGAAACTCCCGATACTCTTTTTCTATCCCGTCAAACACATCCTGGCGGTACCCAACCAGATCCATCTTGTTGACCACGACCGCAAACTGTCTGACGCCTAGGAGCGACAAGAGATAGCCATGCTTCTTCGATTGCTCTTTGACACCTTCCAAGGCATCGATCAAGAGCAACGCCGCTTCGGCACGCGCGGCTCCGGAGATCATATTCTTGAGAAATTCTTTGTGGCCCGGCGCATCGATGATGATATATTGACGGCCTTTCCACATGAAAAACGTGCGGGCCGTATCGATCGTAATTCCCTGCTCCTGTTCCTCAAGAAACGCATCAAAGAGGAATGCGTATTCGAATTCTTTCCCCTGCTGTTTGCAGATCGCCTGGACTTTTTCCAGTTTCCCGTCCGGCAGTGACCCCGTATCGGCATAGAGTCTTCCCAGCAGGGTGGACTTGCCATGATCCACATGCCCAACGATCACGATGTTCAAATTCTCAGAAGGCTTGGTATCGGTCTGTGTCATTTTCATTCATCCCACAGAATGCTCGCACGAGGAGATTGTCAGCATTCTGCTTACATGTACCCGTCTTTACGCAGCAACTCCATCCCACGCCCTTCGTCCTGCGCACGGCCTGACCGTTCAGCTACCGTGGTATGGCGGAGTTCTTCAATGATGTCATCCACGTTCTTCGCGGTTGATTGAATCGGTGTCGTGCAAGGCGCACAGCCCAGGCTGCGGTAGCGCGTCCCTTCGCCCTTGTCGAGATACAAGTCGATGAACGGAATATTCTCGAGCTTGATGTACTCCCAAATGTTGATCTCGGTCCAATCCAACAGCGGGTGAATGCGAATATGTGTCCCGGGAGGGAACGTCGTCTTGTACTGATCCCACAGCTCAGGCGGCTGATCCCGGAAATCCCAGTCACCGTGTTTATCTCGCGGAGAAAAATAGCGCTCCTTGGCCCTAGTCCCCTCTTCGTCCGCCCGGACGCCAAGGATGACGCCGGTATACCCTTTGGTTTCCAGCAATTGCTTGAGGCCGTTCGTCTTCAAAGCGGTACAACACACCACGCGGCCCATCTCGTGATTCATGCCGGCAGCCAAGGCTTCCTTGTTCTGGCCGACGACCAGATTCAACCGCCATTCTCGCGCCAGCCGATCGCGGTACTCGATCATGGCCGGGATCTTATAGCTGGTATCGACGTGCAGGAGCGGAAAGGGCACATGCCCAAAGAACGCCTTGCGGGCCAACCAAAGCAACACCGTCGAATCTTTCCCCATCGACCAGAGCATGGCGAGATTATCGAAATGCTTATACGCTTCTCGAAAGATATAGACGCTTTGATCTTCAAGTTGCCGAAGGTGTTTCATGACTCGTCATCCTCTTAGACCTAGGCCGCTACCGAGGTTCGCACCAATTCGTCCAGTTTTCGCGCCGCCGCTCCCTCAAGCGCCGCACGTACAGCCGGGAAACTTGCAGCCAACGACGACCCTTTGCCGGCGGCATAGAGCAACATCGCCGCATTCATGAGTACCCATTCTTTTGGACCACCTTGCGCCCGATTCTGTAGAATCCGGCGTAACAGGTCGGCCTCTTGTCTCGCTGATCGGGCGGAAATCCGGCCATCTCACGTGAAGGAAACGAACGCCAGCTTAAAATCTTTTGGCGACACTCCGAGCGGCGTAATGCGTTCATCTCGCAATTCGAGCACTCGAGTTTCCATCGAGGCAGAAAGCTCCGGATCGCCTTCGACCCCGCGAATCACGAGCGCCCGTGGACAACCTAGGATGCGTAAGGCCTCTGCGGTTTTTTCGAAGTGCGGAGGGTGCGACAACCCGACGACTTGCACTGAGGCCCGAGCCGGGTTGAGCAGTCTGGCGATGGGATGAAAGACGTTTCTGACACCAAACGCTTGCCGCATCTCCAAAAATCGGAAGACAGGGGGATGATACAGCCCGATATCCAAATACCCGAACCCCTTCTGATTCACGTCCTCTGCGACCATTTTGGGATCGGCATCGACCGGGATGCTCAACGCTTTCAAAACCCCGGCGCTGCCGGGCCGACCCGGAATGCCATCGTAGCCATGCATCAAGACCGCAGCCCCAGCCGCCACGGCGACAATGGACGCCGCAACGATTGCGTGAAACGTATCCTGTTTCCCGGCATAGCTGGGCACATCGACCAAAGCCAAGCCCCGCGAGACGGCAAGTGGAGGGACATACTGCCGTGCCGCAGCCGTGAGCCCAGCCAATTCCGTCACTGACTCAGTCTTGAATCGCATGGCGATGAGAAAGGCGCCGACCTGTGCCGGACTGGCTTCACCTTCAATCAGAGCCTTCATGGCCTGCTTACACTCATCCCAGGTGAGGTCCTTGGAGGCCTTTGGCCCTTTCGCAATCTTTGCAAGAATATCGTGAATCGGCATGTTATGACTTATGGAGTCCGCACTCGGTCTTGGCAAAATTCTTCCAGCGACCAGCTCGAGGATCCTCACCAGGTACCACGGGAGCGGTGCAGTGTATGCATCCAATGCTCGGATAATTCTGATCGTGCAGAGGGTTGTAGGGAACCTCGTAGACCTTCATGTAGGTCCAAACGTCGGTCCACGTCCATCGAGCCAGGGGATTGATTTTCACCAGGTCGAATTTCTGATCCCATTCCACGATCCCGGCATTCGCGCGTGACGGTGCCTGATCGCGCCTGATTCCTGTGATCCACGCCTCGTATCCTCGCAACACCCGCGTTAATGGCTCAACCTTGCGCAGCTGGCAGCACCGATCCGGCTCCCGCGACCACAAGGCATCGCCATGCTCCTCAGCCTGTTGCTGCGCGGTGAGCATTGATTTCACTTGATGACCTGGGCCGGCTTGAGGCCATACCGCTCAATCACTCGATCCCGCGTGGCATAGGTTTCAGGAAATAAAAACTCGTGTCGAGATAGAACAACGGCACAGACGGATCGACGCGATGCACCATGTCGACCAAGACGACATCCTCCGCTCCAAAACTGCAGGCCAACACGATCTTTCCTCGATAGCGCTCAATGGCCGCCGTACACCATATCCTGAGGCTGCTTCGTTTCAAAAGATTCACCCCAGGATTTAAGCTCCTGAATGAGTCCCGATCGGTCTTCTACCGTCATAGCAACTACGCTTTCCTTACCCTTCGACCTTTTCCACCAGTATCCGATAATGGGTCGCTTCCGGCTCAAGCGCTTCTTGGATCAGCAACTTATGCCCATCATTCTTCAGACTCATGGGCACATTCTTGATCGGCTCGCCCGCATCCAGCCAGACTTCCAGCTTCTCACCGGCGTCCATCATTTCCAGCTTCAACTTCGTCTTCACATAGTTCATGGGACAGGCCACGCCTCGCAGATCATAGACTGGAGCTCCAGTCGGAGCTGGTGCGGCCGGTTTGGGTTCGACTGGTGCAGGCACGACCGGCAGTGGTTCTTCCTTTACCGCCGAGAGCTTGAGATCCTTCCCCATCTGGTCCGTTGCCGTCCGGCAAGCGTCGACAAATCCTTTGGCAAAGGCCATCTTCTCACGTGCTGATTCGGCTGATGTTTCTTGGGGCCCAGATCGCCGACCATTGCGTTGAGGTCCTGATAAAGAGGCGGCACGATTCCCTTCTGAGCGATCCGGCTGTCGAACTCAAGAAACGTCTCGGAGTCCGTCGACGGCTCCAGCCCTTCGGTCACTAACAATGCCTTGGCCGCGGCCAAAACGGCGCGATAGGATTTGTTCACCGATACGGAGTATTGATGCTTCTCAACCAGCAACCTGGCTTGATAGAGCTCTTGGTCTGCCTCAAGAATGCCATTTTCGATCATCTCGAGCGCACCGCCGGCGCATTCGCCGGGACCGAGATCTTCAAGAATGAACTCTTCTTCGCCTTCCCAGTCGTAGTAGAACGTCGAGTCCTCTTGAAACGACGGCACGATCGTGTAGGGGATCAGTTCATCTTTCAGTTTACTCTTGCCCATTCTGGCGATGAACTTCGAGAGGTTTTCGTTCGGTTG
Organism: Nitrospira sp.; assembly: GCA_016715825.1. Taxonomy (NCBI): domain Bacteria; kingdom Pseudomonadati; phylum Nitrospirota; class Nitrospiria; order Nitrospirales; family Nitrospiraceae; genus Nitrospira; species Nitrospira sp. The sequence goes on along the minus strand of JADJXO010000003.1, from coordinate 292,916 downwards.
ACGATCACGCCGGTATACATCGATCAAATGGGAGATCGCCGCCGGAACCGCTTTCGCAGGCAACTTCACCGTCATCTGCCCAATCTTGGCCGTGCCGTTGACCGACCCACCGAGATGCAGTTCGTAGTGTGGCGCGACATGCTCACCCAGGCGCTTTCCAACCCCGTGCAACCCGATCGTCGAGATATGGTGTTGTGCGCAAGAGTTATGACACCCGCTGATTTTGACATCGACCCCGGCCAGGTCGTCAGGCACCCGCCCAGCAGGAAAGACTTCGGCCAAGGCCCGCGCGAGCCCCTTTGATGACGTGATACCCAAGCCGCAGGTATCGGTGCCTGGGCAGGCGATAATATCCTCGACCAGTTCCGCCCCAGGATCGGCCAACCCCTGTGAGGCCAGATCCTCATAAAGCTGGGGAACCTGATCGGCGGGAATCCACCGGATCACTATGTTCTGGTTGATGGTGGTGCGAAGATTCCCGTTCGAATAGCGCTCGGCAAGATCTGCCACAAACAACATCTGCTCACGAGTAATATCTCCCATGAACAGCTTGATGGCGGCCGTCACATAGCCTTCCTGCTTTTGTTTCACCACATTCGTTCGTTTCCACATCTCATACGGCGTTTCGCGACCAACGACGGACACGCCATTGCCGTTCCCGTTTCCATGTGCGGCATCGTTCCGCTTCGGCATGATCAGTGGTGTGGGTTCATCTTGATGCTGGAGGAGTGTCAACGGCCCGTTCTTGTGGAAGGGCATGACCCATCGCCACGTAGGCGGCTTCCCACCGACGTTTGAATTCGTCAAACCCAAGCTTGTCGATCACGAACTTCATGCGGGCCTTGTTACGATTCTTTCTGTTCCCAAGGGTATCGAAGACCTTGATCACCGCCTCGATACTGGGGATCAGTTCTTCCATCGGAGTGAATTCCCGAAGAAGTTGTGCGACGCGTGGAGCCGAGCCCAATCCACCACCCGCCACCATGCGGAATCCGATCACGCCGTCGGCCCGTTTCACGGCTAGGAGCCCGATATCATGGATCGGCGTCAGCGCGCAGTCGTGCGCGCAGCCAGAAAACGCGATCTTGAATTTCCGAGGCAGACTTTGGTTCAAGGGATTCCGTAGGAGATGATAGGCCACCGTCTTCGCATAGGGGGTGACATCGAACACTTCGCCTTGGCATACGCCCGCTAAATGGCAGGCCGTCACATTTCGAACGGTGTTGGCGCATGCCTCCCTGGTGGTCAGGCCGACGTCCGCCAATCCCCGCATAATGGTCGGCACATCCTTTAATTCAACAAAATGCATCTGAATGTCTTGCCTTGTCGTGACATGGCCGACGCCGGTCGCATAACGATCGGCAAGTTCCGCCAGGCGGCGAAGCTGATTTGCCGTGATGCCGCCGAATGGAATCTTGACACGAACCATCTGCACACCTGGTTGCCGCTGACCATAAATGCCGTACTGCAGACGGAACGGCTTGAAGAGATCAGTCGAGATTTCCCCAGCCAAAGTCCGGAGCGCCTCAGTTTCAAACGTTTCGATTTCCTCCTGGATGTCGGGCGGGATCGGATTGGTCACGATTTTCCGAATCGTAGTGGATTCGACCTGGCTCATCGCTAACTCCTTCTCTCTTCGGGAAAGCAACGCTCTCGTCAGATGTGGTACATCGGGTTTCGTTGGGCTTCAAACGTCCGTTGCTGAATCGCTAACTGTTCGACCGTAATGCCTTCGAGCACTTTCCGTTCTGCTTGTTGCACTTGCTCCCAAACCTCACTGAGAAGCAGATCGGGCTTGGCTGGAAGCCGATCGCGGGTTCCCAGTTGAAGGGCGGTACGATGGAAGAGCGGCCCCTCCAGCGCTTCAAGTATGTCCGCAAGGGAGATACGTGACGATTCGCGTGATAGAAGATACCCACCTTGTGCCCCTCGGTGGCTTTCGACCAAATCCGCATTCTTGAGCGCATGGAGAACCTGCTCAAGAAAACGAATCGGAATGCCTTGCCTCTTCGCGATGGCTCTCGCCTGAATAGGGAGCTCCGCCGCATTGATCGCGAGATCCACAACCGCCATGACCCCGTAGGTTACCCTCTTCGATACTTTCATTCTTTATTATTCCGGTAGGAATTACGTTAATACCTATAACCGCCTCTTGTGCCTTCTGTCAAGTTTGATGGGCGTTCACTTGAGCTATCCAGATTTGGCTCCCAAAATCTTCATCTTGCCGGCGGTCATGACAATCGATCCCAATTGCCAGAGCACTACACCAGGAAATCCCTCCGCTGACTCGGCGTTGTATGCCCATATGCGATCGGTACATGGAGCTGTTTGACAGCTAACTAGATGCATAATTCCGATTGACATCGCGTATGCCCTAAGCAATAATCCGAGCTCTTCTTCCTGTGGTGCATTCATGCCAGCGCCGTCATCCGCATACAGTATTCTTTTGCTTACAGCCGATACAGCGATACGGAAACGCGTTAGGCAGATCTTTGGGGATGCTTCGATTACGATCGCTCACGATACGACAGCCCTTCAAAAAGAATCGTCCAAGCAGCATTTTGATATTGTGGTCGTGGAATCACGGATAAGCCGGGAGCAGGAGGGGCCGACCTGAACACTATCTGGTTCCATCTCGCACATTGTTCATCAAAGGTTCACGCGCTGTCTTGAGGAAGACACTGAAGATGATTCAGGCGATGAATATACAGAGCCTCCTCGATCCGAATAAAGGCCGTGATGGCTCGCTGGAGAGTTACTTAGAGGTTAAGATGGGAGAATTTGTGAAAGGCATGAGGAACGGATCGGCAAGGAATCTGCATTCGATCCTCCTTGCCGCAGTCGAACGCCCTCTCATCACATCAGCATTAAAGGAGACACGAGGGAACCAAATACGGGCGGCTGAACTTCTTGGGCTGAACCGAAACACTCTGAGAAAAAAGATCGTCGACCTACACATTCCCTTAAAACTCACCAAAACTAAAGGCGGGTCCTAGTGCGTAGGTTCTTGTGTCGCGAAGTGCCACTGAACTCACCGTTCACATTTCTCTCAACACTCAAGGAGGAGGGATATTATGACCAAGGAAGAGTTGATTGCGAAGATGGCCGCTTCGGCAGGAATCACCAAGGTCGCGGCAGGAACTGCGCTTGAAGCGTTTACCGGAGCGGTGACGTCCTCCCTCAAGAAGGGGCAACGAGTCTCCCTTGTCAATTTCGGCACGTTTACGATCTCTAAGCGGAAAGCCCGGATGGGAAGAAACCCAAGAACAGGCCAATCGCTCAGAATTCCGGCTGCCAAGGTACCCAAGTTCTCAGCCGGGAAAGAACTTCGTTCTGCCGTGAAGTAGTCGTCTTCTACTGCACGAGTGCCTGCAACAAAGGAAGAAGCATCGCTCTTTCAGCTCACTGAGGGAGCGCTGTCTTCTCTTTCGCTTTCTTGACAGTGTCCCTGAGGCTATATTAGCATGCCACTCTTGCGTATAGGCGCGTAGCTCAGGGGGAGAGCGCTACCTTGACACGGTAGAGGTCGACGGTTCAAGACCGTCCGCGCCTACCATCGAATCCGAGGCACTGGCTTGCCTCTCGGAGGCGCGGTGCCTTTCTTGTTTTTGGTGCAGTGGACGTAGTCTCGTAACAGCGATGAAGATCTCGGTCAAAGACGGCCCAACAGCCGATGTGCCGGTTGGGAAAACGGTAGAAGCTGCTCTGTCCGCTCTGGGACTTGCCGACCACGATGTCTTGGCAGCCAAAGTTGATGGAGCGGTCGTTGATCTGTCACGGCCTCTATCCGGTAGTTCAACCGTCGAACCACTTCGGTTTAATAGCGCCGAAGGTCGAGAGGTCTACCGCCACAGCAGCACGCATATCATGGCCCAAGCCGTCAAGGAACTGTTTCCGACTGCACAGCTCACGATCGGTCCGGCGCTTGAAGATAGTTTTTACTATGACTTCGCTTACGACCGCCCCTTTACACCTGAGGACCTTGAGAAGATCGAAGCACGTGCCTCTGAGATCATCGCACGGAATCTCACGATTACGCGCAGAGAACTTTCCAAACAAGAGGCCATCGATTTTTTTCAGGCCAGAGGCGAACAGTATAAGGTTGAATTGATTCAAGGTTTTCCCGATGGAGAACCGATCACTGCCTATTCTCAGGGTGATTTCGTGGACCTCTGCCGTGGGCCTCACCTGCCCACCACCGGGTCGGTCGGTGCAATTAAACTGCTCAACACCGCCGGAGCCTACTGGCGCGGCGATGAACGCAACCCCATGTTGCAGCGCATCTATGGGACCTCCTTCCCAACCAAGGCTGAGGTGGATGCCTACCTCGCGAGGCTGGAGGAGATCAAGGGCGCGACCACAGAAAAGTGGGAAAAGAATTGGACTTGATCAGCATTCAGGACGACATCGGCCCAGGGTTAGTGCTCTGGCATCCCAAGGGCGCAGCCGTGCGTTTGTTGATTGAAAACTTTTGGCGAGAGCAGCATATTCGCGATGGGTACGACTTGGTGTACTCACCCCATACCGCTCGCCTCGACCTGTGGAAAACCAGCGGGCATATCGACTATTACCGGGAGAATATGTTTCCGGCAATGAAGGTGGAAGGGAGCGAGTACCAGCTCAAGCCGATGAATTGTCCGTACCACATCATGATCTATCAGTCTCATCTCCGGAGCTATCGAGACCTCCCCATTCGCTACGGCGAGTTGGGAACCGTGTACCGCTACGAACGGACCGGCGTCTTGCATGGACTGATGCGGGTACGCGGATTCACGCAGGATGATGCCCATCTCTTCTGTCGTCCTGATCAGATGGAGTCCGAGGTCAGCCGGGTCTTAGACTTTACGTTTTTCGTCTTGCAGACGTTCGGCTTCCAAGAGTTTGAAGTGTTCCTGTCGACCAGACCTAAAGAGTCGGTAGGGGGCGAGGAGCATTGGACACTGGCGACAAGCGCGTTGGAAGCGGCACTAAAGAGTCGTAATATTGCCTTCCATCTCGATCCAGGCGGAGGAGCCTTTTATGGCCCGAAGATCGATATTAAGATCAAGGATGCGTTGGGCCGGTCCTGGCAATGCTCAACGGTTCAGGTGGATTTCAACAACCCAGAGCGATTTGAATTGAGTTATATTGGAGAGGATGGCAAGGCCCATCGCCCGATCATGATCCATCGTGCCCTCATGGGCTCTATCGAACGATTCTTTGGAATTTTGATCGAGCATTATGGCGGCGCGTTCCCGACGTGGCTCGCTCCGGTTCAGGCGGTGGTGATGAATATTACCGATCAGCAGGAGGAGTACGTCGCTGCTGCCGCCACGCGACTGAAAGCAGTAGGGTTCCGTGCCGAAGCCGACTTGCGGAACGAAAAGATCGGGTTCAAGATTCGGGAGGCGGAGAAAGCCAAAGTCCCCTTCATGTTGGTCGCGGGGAAACGCGAGGTTGAACATGGGACCCTCTCCGTACGTGGTCGAAGCGGCTCAAACTTAGGTACAATGACGCTGGATCAAGTGGTGGCTCTCCTACAAACCGAGACCGCACATCCCCAGCGAGAACTTCAACTCACACACTAGAAAGAGGTGGCCTATCGTCCCCAAATTGCGCGTGAACCGTGAGATCCGAGTGCGAGAAGTTCGTGTGATCGGACCGGAAGGAGAACAACTTGGCATCCTCCAGACTCCAGATGCGTTCCGTCAGGCTCAAGAAGGCGGCTACGACTTAGTAGAAGTGGCTCCCACGTCCGTTCCTCCGGTGTGCCGGATTATGGACTACGGGAAGTACAAGTACGAGCTGAGTAAAAAGGATCATCAGAGCCGACGTCATCAAAAGTCCACCCAGGTGAAGGAAATCAAACTCCGCCCACGGACGGACAAGCATGACCTGGAAATCAAAGTTCGGCAAATGAAGGCGTTTTTGGAAGAAGGGAACAAGACTAAGGTCACGCTCACGTATCGCGGACGAGAAATGGCCAATCAGGAAATGGGTCGCGCAGTCATGAACTCGGTTATTGAACAGTTGGCCCAGGCCGGCACGATTGAGTATGCGCCCCGTATGGAGGGACGCAGTTTGATCATGATCGTAGCCCCAAAACATTGACGGCTGAATCGGGGAGATCCATCAACCAAAGGAATTGTTCGATGAAAATGAAGACACATTCGGGAGCGAGCAAACGATTTGCCAAAACAGGAAGCGGCAAGATTGTTCGGCGCAAGGCCGGCAAGCGGCACATCCTGACCAGCAAGCGACACGATCGGAAACGTCGCTTGAGCGGCACCGCAGTCGTCGATCCAACGGTGGTTTTGACATTGAATCGGCTCCTGCCCTATGCATAGATGATTGTTTAATAGATATGACTTTCAGGACCCAAAAGGAGTAATGAATCATGCCTCGCGCAAAAGGTGGACCCAAAACAAGAGCCCGACGAAAGAAACGGATCAAGCTAGCGTCAGGCCAGTACGGCGCAAAGAGCCGGTTATTTCGATCCGCCACAGAAAGTGTAGACAAGGGATTGACCTACGCCTACACCGGCCGAAAGAATCGCAAGCGGGATTTTCGGCAATTGTGGATCGCCCGCATCAGTGCCGCCGTTCGTGCCCAAGGGCTGACCTACGGTCGATTCATCAATGCATTGAAGAAAGCGAATGTGTTGTTGGATCGCAAGGTCTTGTCGGATATGGCGATCAAAGACGCGGCGGGATTTGAAAAGTTGTGCGGTCTTGCCAAGCAACACCTGACACCAGCGACAGTCTAACTCTCAAAGCGTCAGTAACACATCCAACCAAAGGGGACGCGGCACAATGGCGTTTCCCCTTTTGGTTAATTTTCGGAGAAATAGGCCCCCCCCTACTCAGGCTGAATCAGCTGCGAGAGGTTCAGGTCAAACGCGACGACCGGCATGGCGATTTGCCAACGTTCGAGGACTTCGGGATGGAGTTCGCCGATGACGCCGACGGGTCGGCCCGTGACAACAATCTGCCCGGCTCGGCCTTCCAGAAAGGACGGATGCTGAACCGTCTCGAGGCTGTATTCCTTGCCAAGGTAGTAAAACAGCACATCGACACAAGAATGAATCTCTGAGAAATGCGCCGATGCATGAGCGATGACTGCTCCCAAGACCGTCTCCGTCCGGGAGCCCAGCTCCTTGGTGAGGTCAGGAATCGCCACATCACCGGCCTCAAAGAGGCGGTGTGGATAGAAAGCCCGACTCGATGCTGCCTCGACACGCAGCAGAGACGGCAGGATCCATTGCCGGAGACAGGAGAAGCTCAAGGACATGACATTATTGACCTCAACCATGCGTCCCCATTCCGTCTCATCGAGCCGCATTCGACTGGAATAGCTTTCCGGCGAGCCAAGAATGTTCGATATGATCTCCTGAAACCCTAAGCCCACCATTAACTCGCGTGCCCGGTCCGAGGTTTGCTCGATGGCGGATAACCCACCCACGGTAAACTGCGCCGGCATGACCGGCGTGAATTCGGCGTATCCCAGACTCATGGCCACATCTTCAACCACGTCCATCGCATGCATCAGATCCTGCCGATAGAGGGGCAGTTTGACCTTGACGGATCCCTTTCCAGGAGCAACATGGTAGCCGTACGTTTCGAGAGCTTGTGCAACAGTCTTTGCACCCAGTTCTTGCCCAAGGGCCTGTTCGATCGTGTCGATCCGGATGGCTTTGGACTTTCCAAGATCCAGAGGCGTTTTCACTCGTTTCCCCAGCGAAGTATCCATCGGATACTGGACTTCGACCGGTTCAATGATCGCCCCACGGTCAGCGAGATTCGACGCAAAAATATTCAGGGTCAAGACGACCATTGAAAGATCAGTGCCCGTCACCTCAACGAACAGCTGATCGTCCCCCACCTGGACTTCTCCGACTTCCCTGCTATTGATGATCGGCGTGAAGGACAGCGGTTGACCGGCCGCATCACGGAGGAGAGGTACCCACCCGGCGCCCGAAACGATCGCTCCATACTCCAATCCCTTCGGATGCACCATGAGGATTTCTGCCAGGGTCATGACCGTTTCCATGCCCAACGGGGTAAACCGTGCCTCGTCCGGCTTCACCAGCTCGTAGGTCACGGGAAACTTTATCTTGGGCAGCTGATAAATTCCGATTGAAACGGTCTTGCGCTTGTGACCGAAGATCTCCGCCAATTTTTCCTGTGTTTGAATCAGCTGCGCCAATCCTTCCGTCGTGACTCGATATCCTCGGGCCGCACAGGCCGCCACATAGGGACGAACCTGCTCCATCCCTGGCTTCACGCGGATCTGCATCCCGGATTTTGCTTTTCCGGATAGAAACGGATAGGGCGAGAGCGGCCCCTGTTGTTTGATACGGATTTGTCGAGCGATCCCTTCGCAGCACCACAGATCAGGCCGATTGCTGTCTTGAAGTTCGATGCGAAGTTCGCCTGTTTCAGGGGTGTACCCCTTCAACTCGCCCTTCACGAGCATCAGCCATGTTTCTAACTCCTCAATGGGCATAGTCCCGTTCGTCGACTGCCCGCCGTTGAGGAGGGATTCGAAATCGTCTTTGTAAATAGTAATCGTGGGCATGGCGTGCGCTAAAAGGATCCCCTGGTGGTACGGATTAATTCCAGGTTATCTGTAAAGAGCTCCCGGATATCGTGAATCCCCAGCGCCACCATCGCCATCCGATCCAGTCCAAGTCCCCAGGCAATCACCGGAACGGTGACTCCAAGCGGCAAGGTGACTTCCGGCCGAAAGAGTCCCGCCCCGCCGAGCTCCATCCACCCTAATCGGGGATGACGCACATGCAGCTCGACGGAGGGTTCGGTGAATGGGAAATATGCGGGCAAGAACTTCACCTCTTTCGCTTGCGCGACCTCCCGCGCAAAGAGATTCAGAAGCCCCAGCAACGTTCTAAAGTTGATGTCGTCTCCGAGCACGATGCCTTCCACCTGGAAAAAATCTGTCGCGTGGGTGGCATCGACCTGATCGTACCGAAAACACCGGGCAATCGAAAAATATTTCCCTGGGATGCTCGGCGAAGCGGCCAATGTTCTGGCTGAGACGGCGGTTCCCTGACTGCGCAAGACCAGTCGCTTGGCGCGCTGAATATCGAACGAATACCCCCAGCCCGTTGATCCCGTCGCAGCCCCGTGCTGATGCACCTGGGCGACATGCGCCAACACCGACTCATCGATGACAGAGGCATGGGTGGGTTGCTTCACAAAATACACATCATGAATATCGCGCGCTGGATGAAACTGTGGCATGAACAGGGCATCCATATTCCAAAATTCGGTTTCAACCAACGGCCCACGCATTTCCTGAAACCCCATGCTCACGAGCTTTGTTTTGACGGTATCCAGAAATTCTCGGTACGGATGCTTTTTCCCGGTGCCGACGCGTGGCGCCCGCAGGCTGATGGTGTACTTTCGAAATCGCTTATGGCGCCAACTTCCGTCCTTCAAGAGTTCCGGAGTCACTTGCGAGACTTCTTCGGCGACCCCCTGTTTCATCAACTGCGCGGCAGCACTGGCCCCGGATGGAGAGAGCATGAACGCGCGTGTCACTCGCTCATCCACTCTGAACGGCTCTTTGGCATTTCCCCGCTTGACAGCGTAGTCCTCAATGATGTGTCGGTGCTCGTCCGAAAACTTCGCCAGTTCACAGGAGGAGTCATGCACTTGTTGTAGCAGCAGCCGAATGGCTTCCACCGTCGGACTCGGACGTCCGGTCGTTTCAATGCATCCCCCCTGAACGATCAGCAACACTCCTTCCTTCTTGAGTCGCCCCACCGCCTTACTGACATCGGAAGGTTCAAGTCCATCTTGCGTTTGAAGATCAGGGATCGTCAGCCGTTTTCCCGTCCCAGCAGCGTCACGAGCGGCACCAAACACGCGTTCGATGGGAGCTGCGCCCCGATGGTACTCCTCGCCAATTTTTGTCAGTGACACGACCGGCGTCACGGTTTCCGCCTGGATCGTGATCAGGCCTTTGGCCAAAAGCCATTCGACCGCCATGCTGAACTGAGACGGTTCCAACTCGGCGGCGGACGCCAACTGTTCGCTGTCCAAGACTGTTTCCGGCTGGTGCGCGCCGAAGGTGGTAAGAACTTTTATTTCGAGAGGATGCAGGCTGTCGATGACTGCGGAAGAGTTGTCCACCCTGAATAGCCTATCGATTGACCGCTGCGCGAGGCGTCGGTTGGGCGACTGTTTGGGCAGCCGCTCGTATGGCGGCGATCGTGGCCGTATAGTCGCGTTGTGAAAAGATCGCCGATCCAGCGACGAGCGTCGTCGCACCAGCCGCCACGATCTCCCTCGTGTTATCGACCTTCACGCCGCCGTCCACTTCAAGCAGCGCTTGGCTGTTGATTCGATCCAGCTGGTTTCGGGCCTCGACAATTTTCTTCAGCACCGAAGAAATGAATGTTTGGCCGCCGAACCCTGGATTCACCGACATGATCAACACCAAGTCGATATCACCCCAGATCTCCTGAAGCGACGAGATGGGCGTAGCGGGATTAAGCGTCACTCCGGCCTTGACCCCACGTTCCTTAATCGACTGAATCGTTCGATGGAGGTGCGGACAAGCTTCGACATGCACGGTCAGATAGTCGGCACCGGCTTCGGCAAACTCTGGGATGAACGCATCGGCGTTCGTGATCATCAAGTGCACGTCCAGAGGCAGCTTCGTAACCTTTCTAAGACTTTCTACAATGGGAGGGCCCACCGTCAAATTCGGCACAAAGTGGCCGTCCATGACGTCCACGTGCAGCATATCGGCGCCGGCCCGCTCCACGGCGGCGACTTCATCCGCCAATCTGGCAAAATCGGCGGAGAGGATCGACGGCGCAATGTAGATCGGAGAAGGCATCACTCGTCCTTCCGTAAACGAGCCGCGTAAAAGCCATCCATTCCAAAATTATTGCACATGGTAGAGAGCGCCCCTTGTGCTGTTACAAATTGAAGCGCAGTGGGCGGAAGCCAGGGGGCCACAGATTCACGCGTCCATCCTGGAGCGGTTTCGCAAAACCGGTTCACAACCTCTTCAGTTTCTTCAGTTTCCGCCGAGCACGTACTATAGACCAGCACCCCCCCTGGTCGCAAGGTACGCGCGACAGACTCAAGGATATGCGCTTGAAGTTTCTGATGCCGAACAAATGACGAATTAGATCTCCGTCCCTTTGCCTCAGGATGGCGACGCAAGACACCCAGTCCGCTGCAGGGTGCATCGACGAGAATCCGGTCGAAGGAGTCTGGGATATCTGACCGATCGGCACCACCGGCCAACAGCCTCACCCATTGGACTGGCTGCCTCACATCTCCAACCACAGGCACAACGCTCTGCATCCGAAGCCTGAGACAATTCTCCCGCAACAAGTCCAACCGGGAAGTGTTCTGATCAACGGCGATGATCGTCCCGTGATCGCCCATGAGCTCCGCGAGATGAGTGGCCTTGCCACCCGGAGCCGCACAAGCGTCTAAAATCACATCGCCAGACTGCGGTTCAAGGATCGGCGGAATAAGCTGAGCGGCTTCATCTTCGACATAAAAATCCCCTGCCGTGAAACCCAGCAAGGAGGTGACGCCCTGCCCTTTCTCCACCACAACTCCTAGAGGGCTCACCGCTGTCGGGTGGGCCGGAATTCCAGCCTCCTGGAGGCGCTTCAGAAATTCTTCCCTCGTTAGCCGACAACGATTCACTCGCACAGTCAGACCTGGAGCGGTGCTGGTTGCCCGGCAGGCCGATTCCGCTTGCTCCATCCCCATTCGCTCCAACCAGCGCTCCGCCAACCACAGCGGGACACCGTATGTCAGTGAAAGCCATTCAGCTGGGTGAGCCGCGGGATCGGGAGGGGATGGTACCGGCGCACGGATCAGATTGCGTAAGACCCCGTTTACCAAGCCGCTCCAATCACGACCAAGTTGTCGTGCAGAGACTTTGGTCAATTGGACCGTTTCATTCACGGCCGCAGAATCCGGCACTCGATCCAGAAATAGCACTTGATACGCGCCGAGCCGAAGCAACATCTGGACGATGACGGGGAGCCTATGGAGGGGTTTGGAAAGCACCGCATCGAGTCGCCAATCAATCGGTTCCTGACGCCGCAACACTCCATACACCAACTCCATCACTAGTGACCGATCACGAGACTGGGTGATCAACGCAGCTTGCGGATCAATCAGTTCATCGAGGGAACGATCTGTCCGCTGGCTTGCGAGAAGGATGCGCAGCGCGACGGATCGTGGGGATGGTTCGGACACAGAAGTTCCTCGGTGGAGTTCGTCAGATCTCGCCGGCAAGAAGGTGGGCCGTTCTAGGGGTGTGCGGTGACGGAATCACAAATCCTGTAAACCTAGTTGTATCCCGGCTGAGACTTTATGCCCTGATAGAAACTGGCTGACGGGCATACGTTTCGAATTCGCAGTCTGGATTTCTCGTACCTCGAGCATACCTTCGCCGGTTGCGACCAGGATGGACTGTTTGTCTACGGCAACGATCGTTCCCGGTTTGTCGGTCGTCGTCCCACCTGTTGAAACCGCCTTCCAGATATTCCAACGTTCCTCACCGGAAAATGTATAGGCTCCCGGCCAGGGGGAAAGTCCTCGCACTCGATTGGCCAGTACTGGAGCTTTCATCGTCCAATCAATCTGACCGTCTTCCTTTTTCAAGAGAGGGGCCATGGTTGCCTGCCTATTGTCTTGCTTCTTCGGCATCAACGTTCCGGCTTTCCATTGTGCAATCGTCTCGACAAGCAACCGCCCACCCAACTCCGCGAGACGCGGCGCCAACGTCCCAGCCGTATCATCCGGCATGATCGTGAGCCTCTCTTGGAGCAACATGGGACCGGTATCCATGCCTTCGTCCATCAGCATCGTCGTGATCCCGGTCTCGCTCTCACCGTTGATGACAGCCCATTGGACCGGAGCTGCACCTCGATACTTCGGTAACAGCGAGCCATGCACGTTCACACAGCCGCTGGGCGGTAAAGACAGGATGCCCGGATGCAGAATGCGGCCGAAAGCCGTTACCGCGATAAGATCAGGCTTCCAGGCAGCCAACGGCTCAAGAAACTCCGGCGCCTTCATTTTCACCGGTTGTAGGATTGGAACGTCTTCGCGTTGCGCAATGAGCTTGATCGGTGAGGGAGTCAGCTGTTGTCCACGCCCCTTCGGCCTGTCCGGCTGTGTGACGATGCCCACGACCTGATCATCGGACTTCAGCAATGCTTCCAATGAAGGCACGGCAAATTCTGGAGTCCCCATGAAGACGATACGCATACGTTGGCTTTAGCATCGTGGTGAGGAGAAAGCAATCGGGTTGTACCGTAACTTGACTTGCTGTTCAGCGCTTTGTTAGCATCCATCCGCGGGGTGGAGCAGCCTGGTAGCTCGTTGGGCTCATAACCCAAAGGTCAGAGGTTCAAATCCTCTCCCCGCAACCAATCTTCGTTGTTTGTCCCCTCCCAACTATCTCAGTCCTGTCCTAGTTGATTGAAGGTCCAAACTGATCCAGCATTTATGTGTGGTTTGGTCATCTTCACCGAGCCCTCGTCACGATCTAATCGAGGCTCGTCAGAACTGCAACATGGCGCCCCTCAAATCGACGGCGCTCTAGGACTGAAGCGAGATGACGACTGACGTGGTCTTTGGCGAAAGGAGGGGAACGATGAAGCGGTCAACGTTCTCAGGAGTGAAGATCGTCTCGACCATCCGGGCAAGCCAAGTCGGGCGCCTGGAGCGGCAACCTGTGCAGGTAATACGGCAAAACTGAGCCACCCATAGCAACGGGTGCGGAACTACCTCGCGTATCGCTATTCAGGTTGAAAGGTCTTCATGATGGATGGGAAGGAGCGATCTGTCTTGTAGAGCGCGACAAGCGAGTTGAACTCCTTGTTCACACCGTTCTTCTTTCTAAAGGTCTCCAGCCGCTGAACAAAGGCATTGGCCTCTTTTATGGGTTCAGCGTGGTTGTCCTTCAGCAGACCAGGGATAAAGTCCTTAATGATAAGGATGGTTGGCCCAATATGGTCTTCCCCTCTAAATGCTTCTTTCACAAAGTGGTTCACCAAGGCACAGAACATGTCCCGCGAGGTAAGTCCAGCCTCTGGCCGCCCTGTGCTCTGTTTAGTGGTGCCAGCATAGGCTTTCGCTCTGCCTTTTGTTTCTTTGACAAAGGCATCCACGAAACCATCCATAATTTCGGCGAGTGTCTTCCGATGATGCCGCTTGTGTTCGACGCCTGGTGTGAGGGCTTTCTTCACCTCCAAGGCGTAATCGAACGTTAGGCCCTTCACTAACTCTTGGATCTTGAGCAATTGCTTTGCATCGGGTTCTGACGTTCGCCATAGGGATTCTCGCGCTTGTTCTTCGATGACATCGCGCTCCCCTCGCCCACCGACGTATTCTCCCGTCGTTTTTGCAAGCTCTGACCGGTCGGCATCCCACAGCAGGAGTCCGAGCAGTGCATAGGCGGCGTCGGTGGATTGACATTGATCCTGGCACACCTCCTTGAGCGACTCGGATTTGGCCAGGTTTTCATAGAAGCCTAAGAACCAGTTATCCCATATTGCGTCGCTCCATCGCTCCCTGGCTTTCCAGATGGCCCATTCGACATACTCAAGAGGAGAGCAGTTCGTCGGAGGGATTTGCCGTCCGGTAATCGGAACGCTGTTGGGATGTCTCTGCCTGAAGAGCGTATATGCTGCTTCAAATCGCGAAGAGGCTTCTTTCGGTGCAACGTGACCATTCTTCGAAGGGAGTCGCCTGACTTCGAACTGCAGAGAGATCGGCGGGAGACCTGATCGGCTGTAGACAGCCCTACGTGAAGAGTTTTTCAGTCTTTCCAGCCGAGCCGCGTCGGCAGCATCGCGGATATGACCCGTTCCTGGCTTGGCGCGATATCTTGTTTTTGTTATTCGACGTGTCTTCATGCCTCGATCCCAACCCTTCTCATATCAGATGAAACTCACCAGAGCAAGGACGGCAGGCTGCTTTCTCTGCAATCAAGCCTATTTCTTCGCATCCCCATGACGTTCAAGATCTCTCTCCATCCCACTCCCGTTCCTCTTGCGACAAAAGGAACAACATCGCCAGTATTGAACTCCCAGTTGGTGCCTGAAACTCATCTACCTCAACGGTCACTATTGTGTAAATAAACTGCCCGAGGCGGACACGAGAAGGCCCGGAGCCCCATCACTGGAGCCCCGGGCCCTTGCTTACCGCATACGTCCTCTCTCTACGGCTCAGTAGCCAGGCTTCGCATTCGGATCCACCTGGCTGGGGAACGGATCCAGGATGCTCTTCGGTGCATTGTTCCAGACCACGTCCGCCAGGTTCGACATGCGGCTCACAATCTGTGCCGCCACGCCCCCCGCCGGCCCCGGAACAACCCGCACCAGCCCAACGTCACAAAGCCCCAGTGCAACGGCGCCGCAAACAGCTCATCCACAAACCAGAACGCATGGCCCCACTCGTTGAGCCCCACGTTCGGCAGAATGAACATCGGCCCCACCACCGCCGCCACCAACGGAAACGATGTCGCCTGGCTGTACAGCGGCAACCGCGTCTGCGCATACAGGTAGCTCGACACCCCGCACGTGATGTACAGCGGGAACGTCCCGTAGAACGCCACAATGTGGCTCGCCGTGAAGCTGGTGTCGCGGATGATCACTTGGTGCCACGCCGCATCCTGCTCCAGGGTGTAGCTCCCCGCGTAGTACACGCCCCAGATGTAGCACACCAACCACCCCATGAAATAAAAGTACCGCTTCAGCTCGAGCTTCGGGTCCAGGTTCGCGAAGTTGCGATCCCGCGTCACCCAAATCCAGCCCACCGCCACGGCAAAGAAGATGGCGTTGGCGACGATGTTAAACCGCCACAGCCCCATCCACACCGACTCAAACTCCGGGGTCATGGAGTCGAGCCCGTGGGAGTACCCGAAGGTCCGTTGATACACGACCCAAAACACGCCGATCGCCAACATCCCAAACCAGCCGAGCTTGGCTGGCCGCGAGTCGTACCACTGCGAAATATCATACCCGCGCTCTTGACTAGCCATAGTTCTGTCCCTCCTTGTTAAAGCACCCTCGCATGAATCGAATCGTTACGCAGGTCCGGAGACCCGCCAGTTCCTAAACCGATTGGATTTTGAGAATTCGTACCCGATCAAGGCGAGAAGAAGCAGAATGGCCAGCGGCCCAATCGCTTTTCTCGCAATGTGTGTATAGTCGACCTGCTGCACCCGCAAAACATAAGACGATGAGCTTAGGCCATCTGGCGTAATGATCAGTGTATAGAGCCCTTTTGCAAGCGCGGTTTCGCCGCGGACCACGCCATCTGGATGGATCACCGGAGGCCAGTAGGCCACCGTCTGGTCTTCCGCGGTTTCATTGAGACCCCGCACCACCCGCATAGCCACCGCTGTGTTCCGCAATGCTGGATCTACGAGGTCCACAACAAGAAACGTCTCACCCTCACCGGGAATTTCGGTACAGTACTGCGCCCTGGCTTCATTCTGCGGTTGATAGGCATTGAAATGAACCAGATTGCCGCCGACTCGTCGGACGCACATGTCTTCCTCGATTATGACTTTGCCATGAGCATAGGCAAAACCGGGCAGCTGAGCCGCTAGAAGCACACACACCACGACAGCCTGATAGTTCGAGACCTTTTGTAAGATTGCTGCCATGCTCTCCTTCGATCGCATCCCGCATGACAATCCGTTTAGAATGCTCCGCACGGAGATGGCGATAAAGTTCTTGGTCATCGACGCTCACCCCCTTCCACTAGGCCTACTACAAAGCATACCCCCCTAAAGATGAAGAAGGCATTAGAAGTTCATGAAGAAATCTTCATAATTCATTCCCAATGAGAGGACCCATCATGTCAGCGTTCAGCCCAAGTTTGCTCTCGATGACTGCTTACGCCGTACCATTTTTCGTAGCACCACATAGAACAGAGGAACAAAAAAGATCGCCAGAAATGTCGCGGCCACCATGCCACCCATGACACCGGTCCCGATTGACTGACGGCTTGCCGCTCCGGCTCCTCTGGCCACAACCAATGGCACCATGCCGAGAATAAAGGCCATCGATGTCATGATAATCGGTCGAAAACGCAATCGAGCCGCTTCGAGTGCGGCCTCGATCAGGGGACGTCCTTCCTCGTATCGGGTATTAGCAAATTCGACGATCAGGATCGCGTTCTTCGCCGTCAGCCCGATCAACGTCACCAATCCGATCTGAAAGTAAATGTCGTTCTCGAAGCCACGTACCCACACGGCGCTAAGTGCGCCAAAAATCCCAAACGGGACGGCCAGAATAACTGCGAATGGGACGACCCAACTCTCGAACTGTGCCGCCAATACCAGGAACACCATCAGAAGACCGACGACGAAGACGAGGTTGGACTGACCTCCAACCCGTCGTTCCTGAAACGAAAGGCCGCTCCAATCGATCCCATACCCTCGTGGAACCAACACTTCTTTGGCCACACGATCCAGCGCTTCGAGTGCTTGACCGGAGCTGTATCCCGGCGCGACGGCACCCAGCACAAGGGCGGTATTGTATCCATTGAAGTGTTTCACCGGATCCGGTCCGCTCTGATACTCTGCCGTCACCACCGTATCGAGCGGAATCATGTTCGCTCCATGAGCGCTCGGAGCCCGCACGTAGATCTTCGAAAAGTCTTGAGGCGTCGCCCGATACTCCGCTTCCGCTTCCGTCTGCACGTGATAGACCCGCCCAAATTTGATGAAATCGTTGATGTAAAAATTGCCGAAGTAGGCCTGTAAGGTATCGAAGATTTCCGAGATCGGTATCCCTAAGGATTTCGCACGTTCGCGATTCACATGGGTATAGACCCGCGGGGAAGACACACGGAAATTCGTTCCCACCCGGCCGATGGCCGGTTCTTTTTGCGCCCGTTCAACAAACTGCTGAGCCGCTTCGGCAAACTGTTTGAAATCCTCTCCTGTGGGATCTTGCAACTGTGCGGAGAAGCCGCCTGCCGCCCCGACACCTTCAATCGCCGGAGCATTGAAGGCTAAGAGAAGCGCTTCAGGAATCTGCTCAAACGCGCTATAGGCCGCACCGACCATCGCTTTCGCATGGTTCTGCGGTTCTGGTCGCTCATCCCAGGGAATCAGCGGCACAAACATCGTCGCAGAGTTCGGGCCTCTGGTCCCGAACACAAAGTTTTGGCCGGAGAGGGCATCCGTTGAATTCACCACTGGATTTGATTGAAATACCCGTTCTATTTTCTCAAGTACCGCATCGGTCCGTTGCTTCGAAGCACCGTCCGGCAGCTGGGCCACGACGATAAAATACCCCTGGTCATCTTCCGGCACGAAACTCTTCGGCAATGTCTGGAACAGGCTAATGGAAACGGCAATGAGCACACCGAACACCGCCATCACCCGTACAGGTCTGGTCAATAACGCCGCCACCGCATTTGTGTAACCAGTCTGCGTTCGTCCGAACAGCCGGTTAAACAACAACCAGAACCCTCCCCGTTCACCAGCATGCGGCCTGAGCACCGCAGCGCAGAGGGCGGGGCTGAGGGTCAAGGCCACAAATCCGGAAACGGTGACCGAAATGGCGATCGTGGCGGCAAACTGCTTATACAGGGCTCCGGTAATCCCACCGACAAATCCCACTGGGGCAAAGACAGAGACCAGCACCAACACAATGGCGATGATAGGAGCCATTACTTCACTCATCGCCCGTTTGGCCGCATCTTTCGCCAACAATCGATTTTCGCGCATGTGCCGCTCGACGTTTTCCACGACTACGATCGCATCGTCGACCACGATACCAATCGCCAACACCATCCCAAACAAGGTAATCGTGTTGATGGAGAAGCCGAGCGCATAGAGTCCAATAAAGGTCCCGATCAAGGAGACCGGTACGGCAACCATGGGAATGAGGGTTGCGCGCCAGCTTTCAAGGAAGAGATAGACGACCAGCACGACCAAGACCATAGCCTCAGCCAAGGTTTTCACCACCTCTCTGATCGAGACCTCGATGAACTGAGTGGTATCGTAAGGGACATCGTAGGTCACACCAGTCGGAAACGCTTGAGCCAATTCGTCCATCTTGGCTCGTGCACCGCGTATCATCTCGAGCGCGTTGGCACCGGGCGACAAAAACACCAGGATGAACGTGGTTGGCTTGCTGTTCCAACGGGCTTCCAGAGCATACGACTGAGCCCCGACTTCGACCCGGGCCACATCCTTCAGGCGGACCAGCGAACCATCTGGAAGCGCACGCACGATCAATGCCTCGAAATCCCTCACGTCCGTCAGTCGACCCTTCGCAATAATCGGAATTGTCAGCTCGGTCCCCTTCGGAGCTGGCTCTCTCCCGATCGTTCCTGCTGGGTAGTCGCGATTCTGTTCTCGAATGATCGCTGCGATGTCGCTCGGCACGAGGCCTAGTTTCCTCATAAGCAATGGATTGAGGATGATCCGCATGCTGTAGTTCGACTGTCCAAAGACCCACGCATCACCAACACCCTTCACCCGTTTGAGATCATCGACTACTCGACGGGTGGCATAATTCGAAAGAAACACGGCGTCGTGCTGGGGATCTGTGGATTTCAGGACAAAGACTGCGAGGAGGTTCCGAGTGGCTTTCTTCACAGACACGCCTTGCCGGATCACTTCCGTTGGCAGCTGAGGCTCAGCGAGTTTGACGCGATTCTGCGTTTGCACCTGAGCAATATCCGGATTGGTGCCGACCTCGAACGTCAACGTCATGCTCACATGTCCATCATTACTACTGGTCGACTCAAAATAGAGCAGATTGTCGATGCCAGGGAGCATCACCTCAATCGGTCTGGCAACCGATTCAGCTGCAACTTCCGCACTAGCACCGGGATAATCGGCTTCAATCTGCACGACAGGTGGGTTGATTTCAGGGAACTGGGCGACCGGGAGGAACTGGAGCGCCAGAAGACCCATGACGACAATCACCACAGATACCACTGACGCAAGAATTGGACGGTCGATAAATACGTCTAGCTTCACGAACAATCTCCGTTCTAGATGCGGGCTTTACCCAAACAGATCGATTCTATTCCAGGATGATTACGCTCCAAATGTGAAGCATGCACGAAAAGCCCATGAAGAATTCTTCATCAATCGCGTCTCTACAGGAGCTAGATTTGCAAGGTTTTATTCAGGCGCTGTGGAGAGATCGACATGACTCAGCAGTGAAGGAGCCTTAGCGTGCATGAGAATGTGGTTCGTGATCCAGCCAGACGTCGCCGTCGTCCTGAGAGCCTCCCACCGATTGCAGTGAGGTAAAATCAAAGAGCCGTTGATCCATCAAGAGCGATGGCGCTACGTTGGTCAACGCCGCCGCAATGCTGTCGCCACAACCTGGGGACTCTCGTTCCCATTGCCGGAGAAACGCCTTCACTTTGTTACGCTTCAAATCCTCTTGAGACCCGCAAAGATCGCACGGAATAATGGGGAACCCCCGCAGCTCAGCGTATCGTGCCAGATCGCTTTCTTTAACCGATGCTAACGGGCGAATGACGATGTGGCGTCCATCCTTTGAGCGCAGCTTGGGCGGAATGGCTTTCAGCTTGCCGGTAAAAAACAGATTGAGGAATAACGTTTCGACGATATCGTCGCGGTGATGGCCCAACGCGATCTTGGTGGCACCGAGCTCCGTGGCGATGCGATAGAGATGCCCCCGCCGTAGTCTTGAGCAGAGCGAGCAGGTCGTCTGCCCCTCAGGAATCAACCGCTTCACGATCGAATAGGTATCCCGTGCTTCGATATGGAAGGGTACCCCCCGGCTTGTCAGGTAGTTAGGAAGCACCTGCTCTGGGAAGCCTGGCTGACGTTGATCGAGATTGACGGCGACCAAGTCAAAACGAACAGGGGCCCGGCGTTGCAAAACCAGCAAGATATCTAACAACCCATAACTGTCCTTCCCACCCGAAAGGCAGACCATCACCTTGTCTCCGTCTTCGATCAGGCGATAGTCGGCAATAGCCTGGCCAACCAGCCGGCAGAGGCGTGTTTGCATCTTCTCTGCAGCTTCATCTAACTTAAGCGGAGATGCTGGTCGGATAGGGACAATCATGTCAGGATTGTAGCTGGTCCGTTAGAAGGCTGTCGACATGCTAGTTTGGAGAAAAATGACCGACCGATCCGCGAGCCAATCGATTCTCTTTGTCTGTACGGGTAATATCTTCCGGAGCGTGGCGGCGGAATATGCCCTGCGCGCGCAACTCGGTGCACACTCGACCTATCGGGTGGGATCAGCCGGGATTGACGCTAAGCCTGGGACGATCCACCCGGTGATTTCGAACCGACTCATTAAAAAAGGGGTCGACCCTTCCTCACATACCCCACGCCTCTTGACCAAGCAACTGGTCAAACAGCACGACATCATCATTGCGATGGGCTTGGGACATCGTGAGTTTATTCAAAAACGGTTCGGTTTGAAGGTTCCGCTCTTCAACGAAGTGTCGTTCGGGGAGGAAACCCCGATTCTGGACCTGCATGAGGCTCTCCCTGACTGGGAACGCGATATCGTCGAGGCGCGGGCCTATATTGAGTCTGTCATCGACCACATTTGGGAGGCCGTGCCTGAATTGATGGTGCGACTTCCTGACTTCTCCAAAGGCAAGACATGATGGGCCACCTACCGTCAGTCCATTAGGACGCTGGCGACCTTTTCGACTACATCTCTTCTCCTCGCTCCGCCCTGACCCAACCGTCACAACCGGAATCCTCGCACCTGCTATATTTTCTATGGGTAGTCGATCTGGATGGAGGACGGGCTGATCATGGATCGTGCGGATGCCGACGTGCTCAAAACACCGATCGTAGGCCAGAATGAACCACATTGGGCATCCTGGTCGGATGAGGCCTTATTGGATCTTCCTATGTGCGATCTCCACGTAGGGCTGACAGGGGGATTCCTCGAACAACCCATCGCTGAGTTGGCCCGTGAACTTGAACAGCGGGAGTTACTGTTTCGTCCATATTTTTGGCTGTCCAACGAATGGTTCACGCCCGACGGCGTACCCGGCATGGCCATTCCCTTCTATCTCGCCCATCCCCGGCTTGCGAAACTCGAGCTGGCGCAAATGTTGGAGGTCGAAGGGGGCACGAGAGAATGGTGTTTGCGCATCCTCCGCCATGAAACGGGGCATGCCATCGAAAACGCCTACAAGCTTCGTCGCCGCAAAACCCGTCAAGAGATCTTCGGCAAGTCGTCCCAACGATACCCGAGATATTACTCCCCCCGTCCCTATAGCAGAAGCTTCGTTCGCCATTTGGATTTGTGGTATGCGCAGAGCCACCCGGACGAGGACTTCGCCGAAACTTTTGCCGTCTGGTTGACCCCCGATTCGCTCTGGGAAGAACGCTATCGAGGCTGGCCCGTGCTCAAGAAGCTCAAGTATGTCGACGGGGTGATGAAAGAACTCCGAGGGGTCGCACCCTGCGTCACGACTCAAGAAGAGGTCGATTCCCTCTCAAGTCTCAAGAAGACCCTGAGCGAACATTATGACCGCAAACGAAGGCATTACGGCATCGACCGGCAGTTGCAGTATGACCCGGATCTCAAACGACTGTTTTCCGCCCTACCGAGTCACGCAACCAAACCGAGCGCTGCCGGCTTTCTTAATCGCTTTCGCCGGGAGGTGCGCCGCAAGGTCGCGAGTTGGACCGGCGAGTACCAATACACCATCGACCAGGTGTTGGAAGATATGATCCGACGATGCCGGGAATTGGATTTGAGGGTACCCGTCACCGAGGAGCAGGCCAAACTCGATTTCACTATCCTCCTGACTGTTCACACGATGAACTTCTTGCGGAGCGGACGACATCGGGTGGCCTTATGAAACGACTGTGCGTGCTGGTCCTCATGCATGAAGATCTAGTGCCACCAGAGGACGTGACCGGCCATGACGTGAAAACCGTCGCATGGCGGACCGAGTACGATGTGGTCTCGACTCTCAGGAAGCTCGGTCACGAGGTGTACCCGCTCGGGGTCAAGAGCGATCTCAGCGTGATCCAATCAGCGATTGATCAATGGAAACCGGACATCGCGTTCAACCTCCTCGAAGAATTCGATGGCGTGGCTGTTTATGATCAGCATGTCGTGTCGTACCTCGAACTCCTGCACCTGCCCTACACCGGCTCGAATCCACGCGGGCTCATGCTGGCTCGCGACAAAGTGCTGACGAAGAAAGTGCTGGCCTTCCACAAGATTCCCTACCCGGAATTCATCGAAGTACCTCACGGCCGCATGGTGAAGCGTCCAAAATCGCTGACCTTCCCCTTGATCGTGAAATCGGTGAGTGAAGAGGCCTCGCTGGGGATTTCCCAAGCCTCGATCGTCACGGACGACGAGAAACTTGCCGAACGAGTCGCCTTCGTCCACAGCAGCATAGGGAGTGGGGCGCTGATCGAACAATACATCGAGGGGCGCGAATTCTACGTGGGAATCATCGGGAACGGCCAACTGCAAGTGCTGCCGGTCTGGGAACTCATCATGGACAAGCTGCCTGATGACGCGAAGCGCATTGCCACCGAACGGGTCAAATGGAGCCGGAAGTATCAGATCAAGTATGGGATCATCTCCAAAGAAGCTGACGATTTAGCAGAAAGCAAGACTCAGGAAATCCAGGGCCTGGCGAAACGCCTCTATCGAGCGCTCGGCTTAAGCGGGTATGCCCGTATCGACATGCGCATGGATGCTGAAGGGCGGCTGTACATCCTCGAAGCAAACCCCAACCCGCAGATCGCGGAAGATGAAGATTTCGCGGATTCGGCCAAGAAGGTCGGCTATCAATACAAAGATCTGCTGCAGGAACTCCTGAATGTCGGGCTTCGCTGGCGCCCCGCTAAAGCTGCGTAGCTTTGGGGCGGACCGCTCACTTACACCTACTACGCCTCTTCCTTGTACTTCCCGTCAAGTAGACAACTGACATTCATATCCCCCATCACGTTGATCGCGGTGCGACAGCGATCGAGAAACCAATCCACCGTCAACAGGACAGGGATGTATTCGACCGGTAGGCCGACGGCAGTAAAGACCATGGTCATCGTGACAAGACCGGCTTCAGGAATGCCGGCCGCCCCGACCGAGGCAACGATGCTGGTGACCACAACCATGAGCTGCTGCTGAACAGTGAGATCCATCCCAATCATCTGCGCGATGAACAGCGCTGCCATGGCTTCGTAGAGGGCGGTGCCGTCGTTGTTGAAATTCGCCCCGACCAGCGCCCCCATACTGGCGGACTGCTCATGCAGGCCCACCCGATCTTTCAGCGCCGCGTAGGTCACCGGCATCGTCGCCGTCGAGCTGGCCGTGGAAAAGGCCATGACCAACGCATCGCGTCCCCCACGAAGCAGTTCAATCGGCCGGACCCAAGAACCAAAGCGAATGCGGAGTAGGTAATAGCCAGCCTGGATCGTGAGCGCGAGCAACACACACAGAACAAAGATCCCAAGCGCTTTGAATTGAGCGAACCCCTCCGTCCCCACGATATGGGCGACGATGCCAAACACGGCAAACGGCACAAGCACGATAATCCAGTGCAAAATCTTAATCAATGATTCCAGAAAGAGTTCGACAAGATGTCCGACTGTTCCAAGCGGCCGTTCTCGTTCTTTGCGGAGAGCCATGCCAAACGCCACGGCAATGAAGATCACGCCGATGACCTTCCCATCGTCCCCGAGCGGTCCCAGAAGACTCTTCGGCACATTCTCAAGAAAGAGGGCGAGTGGATTAGCGGTATGCGCGGCTTCTTCGTGCACTGCTGGCGGCGCGATGCCAGCCTCTTGTCCTGGCTGAATCATGTTGGCGACGGTCAGCCCAACAGTGATCGCAACCAACGTGTTCAGAAACAATAACCACGGCAGCCACCTGGCCAGTGGCCCGCCAACATTCGTTGTCATGAAGGTGTGCACAATCGCCGCGAGGATCAGCGCCGGTGCGAGCGCGCCTAAGAGACGCAGCACCAGCTTCCCCGGCACCGCCAGGACAGCGGCATCGCTGCCCAGCACCAGCCCCGCGATGACACCGAAAATCAAGGCGATGACGATGCGAGCATAGAGTGGGATGCTTTGCCACATGATGATCAAGCCCCTGTTTGGCTCGGCGACTGCTGATCTCCCGGAGGCATACGCATCCACCGACTGTTACTCCATTCGTTCCTTGCCTCTGCAGGACCAAATGCAGACCGATTGCACTGACTACGCGGTTGGCGATGGTATCAGATCTGATTCAGGGCCAGCGAACAATTCTAGTGAGACGAAATGCGGCCCTCAGGAAGTTGCACTCACGTTCCATGATGCACCGGAGGCGATGACCGCATTTTCTCCTGGCTTGATCACCATAGTTGCGCCGTCCTCCCGCAGTGCAGAGAAAGCAGCAGCCGATTTATCGTTCACACGTAGACGCGCAGAGAACTAGCCCGTTAATGGGCGGACCTACCCCCGCTCGCAACGGTACTAATGGATGACTCGATAACATCAGTGGACCAGTGTGCCCATCTCAAAGGGGACGCCCGAATTCGAGGTTCTCCGATCGCCTGTTAGAGTTTCGCGAGCGGTTATTTTGCACGGTCACACCATCGACTGTCTTTAAAACCATACACCTGGTGTTCTCAAAACCATACCCTATGGGTCAATACACATAACTATATAATAGTATGCTCATATTCATGATTTTGACTGAAAGCAGTTACCACAATTATCTCAGGAAGCCTGCACCTGAAAGAGAAGACAACCCTGTCAGTACATCATAACTTGTTGGTTTCTTTCATCTATTCAGTCAATGTTATTTAGGTACAGAGGATGTTCTAATCCTACCAGATGTTTAGTCCCACTGACTTCCACCTCTGGGAACTAGGGATATCCCCAGTTCCCAATGACGTGCGCGGATGTTACATCCAACATGCGTCGCCAAACAGGCCCATGTCGATCTCTTGGCGTCACACATCTGGGTCTGTTCACGTCGTCCAATTTCCATATTGAGGTAGGTTCTGGCACGTATCCTAAATCCTCTACCTTGCAGCTTCTTGCAACGATTATTTTGCAGCGATGGCATTATGTCCCCCTACGTGATTCTGAAAGGCTCACATGATGAATAGCACCTTCCCCTTCTGTTCCGGGAAAACCGTATTTGTGACCGGTGCGACCGGTTTCCTTGGAGGCTGGTTGATACGCCGACTCCTCGAATACGACGCACATGTCGTCGCTCTTGTCCGTTCCTCCAAGCCACACTCCCAGTTCTTCTTGGAATCGTTCAACGACTCTGCATCTGTCTCTGTCTATCAGGGTGATGTCGCGGACCAAGACTTGATTGAAAGGATATTTGACCAGCACCCAATCGAGGTATTTTTCCATACTGCGTATGGCGCTGATGTGCATCGTGTTTTGGAGGAACCATTGGAATGCTTTCGGTCCTCGGCGATCAGCACATGGCAGATACTAGATTTTCTCAAGAATAACCATCCGAACTGCATATCCGTCATTAGCTCGACCGACAAGGTGTACGGCCGCCAGCCGACACCGTACCTGGAGAGTTTTTCGCTCCAGCCGCTGCACCCATACGAAGTCGCTAAGGCCTCCCAGGATCAGACCGCTCAATGCTATGGAAAGGTGTTCAAGTGTCCTGTGGCCGTCACACGCTGCGGGAATTTTTTTGGTGCCTACGATTTCAATTTTACGCGTCTCATTCCTGGAGTGGTCCAGAGCATTATGCAGGGTGAATCTCCGACTCTCCGGTCCAACGGCAGGTTTACGCGCGATTTTTTGTATATAGAGGATGCCGTCGACGCGCAGCTCCTGTTGGCCCAGCAGCTTTCGGAAAACGAGGCCCTCTACGGAGAAGCGTTCAACTTCTCCTACGGAAAGCAGATTGAAGTTCTCGATATTGTGAAACAGATCTGTCGTTTGCTCGGCGTGCCGGCTGATGTTGCCACGAATGAGAATAGCAGCGTGGAAATACGGGACATGAGTCTCTCGTGCGAAAAGGCCGTACAAGACCTGGACTGGCAGCCTTCATACAATTTCATGACCGGTCTTGAGCGTACCGTGAGCTGGTATCGCGAGTACTTTTCTCAGCCAGCCGGGGAACCCTATGATTGGCTCAGAAGAACGACCGCGTAGTGCCTGAAGTACAAACATTCTGAACCTATACTTGCCTGGTCCTTTACTGGTGAAGGCGAGATTCGTCCAGCCTCTCATGTAGTAGGGTCGGCTCCTGCCCTCGCACCCTCGCCAAACTAATGACACCGTCTGTGGCCAACAGATTCGCACCTTTTCTCGATACGGGTCAGACCTCTTTGGTTCCACCACCAAATAAGATCCCCCCACTCGCAATCGAGGACCTCTTTTATCGCTTGACGGCAGTCGGCTCTCAGCGTAGCCTCCGCGGGTTTTTATCGGAAGGAGGACCTGCTCGTGGAGGAATGGCCATATCGCCTGCTGGCCGGTGCCGGTTTCGTCACAATTACCTGGTTGGCGTGGGTGACCGGGAGTCGCAGTCGGCTGAACTGGAGGACCATTGGAGGCAGCGCGGCGTTGGCCTGGGGACTCGGTGTCCTGTCCTTTTGGTTTCCGGGCTCCCACTGGCTCTGGAGCATGATCAACGAGATCGCGGTCGCCGTGCTCACCGCTTCGCAAAAAGGCACCGTGTTTCTTCTTGGGCCCCTCGCACTTGGCCCCGGCCAGACCTTGCCGGATGGGACGGTCTCGATCGGGTTTATCTTGGCGGCGCAAGCACTGCCGGCAGTCGTATTCTTTGCCGCCTTGATGTCGGGTCTCTACTACGTGGGCGCCATGCAAGCGATCGTGGGCTTGTTTGCCCGGCTCTTTTACCGGACCATGGGCTTATCGGGAGCTGAGTCGCTCTCCGGCGCCGCGAATATCTTCGTCGGGATTGAGGCAGGCTTGATCGTCCGTCCCTACCTCGCAGCCATGACGCAGTCGGAACTGCTGTTGGTGCTGACGTGCATGATGGCGACCGTAGCGAGCACCGTCATGGGCATCTACGTGTCGGCGCTACAACATACGGTGCCTCAGATCGCCGGACATTTGATTTCCGCGTCAATCATTTCGATTCCTTGTGCAGTGCTCATCAGCAAACTTGCATTTCCCGAAGATGGACAGCCCGCCACGCTGGGCGGCGTGCCCTCTGATCCTACCGGCCGAACCTCAGCGCCTTCTTCCGACAGTGACGCGAACCCGCCGCCCTCCAACTTCATTGTCGCCTTGATTGATGGGGCGGGGCAGGGA
The DNA here is from genome assembly GCA_016715825.1 of Nitrospira sp. Taxonomy (NCBI): domain Bacteria; kingdom Pseudomonadati; phylum Nitrospirota; class Nitrospiria; order Nitrospirales; family Nitrospiraceae; genus Nitrospira; species Nitrospira sp. Next base: position 264,668 of record JADJXO010000003.1, on the reverse strand, counting down.
ATGAAAATGGCGGTCGGCATCGCCGCCCTCTTGATCGTGTTTCTTGGATTAGAAGCGCTGGTCGACTTGGCGCTGGCACAGATTCCGGCGATCGGGGGCACCCCTCTCTCCGTCACACGGATCCTCGCTTGGCTCACCTGGCCATTCGCCGTGCTCCTCGGTCTTCGTCCCGAGGAGTGGCAGATCGGCGCGAACTTGCTGGGGTCGCGGTTTATCGAGACGGAAGTTGCGGCCTATTTCAAATTGGCCGCCGTGCAAACCGCGTCTGCGCCGCCGCTCTCTCCCCGATCCCTCACGGCCATGACCTATGCTCTCTGCGGATTCGTGCATGTGGCGAGCATGGGCATCTTCGTCGGCGGCATTTCCGCTTTGGTGCCGCATCGGGCAAAAGACATCTCGCTCTTGGGCCTGCGTGCCTTGTGGACCGCCTTTTTGGCCACGTTGCTGACCGGTTGCATTGCCGGAGTCCTTGCAGCTACGTAGCAAACGGCACTCACCGCTGTACCGCTCACGATTTCTTGGACAGGGTTGTAGCCGTGCCGAACCCGATCTCCTTGACCTCGTTAGCTCAATAGCCCTCCCACCCACCACAGAGTCGTACAGAGGGCGGAAACTCTTTTAGTTGACGCGGCCCGATAAACAATAGACCATCTAGAAAACTCGTCGAGCCATGCTGTCGCGCGTCTATCAACAGAGGGTTTGCCCAACAAATCGAGAGCGGTAACAGGACGGGTAACCCAGGAGGGCATCCATCTTCGGACCCATCACCATTCCATTTGGAGCCAAAATGCTGTTCAATACCGTCACACTCAAGCCCGGCATCACCTTTGAGGACGTGGAGATGGCCGTTGGAGAACTCTGCGCCGTGGTCAAGGGAACCTATGGCGGAGAGAAAGGTGGTTTCATCGCCGGACAAGTGTTCAAGTTCTCTGGCTTCGTCTCGAACGAGGGTTCCTTCTCGGCATCCAGAACTACCGACAACCACTATGTGATCGTCACCTATTGGCGCTCGCTTGATGCACACGAACGCTCCCATGCGGACGACCCCTTCAACAAGAAGTTCGCAAAACTGGCGACTATGTGTTCCGAGACCAAGGAGCTGGGGTACGACATGCTGTGGCAAGGAGCGGCGGAAGATCAGTAACAGAAACCGACACGTGCGCTCATCATGCATTCGGCCAGGATGTTGAACCAAAGAAAGGTGTGGCGATGACTACTTCATCTCAACAGGTTGCGCAATCGGCTTTTCATAACTGATTCCCAACCCATTCTTCTTCAGCCGTCAGATCTCGCTCTCGGCATGCACAATACAAGATCCGACCCCACTTACGGCTCAGACCTCTCGACGATCACGGCGCAACATCTTGCACGGGTCGTCAAGGAATTGAATAATAGACCCCGCAAATGCCTCGTCTATCTGACACCGGAAGAAGTCTTCACTCGGGCCGCCGGTGTTGTACTTCAGCCTTGAATTCACAAGTTCCTCCGAATAGCCGAAGATAAGCGACCACTTTGGCCGGTAGCGTTAATAGGTCAAGAAGTTCCAGTGAGGAAACAATGTCAATAACCTGGCACAATCATAGCCGTTTGCTCAAAGTGGTGTAAACTAAACATGGCCCATGGCATCCCGGGCAGCTTGTCACCCTAAAAGCAGGAAAAGGTGGTTGTTACCATGATCTCCTGGGGCATCCTGGTTGCTCACCGGAGAAAAGACTCTCTGGCTCTCGAAGTCGTGACATACTTGTTCATCTTATGGATGATGCCGCCTTGGTGTTTCGCTGGCACACAAAGAGAAGCTGAGCAGGACCAACTCCCTTCCCATTTTAGAGTATACAGTCAGAGCGGGAACGAGTCCTTTTATGTAGAATGTCGTCCCGTAAAAGCCGACTCGGTTACCTGCAACTTTATGGGGGCTCGAATCAATCCGGATGGGATAGCGACGGTCGTGTTCCTGGATCACCCGATATCTCATCGGGACTCCTTCGCGAAGAACGCCGCCGCACGTTTTAAAAAATCTCGCTCCTGCTTTAGGACAGCATTCTCGCGCCGCAGTCGGACCAGTTCGGCCTCTTCAGCTCGGAGGTCCTGCCGCGTCTTTCCACGCTCCTCCGCCTGCTGCTGCTCCACCCGCCAGCGGTAGAGCAGATGGTCGGCAATGCCCAGGTCTCTGGCTACTTGCGCAACCGGTCGTGCCGAGTCTCGGACCAACCGCACTGCTTCTGTCTTAAACTCTTCCGTATACTGCCGTCTCGTCTTGGTGCTCATGCTGCCCTCCAATTTCATCAAACTCCTCCTTATACAGGTGTCTGTGAAATCGGGGTAAGGTCAGAGTGGCAGCTGACAGCTCTCAACCGATGTGCGGGGATGTGGCGAATGAACTGCGTAAGCCAACCATATGGAGCTGGGATAGCCCCAGCGAATACGAATTGCCTTGCGATTTTATCCATTTCCGATCGCTCTTAAGTCATTGAATCAAGCGAGGAGTTACGAGAGTCAAATTGCTTGTTTTTACACTTGGAAGATAAAGAGTTGAGCGATGGTGTGGGTGGTGCTCTCCGAGCATCTCGGGATATTCCAATAAAAGTTGGGGCTGAAGTAGCTAAGAGCACCTGCAAAAACAAATTAAGGTCAGATCATGTATTGTTCATATAGACTTCAGAGCTGACGCTAAAGAACACACATGGGGCAATCGGCCAGTTTCCCCTCCCTATTTTCGCTCCGTTCCACATGCCGAGAATCTCATTCATTCTGACCATCGTCCGTGTTCACTAATTGAGGTCATGTTTTGTCTTGTGCACAACAGCACCACAGACTACACGACATGACACTTCCGCTACCTCAGCAGGCTTCTAGTCACGATCACACAAATCGCTCACGTTCTGCCGGAGTCGGAACGCGACAGGTGGCCGCTCGGCCCATCCACCGATACCGGTGACGGGCGACGAAATCATAGATCACATCTCGGAGAGGAGCTGGCACCAATAAGTCTATAGTTGTGTCTGATCCCAAACACGCGTTCTATTCGTTTCCCTCGGGCTTCTCAAGTTGCTGAGCTTCGTGCTATTAGGAACGCTGTTCGATGAATCCGGCGAGCCCTTGCAGGCCTCACGACAGCATGCAGGGCACGGCGCGTGGCACCACCTCTCACACTCGCGTTAGGGAGATTCAGTGTATGGCTAGCATGTTCCCTGTGAGAATATTCACTGGCTGGCTTTGCTCAATCGTTGTCATTGGTGTTCTGGTTATTCCCGGCTGCTCAGCCAGTTCAAAGAAGGATCCGGAGGCAATCTACCGCGACGCGGTGTTGCTCGCCAATACTGGTCGATATGAAGAGGCTGCTCACATGTGGAAGAAAGCCGCCGAACTTGGACACCGCAAAGCGATGAGCGACTTGGGTGCTTTGTACAGCAATGGTCTCGGAGTGTCTGAAGATTGGGAGGAGGCCGTCAAATGGTGGACCAAGGCGGTTCAGGCTGGTGATTCGGAATCTATGTACAATGTTGGCGTCTACCACTACAAGCAAGGCAAATTTAGCCAGGCGTTTTTGTGGTTTCATGAAGCGGCCACTCGAGGGATTGCGACAGGAATGATGCGCGTAGGATCGATGCACATGAAAGGTGAGGGTGTGCCTGAGGACAGGGAAGAAGGGTTGCGTTGGGTTCGCGCCGCTGCCAAGGCTGGTCTTCCTGCCGCACAAACCCTACTGGATCTTCATGAACGCGACGGTCAGGTTCTCAAAGACTCGGACATGCCGTACGTCATTTCGGTTGATACATGGCGACAGCTCTTGCCCCATGTGTTGGACGGCGACACGCAGGCAGCATTGAGCCTCTTTACCAACGTTTCAATTGATCCTGTTTGCGGAGACACGGCCATCACCACACATAGTCCTTCGCTTGCAGCACAACAACTCGGCTCCTTACTCCAATGCTCTGCCGGGGCCGTCGCGAGCAAAGACCTGCCGCCCAACAAAGAACGTTTACGCGCAGCGACTGTTGGAATTCTTCTTCAGAGATACGGTCTTGAGTTATGGAAGCCACAACTCTGGACCGATGAGGCCGGGAAGAAGCTGTCGGCCCTTAGCTCGAACTACGACAAGACAGCAACGATCCGACACAACCTAGCAAACAACCACTGGGCGACTATCTTCACCACTTCGTATAAGAACCTCCTGGAAGCTGCACAAGGAAGCAACGCCCCCGTCCCAGGCTATTATGCGAAAGGTTTTTAACATCACCCTGCTACCACTCCCCTTACTACCCAAGGCTCGGCCTCATCGAGCATGCTGTAATTGGTCGGATAACGGAGACGGAGTATGACAATACTGCCCAACCCTGCGCTGCAACGAACCTTGCCTCACTGATCAGTGGAGTGAATCAAGAAGCATCACAACTGGCTCATTTTGTGCTCAAGCCCACCTCATCCCACTCCATTTCAGCCAACTCCAGCCAAAGTGAGCTAGGCTCGAAAAAGTGGACGCCTTCAACCTACAATCAGAGGTCTGGAGGTGTGAGATGGAACAGATACCGCGGCAGCAGTATACGAAGGAGTTCCGAGAGCAGGCCGTGCGGCTAGTCCTGGAACAGCAGGTGACGATTCCGGAGGCAGCCAGGCGCCTGAGCATGTCGGGCAAAACGCTCAAGAACTGGGTGGGCGGAGCTCGGCACGGCCAGCTTGCGACAGTGGGCGCGAGCCGACGGCCCGTGACGGAGCTAGAAGCAGAGCTGTCCCGGCTCAAACGTGATCTTGCGGAAGCACGGATGGAGCGCGACATCTTAAAAAAGCCACCGCGTACTTTGCGAAGGGCGCAGCTGCCCGGTACGCGCTGATGAGGACGCTGCGTGCCCACTATCCGCTGAGTCTGTTGTGCCGGGTGCTGGAGGTGTCTCGAAGCGCTACTATAATGCCTGGCAGTATACGGCGGCCGTCGAAACGCGATCAGGAGAATGCGCGGCTGGAAGTGGCGATCCGCCGCCCATGTGCGCACCCGTCAGACGTACGGCCCGGAACGGCTTCAAGCCGAATTGCATGCCGACGGGTTCCGCTGGGATCGGCCGCATCAAGCGACTGCGGAAGAAACTGGGCTGGCGCTGTACCCAGGTCCGCCGGTTCACGACGACCACGGATTCGTACGCATGCGCGGCCGGTCGCGGACAACGTATTGGCGCGGACCAGGTTGCCGCCACACGACCGAACGAGACCTGGGTGACCCGACATCACGTCCTGTCCCTGCAGATCGGTTGCTTCAAGTAGCGCCCGAACGATCATGATATCTGCGGGAGTTGTTCCATGAACAGGCCATCCTTTGTCCAGATTGTCGATGAGCGACGGAGTTTGTCGAGCAGGCGCTGGGCGCTAGGCGGTATCGGGCAAAAAGCCTTCTTTTTTTGGCGCCCACACCGGAGACAAATCCCTCGATCACTCAAGCCTGAACCGCGCTGCCTTTCCGGATCATTGCTTGCCCACCTCCTCAGTAGAAAGTATCTTGTGGGCCAATTCTGTAAGGAGTATGTAGTTCCAGAATCCTGTCATTGTGTGCTCTTGAAGGCCAGGCGACAGCTGTGAAAGCACTGCCTCTCGTAGCTTCGTAAACTGGTGCCCCTCTGGCTTTAGATCGAGAACTACTCTCGAACGCCTCCTAGCGCTTCCTGACCTCTGTTTCCGCCCTTTACGCCTCACAGTCTGGCATGACCTTGTTTTGCTTGCGTGAACTGACCGGTGGGAACGAAATAATTTCGCAAGCCCGCGATCTCATTTTCAGCGGCCGTATCACCAAGATCTAATTTTTCTAAAACCTTTTTTTTGGTTTAACACATCAGAGGTGTCTCCTGTATTCCTTGACCAGGGGTGTGGGAAAGCTGCTCCTGGCAATCTTTCGGAGTCCGCCAGTTTAGCATAAATGGTCAGCGCAGCCGCTCATCAAAATCCGGGCAATGTAGGCGTCCGGTGGGGATACTGCGACAATAAAAAGTTTAACAAGTAAAGTGAACGGTGGTGTGCAATGATGTTGCCTCACGAAATCCGGGCCCCGACTTCCTGTCCGTCCCCCCGCCTTTACCAATTGGTAATCTGTCACATGCCGCATCAACATACTGACAACCTGGGGAGGCCACAAGTTCTGCCATAATCAATTCCTCCCGATGACCAGCCTACCATTCGAGTCATTTTGGGTCACATCTGTTTTTGTATAGGACCAACTGGCTAATATTGATGTCAGGCAAGAGTGCCGACTTATGTGAAAGCCATTCAGGCCGCAGGCGAACCTTGATGATTAGACGAACCGTCGCACCAAACCGGTCCGCATGTCGATGAGCGCATAACAAATCTTGCTGTCTTTGTTCCAGATAATTCGTGAATGAGCGTTTGGTAGGGGTTCCGGGCAGTTTTCTTAACTGACTCAAGAGCTTGGGCGAAAGGCGGATAGCGATCAACTGTTTCGCCATTCCGCTAGACGGTCTTCCCACTCGGCGTGCGCGTCGCAGTTCTTCCGCGATTGAGAATCATTGGTGGAGGTCGTTCCACCGTCCAGCACAGGTCGCTCGTGCCGGAGATCTCCCAGGCCCGGCTCGAAGCGGCTACACCCCTCATGGCTTCGCCCCGAACCCCCAGCCCCCCGCGCCCCGCTAGTGAGTCAGTGCCTAACGGGCCTTGACGATCAAAGAAATCGGTCACGTTCCTCTTGAGTCGGGACTCGACAAGTAGCCGTTCGGCCCATCCATTGATACCGGTGACGTGCCACAAAATCATAAACCACATCGCGGAGAGGAGCCGGCACCAACACACAGACGTAATACAGGGGCCACCATCGGGAGAGCTGTCGGATCACCTTTAACACCGCAGTGGACTTGATAGAGACATGGCCCCCTTCCAACAAGAGGAAGGTCTGATAGTCAGTCGTGGATAAGCTGAGATCACGGAGGATGCGTTGCGCCGGTTCGGACTGGAGTGTCCCGAACTTGAACTGCCCGGCTGGATCATGGGCAATCGCAAAACTTACCCAGGCATTGCACCAGTTGCAGACCCCGTCGAAGAGAATCAGCCGTTCATACTTGGTCCATTCATGCACGGAGGGATCAAGCTGGTCATTCATCAACCGCCTCGCGTAGGACCTCATGGCCGCTGACAGGTATTGAATACGAAACTATACCACTCTCATCAATAGTAGATACGCAATTGAACGGTGTACAGGGAAACTCGACCCAAGTGCTGAGGGCTGAGTGAGGAATCGGTCTGATGAGGTGGCCACGTCGTTAGGAACGGCCTGGCGGACGGGGTTCTGTCCGAAGATCTCTCAATCTTCCGGCATCCGATCCACCACACGATCCCACTCCTTAATAGCGGGTTTCACATGGTGATCGAGATGGGTAAGCGCCCCGTAGAGTCGGCCTTCGTACTCATCACGCTTTGAATCGGTAGGCGACAAGGTTTTCAGGAGTGCTACAAGACCCAGGATCTCCTCCGATGTCTCCATGATTTCATCGAAATGATTGTTTAGCAACGAGCTCGAAGGCGTCAGGAAAGACTGCTTCTCGGTGAACGCAGCTGACCTCGTTTTCTTAATCATGGCGTTTCCCCTTTTTCAACCGTCGCTCGAGATTTGCAACGGTTTGGTCCCATGCTCTGATCTCAACTTCCCAGTGCTTGATAAGCCTCCGATCAGGATGCACACCCTGTAGCTCAAGGGCAATCTTGATCCGATGATCCGTAATCCTCCCTCTCAGACTTTCGAGGCGGATTCGTAACTTTTTGTTACGCCCCATAGCTTCCTATGACTACAACCGTACCGCCAATAACAGTATGCTGTCAATGAAGTGGATGTGTCCGCCGATGGCAGCCAACCCACCTTTACAAGAATAACAATTACCGTTTCCTCTAAGGTCCACCTGCCTTCGTCGTACGCCAGACGATTATGACAGCGCTGAAGAGCATAAGTGAGGCGAGGATAAACGGGGCGCCGGGAAGATCCAGAGAAATGCCGAGGGGTGAGGGCTGAAGATTGAGAGAGGAATTGGGCCGGATGAAGAAGGCGAAGGTCTGTGTGAAGAGGGTCGGTCCGATGAGGCCGGTCACGCCATTGATGCTGGCGATGGCACCTTGCAGCTGACCCTGCTCTGCACTGCTGACGCGGCGTGTCATGAGCGATTGATTCGCGGGGCCGACCAGTCCCCAAAAGGCCATCACGGGAATGCCGAGGCAGAAAATCCAGCCTTCCGGCGCAATACCATAGATGAAAAATCCAACCGATCCGCAGAGCAGGCCGATCAGCACTGTCTTCCGTTCGCCGAGCCGATTGGTGATCGGACCGATCAATCCCCCTTGCACGATCATCGCGGCCACGCCAACGCCTGCCATCATCATCCCCACGCTGGCCGGTCCCCATCCGTAGCGATAGCCCATATACAGCACCGAGACGCTCGGAAGCACGGCATGGGCGAGATACCCGAAGAACGTGACGGACGCGAGACCGAGGAGTTCATGGTGGGAGCGCAGCAGTACGAGTGAGCCCACCGGGTTGGCCCGCCTCCAGGCGAAGGGGGTTCGTTTGTCCGGCGCCAGAGATTCGGGAAGCACGAAGAATCCATAAGTGGTGTTCAGAAGGCTGAGTGCCGCCGCGCCCCAGAACGGCAATCGAGGATCGATCGCGCCGAGCCAGCCACCCAAGGCCGGACCGAAGATGAAGCCGAGCCCGAAGACCATGCCGATCTTGCCGAATGCCGCCGCACGCTGCTCCGGCGGCGTGACATCGGCGATGTAGGCGCCGGCAGTGCTGAAGCTGGATGAGGCCATCCCAGAGATGACACGACCGACAACGAGCCATGCGACGTTCGGCGCGAGCGCCATGACGATGTAGTCGAGACCCAAGCCCAGATTAGACAGTAGCACGACCGGCCGACGGCCAAATCGATCGGACAGGCCTCCCTGGATCGGCGAGCAGAAGAACTGCATGAAGGCCCAGGCCGTCCCCATCAACCCATAGAGGACCGCTGCCTGTGCCGTATCGCCGGAGTAGAATTCCTCCACCAGTTTCGGCAAGACCGGGATGATGATGCCGAACGACACCATATCGAGCAGGACAGTGATGAGAATAAAGAGCACCGCGGCTCGACGGGGTGCAGGCACAGCTGGCGGATAGCTCATCGCCAGGACATCCTATCAGACTTTACCGCACACCGCGTTTCACCGAGTGAATGACGAGACTGGACTCATTCATGACAGGCTGAAAACATAATGGAACCGATGGATCATGATGCCTCCTCTTGCCATCGTCTATTCATATATGATGAGATCCTGTTGTTTCTTCTTCTTCGAATCCGAATGGATGGCTCCATGAATTCTCACCAAGGAGAGATCCCATGACGACCTCATCGATTGAAACTCCAATACATGAGCAAGTGAGAACCTTCGTGGGCGCGCCCCGCAAGATGTTGATCGGCGGCCGATGGGTCGACGCCGCTTCGGGCAAGACGTTCCCGACGTACAATCCTGCGACCGGCGAGGTGCTCGCTCATGTAGCCGAGGGCACGAAGCCGGACGTAGACCGAGCAGTCTCCGCTGCGCGCAAGGCGTTCGAGGATGGTCCATGGCGCAAGCTCACGGCCTCAGAACGAGGACGGCTCATCTGGAAGCTCGCTGACTTGCTCGAAACTCATGTGGAAGAATTTGCTCAACTGGAATCGCTCGATAATGGGAAGCCGGTCGGGGTGGCCCGGGCGGCAGACGTCCCGCTGGCCATCGATCTTTTCCGCTACATGGCTGGATGGGCCACTAAAATTGAAGGGAATACCATCCCCATCTCCGTACCCTATACGCCCGGCGCCCAATACCTTGCCTACACGCTGCGGGAGCCGGTCGGCGTCGTGGCACAAATCATCCCATGGAACTTTCCACTCCTCATGGGGGCCTGGAAACTGGGCCCGGCTCTGGCAGCAGGCTGCACTGTCATATTGAAACCAGCCGAGCAGACACCGCTCTCGGCATTGCGACTTGGCGAGCTCATCTGCGAAGCGGGCTTCCCCGATGGAGTAGTTAACATCGTCCCCGGCTACGGAGAAACCGCCGGTGCAGCATTGGCAGCACATCCTGATGTCGACAAGGTCGCCTTTACCGGTTCCACTGAGGTCGGAAAGCTGATTCTTGGGGCAGCTGCCGGAAACTTGAAAAAGGTGTCGCTTGAGCTCGGAGGGAAGTCGCCCAATATTGTCTGCAAAGATGCCGATGTTCAAGCGAGCATCCCCGGTGTATCCAGTGCGATTTTTTTCAACCAAGGGCAGTGTTGCTGTGCGGGCTCCCGCCTCTTCGTGGAAAAGGGGATTTTCGACAAGGTGGTGGCGGGGGTGGCCGAGGATGCAATGAAAATCAAAGTGGGACCTGGTATGGGTCTCGATACACAGATGGGGCCTCTCGTATCAGATGAGCAGCAACGTCGAGTGCTCAACTATCTGGAGTCCGGGTTTTCGGAAGGCGCGAAGGCCGTGGTGGGTGGAAAGAAATTCGGCAGCAAAGGATACTTTGTGGAACCGACCGTCCTGGTCGACACCACTCAGAAGATGAAGGTCATGCAGGAGGAAATCTTCGGACCGGTGGTCTGCGCGATACCTTTCACGGACCTCGATGAGGTGCTTCCGGCCGCGAATGATTCCATCTATGGCCTGGCCGCTGCGGTCTGGACCCGCGATATCGGCAAGGCCCACCGCATTGCAGCCCAACTACGCGCCGGGTCAGTCTGGATCAACTGCTACAACATCTTTGACGCCGCACTCCCATTCGGCGGGTATAAACAATCGGGCTGGGGTCGCGAGATGGGCCACGATGCGCTGGAACTCTACACCGAGGTCAAGGCCGTTACCGTGCGTCTGTGAATTTGTCGACAAAAACCGATGGGTTACTGGGGCACCTGCGGCCTTGCATCAGAAGAGCTTTGCGGAAAGTCCAGCAAATGGAAACAGATAGTTAAGCCCCCCGTTTGGGCTGTCTGTTCCGGCGTTGGAAATGTGGCTGAAGCGGACTCCGGCGTTCAGCGACCATTGTGCTGTGAGGTCATAGGTTGCGCCTGCACCAGCCCAGACCAAAAAATTGAAATCTGATCCTTGTTCGGGGATGCGTCCGTCGAAATTCGTCCAGAGTGGGCCGCCACCACCTTCGATATAAGGCTTCAGCCGACCGAATGAGGTAACCGTATAGATCAGTTTCGGTGTGAATCCGACGCCATATGCGCTGGTCGGCTCTGCAATCCCTAAGAGTACTCCTTCAACTCCCAGTCCTACCGAACCGGTCCACCAGCTATTGCCGATCGGTTCGGTCAATACCGTTTGCCACGAGGGATGCACCGCCACACCGTTGAGATTGGATGATTGCCCCTCCATCAATCGCAGTGGCAACATCCCTCCAACTGCCAAGCCGACTGTCTGTCTTCCACTCCATATTACCGACGGTTCTTCCGCCAAGGCGTGTGACAGCCCTGTCACCCCAGTACAGAGAAAGATGACGGTGCACACCCGTCTCATGTTCTTGACGGGCCGTGCAGTCACCATGACGTGCTGAAGAGTTTATCACGATGCCAATGCATGGCGGCAGTATACACGTGCGTGGTTGTTGAAGCATGACCGTGTCACAGGTGGGACCTTGGTACTGACTGAAGAGCCTGTGGGGGGCTCAACAGATGGGGAGGGGTCTGGGCTCATCACCCCGCTTCTCGGTACCCGCAATCCTGATTGCGGCACTGGACGCTCCGGCCGTCTTGTTTGCTGACCTTTTCGACAAGGAACGGTGCCTGGCAAGTTGGACAGGCCTTTGGAACAGGGCGGTCCCATAATGCATACTCGCACTTGGGATAGTTGCTGCATGCGAAGAAGGAGCGGCCCTTCTTGGTCCGCTTCTGAACAAGATCACCCCCGCAGTCCGGCTGTGGACATTTGACACCCAACGCCAACGCTTTCGTCGTCTTGCATTGGGGATACGCACTACAGGCAATGAACTTCCCGAAACGGCCGGTCTTCACCACCATTGGACTCCCACACTTGTCACAGACCTGATCGGTGGTAATGTCTTCTTTGGGAACGATTTTGATCGTGCCGTCCGGCAGCCGTTCGAAGTTTTGTGTGTTCTTGCAAGGAGGATCATCTTTGTAGGCTGGGCAAGCGAGGAATTTTCCGTTCCGTCCCCATTTGATCTCCATCATCCGACCGCATTTCTCACATGGAATGTCGGTCGGCGGTTCAACGGTATCTTTGGGGCCTGGGATCGTCTTCGCCCGTTCCATTTCTCTGGTGAACGGCGTGTAGAAATCACGCACCGCCGTGACCCACTGCTTGTTGCCCTCTTCGACTTCGTCCAGTTGCTCTTCCAGCTGGGAGGTGAAATCCACATTGATGAGTTCGGGGAATCCCTTCATTAAGAAATCGTTGACGGTTTTTCCTGTTTCAGTCGGCACCAACCGTCCTTCGGTCTTTTCGACGTACTTACGGTCCTGGATCGTTGAAATAATGGCGGCATACGTCGACGGCCGCCCGATGCCTTTCTCCTCCAACTCCTTGATCAAGAGCGCTTCGTTATATCGAGGCGGCGGCTGCGTGAAATGTTGCTTGGACAACATCCCCGGTACCGTCTGGCCCTCCTGCTCGATCAAGCGTAACTGTTCGCCTTCAGACAATGCCGGCAACTGACGCTCGTCGTCATCCGCTTCCTGGTCGGCCTTCGGTTTCTGCGACGGCAATTCCTTATCGACCCCTTCCATGTATACAATCGTATGGCCAGGAAACTTTACGATGGTCCCGGTCGAGCGAAAAATATAGCGCTCTTTTGTGCCAACCGGTGCTGAATCGATCCGCGTGACATCCAAAACAGCCGGCACCATCTGCGAAGCAATAAATCGATTCCAAATCAGCTTATAGAGATTGTATTGATCGTGATCCAGGTATTGACGGATCGATTCAGGATCGCGAGCCGCCGAAGTCGGTCGGATCGCCTCATGAGCCTCCTGCGCGGCTTTCGATGTCTTGTAGACATTCGGGGTGCCCGGGAGATAGTTCGCACCGAATCGTGACTGAATCACCTCACGCGCATCGGCCGTCGCCTCGGTTGAGATCCGAGGCGAGTCGGTTCTCATATAGGTGATCAGACCGGTCGCCCCTTCGGCTCCGATTTCGATTCCTTCGTAGAGCTGTTGCGCGAGCGTCATCGTTTTCTTCGGCGAAAAATGCAGTTTCCTGGCAGCTTCCTGCTGGAGGCGGCTGGTGATGAACGGAGCCACGGGGTTCCGCTTTTTCTCTCGCCGCTCAATCGACTGCACGACAAACGGCTTTCCCTGAATATCGGCGACGACTCGACCGGCCTGCTCCCCGTTTTCAATCGACGCCTCTTCACCGTTGATACTGTGAAGCTTCGCGTCAAACGGCGGTGGATTCGTCCCAGCCAGGAGCGCCGTAATCGACCAGTACTCTTCAGCCCGGAATGCCTCCCGTTCCGCTTCTCGTTCACAAATCAGCCGCATGGCCACCGACTGCACACGTCCCATGCTGAGTCCGCGACGGACCTTGTTCCAGAGCAACTGACTCCCTTGATAACCGACGATGCGATCCAGGATGCGGCGGGCCTGCTGGGCATTGACCAGCTTCATGTCGATCTCACCGGGCGATTGGAGCGCCCGCTTGATCGCAGACTCCGTAATCTCGTTGAACAAAACTCGGAAGATCTTGCTGTCCTTCTTTTTCTTCTTCGATTTTCCGAGCAGTTCTTGTTCGAGATGCCAGGCAATCGCTTCCCCTTCACGATCGGGGTCCGGCGCCAGGAATATCTTGTCCGCTACTTCCGCCTTCTTCTTGATCTCAGCGAGGACCTTCGATTTCCCTTTGATCGTGACGTACTGGGGTTCGAAATCGTTTTCGAGGTCGACGCCTAACTTGCTCGTGGGTAAATCCTTGATATGTCCCACCGACGCCATCACGGTATACCCACGCCCCAGATATTTTGTGATGGTTCTTGCCTTCGTCGGCGACTCAACGATGATCAACGATTTTGCCATGAGTACTCCGTCTACGACTGATGAATGTTATCATCCGTACCAAATCTTCGGGATTCCTGCAACTAGAATGGCAGTCGGTGACGATTACGGGATGTGAGGAACCAGACAGTGTCCATCATCCGATTACTGACGAATGTAGTGTTGACCAGGCAGCTGACGGATCCGCCCATTCAACTCTAACGACAAGAGAATCGCCGACACGTGCGCGGCGCTCAACCCTGTGCGTTCGATCACCGTATCCACCGATTGGGCTTCATAGGAGAGCGCTTCATAGACCAAGAGGTCGTCTCGTTTCAGCGGTGGCTGCACTTCAGCTGGCGTGGCATGGAGTCGCATCATCCCCCGTTGACGGCTATCGACTTGAGGGAGAATCTCTTCAAGAATATCCTGTGCCCCTTCAATCAACGTGGCACCCTCTTTGATGAGATGATTCGATCCTCTGCACGCCTCTTCTTTGACGGATCCAGGCACTGCAAAGACCTCGCGCCCCTGCTCTAATGCCAGCTTAGCAGTAATGAGTGACCCGCTGTTGGTGGTGGCTTCCGCGACCAACACACCCAGTGACAGTCCGCTGATGATCCGATTCCTTCGTGGAAAGTGATGACTGTGCGGAGCTGCCCCGATCGGCAACTCTGAGATAACGGCACCATGCGACTCAATGCTCCGGCGCAACGCGTGGTGTTCGGAAGGATACGTTCGGTCGATCCCACACCCCAGCACGGCAACCGTACGCCCCTTTCCCGCTATTGCCCCTCGATGCGCAGCCGCGTCGATCCCTCGCGCCAGTCCACTCACGATCGTGACGCCACGCTCCGACAGCTCTTTGGCAATCTCCTCCGTGAGAAACCTGCCGGAATCGGTCGCCCGTCGTCCGCCCACAATGGCCACAGCGATGTCATCCTGCTGAATCAAGGCCCCGCTCATATACAACAGCGGCGGAGGATCAGGAATAGACCTGAGCCGAGACGGGTAGGATGGATCGAACAGGGTGAGCGTTCTGACCTTGAGTCGCTCGATGATGTTCACTTGTCGATCAATCTGCTGCCGGATGTTGGTATCAGGACCGCGCCGTATGGATTCAGCCAACTCCAGGCTACAACCGGCATGCAACAATTCCTCCATGGTTGCAGCGAGAGCGGCGTCGGTTGAGCCACACGCTTGAATCAGTTTGACAAGCGTGCGATCTCCGACTCCATCAATCGCCTGGAGCATGAGCCATGACGTCAATGCTGCTTCGTCCATCTGGATCTCGTCGAAGGACAATGATTGATCGAGGAGTCGCGTCAGCCGGATGAGGCTATCCGAACAACTAGGCTCCCGGTGGGAACGGACAGCTGATACGGCGCAATTCTAGAGAACGACCAGATCGTACTGTTCAAGATGTAGCTGGCTATCCGGAGTGATAATGATCTTTGCCGAACAATCCCGTTCCAACACCTCAATTCCATGACGCTCTTCATCTTGGAGCAAGTCAGCCACCGTTGGGTGAGCTCCCACGACGATTCGTTGTTGATCCGAGGCAGGTTCAATCCGTCGGATCTCGCGAAAGATTTCGTAGGCTACTGTAGTAGGAGACTTCGTATATCCGCGACCTTCACAATAACGACACGGTTCGGACAGTGATCGCAAGAGATCTTCCCGAACACGCTCGCGAGAAATCTCGATCAACCCAAGATCCGAAATTCTGGAGATCCTCGTTCGCGCCTTGTCAGCCGCCATCGCATCTACCAACGCATGATAGACTCGATCGCGATTCTTTTCACGTTCCATGTCGATGAAATCGACAATGATGATCCCCCCAATTCCTCTCAACTTGAGCTGATAGGCGACTTCCTTCGCTGCCTCGAGGTTAGTGCGCACGATGGTTTCTTCTTGGTCGCGTTTCCCCACAAAACGCCCTGTGTTGACGTCGATCACGGTCATGGCTTCAGTATGGTCAATAACCAGATAGCCGCCTGATTTGAGCCATACCTTCCGGCTTAGGGCACGCGCAATTTCTTGCTCGACTCCCAGATGGTCGAACAACGGTTCGTCCTTGTCGTAGAAATGAATCCGTGCCGTCTGTTCTGGAGAAAAGCGCTGGACAAATCCACGAATGGCCTCGTATTCCTGGCGTGAATCGATCCAGAGCCGATCGACCTTCTTCCCAAACAGGTCCCTCACTACCCGGAAGCTGAGGCTCAAATCAGAATGCAGCAAGGCAGGAGCAGGTAGCTGTTCTCGTTTCGTCAAGACGTCCTGCCAGAGCACGTGCAGAAAGTCGACATCGGACTTCAGCTCATCCTCTTTGACCCCCTCACTGACGGTGCGGACGATATACCCGCAGCCCTGGCGGCGAACGCGGCGCATGATTTCCTTCAGCCTGGTCCGCTCCTCATCACGCGGGATACGCCGCGACACGCCGATATGATCGACGTTCGGCATAAAAACCAGGTAGCGTCCCGGTAGCGAAACATACGTCGTGACGCGGGATCCCTTGGTGCCGATCGGCCCCTTCGAGATTTGCACCATCAATTCCTGCCCCTCACTCAGCAGCTGTTCGATCGGCTTGGCACTCTGACGCTTGGGCCTGAGCATATCCGAATCTTTATCATCTTCCTCGGCCTCAACTAACATGTCGCCTGGTTCCGCGTCCGCCAACAGATCGGACACGTGCATGAACGCGGCTTTTTCCAGCCCGATATCCACAAACGCGGCTTGCATTCCCGGCAAGACTTTGGCGACTCGTCCTTTATAAATATTTCCGACAAAATCCTTGTGCTTGGCGCGGTCTCCAAATAAATCGGTGACCACCCCACCATCGAGGACCGCCACGCGAGTTTCTTCTCGCGAGGCTGTGATCGCAATCTCAACTCCCATACTGACTCCTTTGCTTTGAAAACCCCCGGGTGATGGGAGGGGTACCGGACGCGAGCGTACGCCCAGGCCCTGAGTTCATACCACCCCTGGTTCCGCGGGTTTTCGGTAGTATCTCCTCCGAAAGACAGATACCCATTAGTCTGGTCGTTCGGTCTTCATTCAATAAAACAGGCTCAGTCGCTTTCGTTTGACATTCAGCAATAAGCCCAACGACGCCATGGTCATGATCGTGGCGCTTCCACCATAACTCACCAAGGGCAAGGGGATCCCGACGATCGGAAACATTCCCGCCGTCATGCCGATATTGACCACGACGCAGAAACACAGCATGGCCACGATACCGGCGGCAAGTAACGCGCCAAGCTGATCTTTTGCTTTGGACGCAATCTCCAACGAGAGCCAGATTAACCCCACAAATAACCCCAAGAGAACCATGACACCCAGAAATCCCCACTCTTCCGCAAACACCGCAAACACGAAATCGGTATGCCCTTCCGGCAAAAACTTCAGTTGACTCTGCGTCCCCCCGTAGAGCCCTTTGCCTAGAAGCTCACCCGATCCGATGGCAATCCTTGATTGGAGAGCATGATAGCCTTTCCCACCGGGGTCATAGCCTGGGTCGACGAACGCCATAATGCGCTGTCGCTGATAATCATGCAAGGACCCCCATACCCCTTCCCATGCAAACGGAAACAGCATAATCCCGAATAAGAGAATAAAGCCAATGGCTTGAGAGCGAACCCCGACCATGAGTAGCATAGCTGCGTAGACGGCCACAAAGCTCAGTCCACTCCCAAGATCCGGTTGCTTCAGGATGAGGAGCAGACCAGGCAACACCAAGAGTCCCGGAACAATGACACGCTGCAGCCACCCCACACGAGGGGCCTTCGAGTAATAATGCGCCAAGACCAACACGAGAATCAGCTTGGCAAACTCAGACGGTTGAAAACTGAAAGGACCCATCGCAATCCATCGTTGGGCCCCTTTACTCGTTCGTCCTTCAAACAGGACGAAGACCAGCATTAGAAGGATAAACGCGTAGGCTGGATACGCAAACCGCGCCAGATCGTGATAATCCGCCGCCCACATGATGAGAAAGGCCGCTGTACCTAAGGCGATCCACATCAACTGCTTTAGATAGTAGGGGGTATTCCCATTCTGCTGTCCCTGCGTGACACTATAAATGGACAGCACCCCGATCGCCAGGATAGCCAGCATGAGGCCGACATAGCGAATGTCGAATCCGTCGAGGCCACGACGCTCGGTCAATCGATCGATCATGAGTCTTTGATGCCTCTCCCGTCATCTGGGCTCATCCCTGACAGCCCTGAGGTGGCGACCGGTGTCGGGGTGGTGAGGTTCATATACGCTTCAATGAGTTCTTTGGCGAGAGGCGCTGCCGCAGCCCCCCCATGTCCCATATGTTCAGCGAGTACCACTACCGCAATCTTGGGTGATTCCACCGGTGCAAAGGCCACGAACCACGCATGATCACGAAACTTTTTGGGAATGCTTTCTTCGGGGCCAGTTCGAAGCGCAGCCACTTGGGCCGTCCCTGTCTTCCCCCCAATGGTCACAATGGATGACTTCGCTCTCGTCGCGGTTCCCTTCGTGACGACATCAGCCAGTGCACTCTTAATGATGCGGAACGTTTCAGGCTTGGCATTGATTTTCCCACGAGGAACGGCCGGCAATTCCTGGAGATTTCCCGTCGCTCGATCCATGACCGCTCGCACCAGCCGAGGACGATAGTTGACCCCGTCGTTGGCGACGGTGGCCATCATACTGGCCATCTGTAACGGTGTCACCGTCACAAATCCCTGTCCGATGGCTGCCGAAATGGTCTCACCCGGCAACCAGGATTCCCGCTTGACCTTTTGTTTCCATGCCGGGGTCGGCATGATTCCCGATCGTTCCGACGGTAGTTCCACACCCGTCGGCCGCCCAAGCCCAAAATCCTTTCCAAACTCTGCCATCACATCGATACCCATGCGCTGACCGATCGAGTAGAAGTAGACGTCGCAGGAATGGACCAACGCCTCATGGAGATCGACATACCCATGCCCACCGGCTTTCCAATCTCGGTACAGTCGTCTACCGAACTGATACCCGCCGGTGCAATGAACAGTACTGGATGGCGACATGGTCTTGGTTTCTAGGGCAGCGACAGCCATTGGAATCTTGAAGGTGGAGCCCGGAGGATACTGGCCTTGTGAGGCACGATTATTCAGCGGGCGCCCTTCGTCTTGCACGATTTGAACCCACTGTTTCGCGGTGAGCTCCCTTGACAGGACGTTGGGATCAAAGGCGGGCCGACTGGCCATGGCGAGAATGTCCCCGTTGTTCGGATCGAGCGCGACAATGGCGCCCTGCTCCTCACCGAGCAAATCTTCGGCCAACTTCTGGAGACGCGCGTCGATCGTCAGATAGAGGTCGTTCCCTGCCTGCGGTTTTTCAACGACTGACGACTTCTTCTCGTGACCCAGCGCGTCGACTTCCACATTTTTCTGCCCGGCCATTCCCCGCATATGCCGATCATACGACTTCTCAATGCCGTACTGTCCCACAATGCTGCCTTGGTGGAGATCGTCAGATTCTGGTTTCTCAAGTTGATCTGCTGAAATTTCCCCCACATAGCCCAACAGGTGCGAGGCAATCAGTCCGCCGGGATAGTTGCGTTGGGACTCCACCTGGATCATGACGCCGGGCATGTCGAGCCGGCGAGACTCAACGAGCGTGGCATCGCGCAAAGTCATGCGGTCTTTGATCTTGCGAGGGAGCAATTTACTGCCTTTGATCGCTAATTTTTTTCTCACGAGCGCGGGGTCCAAACCCAGGAGTTCACTGAGCTGTTGAATCAAGACCTCACGATCGTCCACATCTTCCAGCGTCACATAGACACTGAAACTTGATACATTATTGGCGAGGAGGATGCCGTTCCGGTCAAAGATCAACCCGCGAGCCGGCTCAAGCAGAACCTGTCTGGTGCGATTATTTTCGGAGAGGTCTCGATAATACGGGCCCTCTAGAATCTGCAAATGCCAGAGGCGAAGACCGAGCAAGCCGACCACCAGTAAGAGGCCTAGACGTAGCGCAAACAGTCTGCGGTGGAGATCACCGAACTCCGTCTCGGGATAACTCGTCGACAACATACGGAAATCCTAGATCCGATACTCTGAGACCCACTGATCAAGACTCAAATACCGGCTGATGAGCCAATACACAGCCCCACCTATCAGCGCATCAAGAGCGGCCTGAGGTAAGACCACGGACCACAGAGCCCACCACACATTTTGTTGTGCGCTAAGCCGTAAGATCACCGGGGTCATGAGCCCAAGAAGGCAAGAGACGGTGAAGAGTCCTACTACTAACAGGGGCGGTGTCAGATACGCCACCTGCCTACCGGCAAGGCCCGCGATAAATCCGATGCATCCTTTCATGATGGCCGCTGAAAGGACGTCTTGTGCGGAAAAGAGACTCATTGCCCATCCCAAAGCCAGACCAACCAGCAATCCCTCAAGTTCCCCTCCAAACAGTCCAATGAGGCACACCGCTACGAATCCAAGATCCGGCTTCACCTGCCATAGACTGACATGGGGCAGCAGGACCGATTCAATCGAGACAATTCCCGCGATAAGGGCGATGTAGATGAGTGTTTTCATCGCTTTATCTTTGGCGCCTTCAGGCGTTCCCCCTCGGTGGGAAAGGAGGTGGGGAGGATGACCAGCACTTCCTCCACATGGTTTGGGTCAACCTCAGGCACAAGTTCTGCGGATTGGAACAGCGCTTCGTCTTCTTTATCGATTCGTGTGATCGTCCCGATTGACAGACCACGAGGGAAGCCTCCCACCAATCCCGACGTGACGACCCGATCCCCAGGCCTCGCGTCGGACAACAACGGGATGTATTTGAGTTGGGCCGTTCCATGGGTCGTCCCTCCAACGATTCCTTCGTCTCTCGTGCGCTGAATCAATCCGGCAATCGCATTGTTGGGATCCGTCAGAAGCAATACCACCGAGGTTGACGACGTGGTCTTCACGATCCGACCGACCACCCCAGCCGGGGTAACGACGCCTTGGTCTGACTGTAACCCATCCGAAGTGCCCTTGTTCAGAATGATCGTCTTGTACCAATTGCCGGTATCTCGGCCGATCACTTGCGCAGCGATCAGTGTCGGCAGCGCCTGTTGTTTGAACTCCAACAGGGTCGCGAGTCGCTCCGTGGCTGCTGCCGACTCTCGTAACTGTCCATTTTGCTCCTTGAGGAGGTCCAGCTCTCTTCTCAACTGCCTGTTGTCTTCCTCAACCCCTTGGAGCGCCACGTAGTGATCCCAGACACCGGCAATCCGATCATGGATGCCGGCGACAGCTTGCAGAGGCCAGCTGATGATCCACCCGAAAGGACTCCCGACCGCTTGAAATACGGTTTGGAGTTGGGTTGGCAACAGGAGGAAACTAAGAACCAGAATGACGGCAAGCGCAAAGGCGACACGCCGAGCGTTGTAGGAGAGGCGGAAATTGACCATCCGCATGAGGGATGGCATCTTACCGAAGGTTGTTCGCTTGCGACATAACCGATACTTTCCGAAGGAGATCCAACTCATCCAAAATCTTACCCACTCCCAACACCACGGAGGTGAGCGGATCGTCCACCGTAATGATCGGCAAGTTCGTTTCTTCCCGGAATCGTGTGTCCATGCCCTTGAGGAGTGAGCCGCCTCCGGTTAAGACAATCCCACGATCGATAATATCACCGGCCAACTCGGGCGGGGTGTTTTCGAGTGCGATCTTGATGGCATTCACGATCGTCCCAATAGGTTCCTGTAACGCCTCACGGACCTCCGCGTCATCGATGACCAGGGTCCGCGGGATGCCGGAGATCAAATCACGTCCCTTGATCATCATCGTTTTCCGCTCTTCGAACGGATAGGCAGAGCCGATTTCGAACTTAATGCGCTCCGCCATATGCTCACCGATCAATAAGTTATATTTCTTCTTGATGTAATTCATGATCGCTTCGTCCATGCGATCACCAGCGACCTTCACCGACTCGCTGTACACGATCCCGCCCAGAGAAATGACGGCAATGTCTGTCGTTCCACCTCCCACGTCGACGACCATATTGCCTGACGGCTCCGTAATCGGCAGTCCTGACCCGATCGCCGCAGCGACAGGCTCCTCGATCAAGTAGACTTCTCTGGCTCCAGCCAACTCCGCAGAATCGCGCACTGCTCGTTGCTCCACCTGGGTGATGCGGGAAGGCACGCCGATGATGATCCGAGGGCGGACAAACGCGCTTCGATTATGCGCTTTGCGAATGAAATGCTTGAGCATCTGCTCGGCCATCTCGAAGTCGGCGATCACGCCCTCCTTCATCGGCCGAATCGCAATGATATTTCCCGGCGTCCGTCCGAGCATCTTTTTGGCATCCGCTCCGACGGCCAGTACCTTCTCACTCTTCTTTTCGACCGCCACGACCGAAGGTTCGTTGAGGACGATCCCTTTTCCGTGCACGTACACGAGAGTGGTCGCGGTGCCTAAATCTATGGCCAGGTCGTCGGAGAACCAACCGAACATATCTCCCGGGAACCCCACGGCGTCTCTCCCTTCATCTTGGCCGGACGAGTTGCAGTCCAACCGGTGTGCTGACTGAATGCCTTACCTAGTCCGGAACGGCGAGTTGCCCGGCATCCAATACTTGCGTCCTGGCCACTTCATCGCCCAACCGACGACCTTGCTCATTCCCAATGATCAAAAAACCTTCGAACGCTAAAATGGCCAGAGACACCAGCCATCCGATGTACGGAACGGCGTACGCGAGCTGCGCCCCACCGAGCGGGAGGTTCCGAATGATCGATTCTTGGAAGCCCGCTGATTCTCGACCATCCACTCGGATCGTGTGTAACCCTACCAACCGTTTGCCGATACTTTTCCCGCCCGCGAACCCATCGGCAATCAGGATGTAAGCCAGCCCGGAAAGAAAACCAACCGGCGGGGCAATTTCGCCCGCGGCCACGACGATAAACAGATCGATTAACTTCGCGATGAATCGATTCAGGACATGAGCCTTCGGATAGACTCGTGTTTCCTGCAACGTCGAGGTTGGCCCCTCCCCTATCAAGGGATCTCCTTGTAATTTGTCGCAAAGTATAACAAAACGCATCACCTTGCACAAACAAAGACCGAATCTTTTTCTGAATGTTCTTAGTCTGGCAGTTTCGGACCAGAATGCAATGCCCCCACCTCAGACGTATCTTGGGTGTCCCACCATCGCGTGTTGCTCTAATGCCTGCTCAGCATACTGTAGGTGCTGACAGTGGGAGCCCACTCTCTTGCCTTTTGCCTTCTCCAATCGGTACAATTATGTTTTTACTACGACGAGGATTGAGATGATTAAGACCATGCGCGATGCTGCGCACAACTATCCCTGGCTGCTCAAATCCATCATGATTATTTTAGCCGCGGCTTTCGTGATTACGATGGGCTGGTGGGGGTTCGGCGAGGACGCGGGCGGGCCTGTCGCCAAAGTAGGCGCCCAAACCGTTTCCTTGGACGAGTTTAAGCGTACGTACGAAAACATGCGCCGTATCTACAAAGAAAACGTCACGAGTGAGTTCAAGGAAGAAGAATTCAAAGACTTCGTGGTCGGACAACTCGTCGACAGCCGCGTCTGGATTATCGCGGCGGAGGAAATGGGTGTGCATGTCTCTGATGCCGATCTGCGTGAACTGATCATGAAAATCGAGGTTTTTCAGAAAAGCGGCGCCTTCGACCCCGAGCTCTACAAACGCATCCTTGCCGCGAATCATTTAACCCCGGCTGCGTTTGAGGCGATTCAACATCAAGAAGTCTTGGCCAATAAAGCTCGAATGATTGTGAGGGATTCCGTGTCGCTTACGCCGACCGAGATTGAAGAAGGACAATCCCTGATGGCAAGACCTCCGGATTCTGACCCGACCAAGGGGGCTGAATCCAGGCAGCGAGTGCTGGATGATATGCTGTTGCAGAAGCAGCAACGGGCGCTGGTTTCATTCCAGCAATCCATGAAGGCCAAACTGCCGATCACCATCCGCCGAGAGTTGCTATAAAATCGCTGTTGCCATTCATCTAGTGATGCTGACTACAGAAGATTAGACGATCAACATTGCATCCCCATAACTGTAGAAGCGATAGCGTTCTTTGACCGCCTCTTCGTACGCCCTGCGAATTGGCTCGATCCCTGCGAAGGCTGACACCAGCATGAGCAGCGTGGTTTTAGGCAGGTGGAAATTCGTCATGAGCGCATCGACGACTTTGAACTGAAACCCTGGTGTAATAAACAGACGGCTCTCGCCGGACATCGGTACCATCGCCCCTTTTTCCTTCATAACCGTCTCAAGCGTACGGACAACAGTGGTCCCGACGGCAACCACCTGTCCGCCGGCCTCCTTGGTGGTCTTGATCGCCCTCACGGCCTCTTCGCTGATCGTAAATCTTTCTCCGCTCATTTGGTGATCTTCGATCTGCTCCGTCGTCACCGGCTTAAAGGTGCCGGGCCCAACATGGAGCGTCACGGTTGTCACGTTGATTCCCGAATCTTTTACCCGTTGAAACAGGTCTTGGGTAAAGTGAAGCCCTGCCGTCGGCGCGGCAATCGCTCCGCCGTGTTTGGCAAACATGGTCTGGTACCATTGATGGTCTTTCTGCATCGGTGCCCGTTTGATGTACGGTGGGAGGGGCATCGATCCACGTTCTGCAAGAAAGGCATCGACTGACATCGGACACTCTACATCCACCTCAGTGCCTGTCGCGTCCCGCTTCACGATCGTCGCACGGGCATGATCACTGAACTCAATGACCTGTCCGACTCTGAACGTCCCCTTCGCCATGACTTCCCATCGCTTTTCGTTTTGCTCTCTCACGAACAACACCTCGACTGGTTTCCCAGTCGACTGTTTGACTCCCGGCACCCGAGCAGCCAGGACCTTGGTATCGTTCACCACGAGGAGATCCCCCGGCTTCAATAGATCGGGGAGATCAGCGACATGACGATGAGAGAGTTGCTGCGTACCTCGGCTGAAGGTCAGTAGCCTCGCACGATCGCGTGGAACGACCGGTTCCACTGCGATCAATGCTGGGTCGAATGGAAAGTCAAAATCGGACAGGTGCATTATGACGGCGGGGCCATGGTGACCGGCATAGGCGGAGCCTGAGTCAACGACGCGTCCCGGAGTTCTGTCCCCGGGTAGTAGTAATTCAGAATACTCGCGAACGAGTACCCCAATTCTGCTAGTTCTTTTGCTCCCCACTGGCAGAGCCCGACTGCATGACCGGCCCCGTATCCGGAAAGAACAAGATCATCACCGATCGATTCGACCGTAAACTGGGTGCTCGGTACGACCGTATACCCAACCACCTTACGCAGGTCTTCCCCACGGATAATGAGCTCACCATCTGAATGCAGAATTCTCAGCGTTGCCACTCGACCGGCACGACTATGGGTAAGGGGGGAGATCGCGCTGATGGTGCCGAGTATGAATCCTTGCTTCCGTAGTTTCTTCTGCAGGTCGTCCAACTGTACGGATGCTTTCCATTGGTAGAACGGCGATGCCACGTCAAACGGACACTCGACACCCTTCAAGTAGGGCAGATCCTTCGACCAGACATTTATCGCATCTTCCGTCAGGCCGGCCGCCGTAGATGAGAAGGCGGCATAGATGGGAGCCCCTTGGTAGGTCACAACCAATCCACGAGTCGACTCCACTGCCAACGCAACACGCGCATCGATGCCTTGCCGACCACGATAGACTTGATCTTGAATCCCCGCCACAACGTCATAGCTACGAGTAGGACTCAGCATCTGTTGATACAGCGCGTATGTCCGCGCAGCAACGGCTTGGACCTTGAGCATCTCGAGATGCCAGGTTGCGTTGACTTCTGCCGGCACCACACCCTTTACATACTCCTCCAAGTCAATATGATTGACGACAAGTAGACTCTTTCCTCTCCGGAGGAGTTGGATCGCACCACCCACTTGCAGCGCGTCTTTCTCAGAGCCTACCTGTTGCAGACCCCGGTTCCCTTTTACGGGGAGCCAAAGATCCAAATCATGACTTCCTGCTCTCACCATGAGGCGATCGGCCATCACCGGCGTTCCGTTCAGGAACATCACCCGGCCTCGTATCTCGACCCGCACGGCCGTCCGATAAGGCCGAGCTTCTCGCTGATCATCCGTGACCACAATGGTCTGACTACTTGAGATCTCCAGCTGCTGGATATCCCGAGCCAGCAATACACGAATCGTTGACGCCGCTTCTGCCTCCGGTATGGTCAGACAACCGAGGCAAACCCCTAGACCAAAGGCCAGAGCTGAACGCCAGGGTGTGATCATCTGCGTAAGAGCCATCCTATGAGATAGAATAGCAGACTGAGAAGAATGCTGAGAGCGATGCTGGTTCCGATGGGGAAGTAGAAGCTGAAATTCTCCCGTTTGATCGAAATGTCACCGGGGAGTTTTCCGAACCAGCCGAAAAGGTTTCCCAGCGCAGGCATACGGTCGGCGATGAGAAAGAGAACGCCGAGGAACACGATTCCAAGACCGACTCCGATGAGGAGTTTGCCAAACGTCGTCCATTCCGGCATGAACTTTCATCCCGCCTGGCGGAGCGCCTCAGCGCTGCTGACGGTAGGCCTTGCTACCCATGTATGAGACGTTCCGCAATCTGAATCGCGTTCAGTGCTGCGCCTTTTCGAAGGTTGTCGGAGACCACCCACAGATTGAGCCCATGTGCAATCGACTCGTCTTCCCGAACGCGGCCGATGTAGACCTCATCCTTCCCCGTGGCGTCGAGCGGCATGGGGTACAGGTTCTTGACCGGATCGTCGTACACAATCACACCCGGCATGGCTGCCAGTGCAGCACGTGCGTCATTTGCCTTTAGCGGACGCTCCAATTCCACATTGATCGCTTCGGAGTGACACCGAAGGACGGGCACTCGCACCGTCGTCGCGGTGACCCGGAGGGTGGGCGTGCCGAGAATCTTCCTCGTCTCTTTCGCGATTTTCACTTCCTCCGAACAGTCGCCTCCTTCGCCAAACGATCCGATGTGCGGCAAGAGATTAAATGCAATCTGGTAGGGATAGACCTTCGCCGTCACGCCCCTGAACGCCAGCAAGTCTTTCGTCTGATCCATCAGTTCATCCATCGCCGCTGCACCGGTTCCTGAAACGGACTGAAACGTCGTGACCACCACGCGTTTCACTCCGACCGCGTCGTGAAGCGGTTTGAGCGCCATGACCAACGGAGTGGTTGTACAGTTGGGAATGGAGACGATGCCACGAGGCATGTCATGCAACGCGGAGGCATTCACCTCCGGGACCACTAAAGGTACCCCATCATCCATGCGGAATACGGCGCTGTCGTCGATCACGGCAATGCCGGACGCTCCCAAACGTTGGCCATATTCTCGACTGATGGCATCGGTCGCGGAGATAAACGCAATATCCACGCCCTCAAAGGACGAAGAGTCGGTCAATTCTTCGACCTTCCACTCCTTGTCTTGACAGGTCATGACCTCGCCGGCTGATCGCTTCGATGCGAAGAGCCTCAGGCTCATGAGTGGAAATTTGCGTTCCTCTAAGATGTCGAGCGTTTCCTTTCCGACCGCCCCGGTCGCACCAAGGATCGCCACCGTATACCCAGGTTTATTCTTGATCATGACGTTCCTCATTCCAAGGCCAGCACGCGAATACGATGATTAAATGTGTCGGCCACCAACACTGATCCATCGCGATCGACGGCGATGCCAAAGGGGTAGCAGAGTCCGGCTTCTCGTGCAGCCCCGTGATCACCCGAATACGATGAACTCCCGTTCCCGGCCATACCGAAAGCCGTTCCAGAATCCCAGTCCCATTGCCGAACAAGGTGATTATCTGAATCGGTCAAGAACAGATCTCCGTGATGACCAATCGCGATCCCCGTTGGGCGGGCAAGGCTCGGCGACGGTGGATCGAACGGAGACTCGTACCGGTAAGATGCCCCGTCCCCTGCCACTGTGGAAATCTGCCCGGACGAGAGGTGAAGGCACCGGATTCGTCCGTTGAAGGTATCAGCGATATACAGCCGGTCATTTGCGAGAGCCAATCCACTCGGCCCGGCAAGGGCTGCATTGACCGCCGGCTTTCCATCTCCATCATATATCGCAGCTCCCGTCCCAGCGATGGTTTGAATCAGACCGGTGTTAAGGTCTACCACTCGTATACGATGGTTGCTTTGATCGGCAATGTAGAGCCGGTGTGACTCATCGAGAATCAGAGCGGCCGGTTCGTTGAGCGTCGCCTCATGTGCTGCCTCCCCATCACCGGAGAACCCTGCCCGGCCGGTCCCGGCCAACGTTGAGATGACGCCGGTCGCCACCTCGACCATCCTGACCCTATGATTCATCGTATCGGCAATATAGACATTTCCTTCTCGATCCACGCACACCGCAGTCGGGAAATTCAGGCATGCGTGGACTGCCAATCCCCCATCCCCTGCGTATCGCGTGATGGCGGATGTCCGATTCGTCCAATATCTAACCGTTCCACTCACATCCGTATGTTGCGTATAGGCTGAGTGACCATTGGCCGCAGAATCGTGATCGGCAAACGGATCCTCTTCAGCCCTCACGGTTGAGCCGTCCGACCGACCGATGATCTCCTTATCGTCCTGAACCCACCGACCTGCGATTGTAGAAATCACACCGGTCGTTCGATCAATTTTGCGAATCACGTGATTTTCTGAATCCGCCACGTACACATGGCCATGGCGATCGAGGCTGACCCCCTTCGGTTCGTTCAGAGATGCCAGCACCGCAGGTCCGCCATCTCCCGAATAGCCGGACACCCCGTTCCCCGCCAATGTATCGATGGTCCATGTGGAAAGAATGGCTGTCATGACTCAGCACCAGTCACTCATCGAGGTTTTTGACGATCGCCTCGCCCATCTCGACTGTTCCGACGATCTGCGCCCCTGGACTTTGGATGTCCTTCGTGCGATAGCCGAGGTCGAGCGTTTTCACGATGGCTTGCTGGATGGCTTCGGCTTCTTTCTCAAGCTGAAAGGCGTACGACAGCATCATGGCAGCCGATGCGATCGTCGCGATGGGATTGGCGATGTTTCTCCCCGCAATGTCCGGGGCACTTCCGTGAATCGGCTCAAACAGCCCTACCTTCGCCCCGAGGCTGGCAGAGGGAAGCATCCCGATCGAACCAGTGAGCATGGCGGCTTCATCGCTGAGAATGTCGCCGAACATGTTGTTGCATAGGAGGACGTCGAATTGCCGTGGATTCCTGACCAGCTGCATGGCAGCGTTATCGACATAGATATGCCCCAATTCAACGTCCGGATAAGACGCATGGACCTCAATGACGACCTTGCGCCACAGCTCGGAGGATTCCAATACATTAGCCTTGTCCACCGACGTCACTTTTTTGCCTCGTTTCCTCGCCGCTTCGAACGCGACCTTGGCAATCCGACGGACTTCTTCCGTGGTATAGACTTCTGTATTGACCCCCCGCTCCTGACCATTCGGTAGTTTTTCGATGCCTTTAGGCTTGCCGAAATAGATACCCCCGGTGAGTTCTCGAATGACGAGAATATCGATCCCTTCGACCACCTCGCGCTTTAAACTGGAGGCATCCACGAGGTTCGAGTACACCTTCGCCGGCCTCAGATTGGCATAGAGCCCTAAGGCTTCACGGATTCCCAGGAGCGCTCGTTCCGGCCTGAGGCTGTAGTCCAAGCTTTCCCACCGCGGGCCTCCTACCGCTCCCAGTAAGACGGCGTCGCTTTGTTTGGCAAGCGTCAGGGTATCATTCGGCAACGGCACACCAAACTTATCGATCGCCTGCCCTCCAATATCGGCGGTCACAAATTCGAACGCATGGCCGTATTGCTCGGCGATTACTTTGAGGACTTTCACGGCTTCCGGAACGATTTCACGCCCGACTCCATCCCCAGCAAGCACTGCGATCTTGGCCTTCACTGCGTCTCCTTTCGATCGTTCACGATTCCCATGCGCTATTCTAATACTGTTTCGTCTTCTTCTCGCCAAGCGGGATCCACCAGACACAAGAACTCAATATCGACTGCTCCCGTATTTTCAAGAAACTGTTCACCTCCAGGCTGAACATAGACCGTGGTTCCCGCTTCGATTGGCGTAACCTGGCCATTGATCGTGAATCGCCCTTGGCCGGAGATAAAATAGTAGACTTCGGAAGAGGTCAAACGATGCCGTTTGGAGCGCGCTCCTGGGCTCAGCCTTCCGTGGGCCAGGCTATACCCCAGTTCAAGCGGGTCCTTCGCAGGATGCAGAATCTCCCGTAACCGAGTATGGTCACCAGCTAGAAACTCCGGCCGGTCCCCCAGCGCAACCTTCCACACGGCCCAGGCTCCTTCCAAGGATGCTCTTCTGCCCCCGAATTGAAAACTCTACCGTGCGTATCCTCGTCAAATCAAGTTCACCTTCTGCTCCCCTTGCGCGTGTTTGCCCGCAAGATAGGCGAGCTTATTCAAGGCATTGAGATAGGCTCGCGCTGAGGCGGTGATGATATCCGTATCGGCCCCGTGCCCGGTGACGGTTCGACCATCTTCTTGAACCCGTACCGAGACTTCCCCCTGTGCATCAGTACCCCCTGTGATGCCCTTCACCACATACATCAGCAATTGACTTTTGGTCTGCGTGATCTCTGCAATCGTGCGGTAGACCGCATCCACTGGGCCGTCGCCAGTGCCGGTTTGAGCCATGGCTTTACCGTCAACCTCCAGTTCGACGGTAGCGGTGGGAACCTGGCTGGTGCCGCTCGATACGCGCAACGCCGTCAAGGTGATGCGATCGGCCATCTTCGACAACTCTTCGGAGACGATGACCTCGAGGTCTTCCTCGAAAATTTCTTTTTTTTGATCGGCCAGCTTCTTGAACCGTTCAAACGCGTGATTGACCTCTTCCTCGTTGAGCTTATATCCCAACTCTTCCAACCGTTGACGAAATGCGTGCCGACCGGAGAGTTTTCCCATCACCATCTGACTCTCGACCAAACCGATGGATTCCGGTCGCATGATCTCATAGGTGGTCTTGTCTTTGAGTAAGCCGTCTTGATGAATGCCGGAGGTATGGGCAAACGCATTGGCCCCCACGATGGCCTTGTTCGGTTGTACGACCATCCCCGTGATCTTGCTCACTAAGCGACTGGTTTTTGCGATCTCGTCCGTCTTGATACCCGTATCTGCCTGATAGAAGTCCGTCCTGGTGCGTAGACCCATCACAATTTCTTCCAACGACGTATTCCCGGCCCGTTCGCCAATGCCATTGATCGTACACTCCACCTGTCCAGCCCCGTTGATGATGGCCGCCAGGCTGTTTGCGACAGCGACGCCGAGATCATTGTGGCAATGGACAGAAATGACGGCCTGCTTAGAATTCGGAACCCGATCGCAAATTCCCTTGATCAGCGCACCAAATTCCTGAGGCACGGCATATCCCACCGTGTCGGGAATATTGATGGTTCCCGCTCCTGCCGCAATGACTGCCTCAATGACTTCGCAGAGATACGCTGGATCTGACCGGCTGGCATCCATCGGGGAAAACTCGACGTCGTCGACGTAGCCGCGAGCCCGCTGGACCATGTCCACAGCACGCCGCTTCGCCTGTTCCCGGGTCATCCGAAACTGGTGTTTGAGATGAATATCGGACGTCGACAGGAACGTGTGGATACGCACCTTCGGAGCGCCTTGTAACGCCTCCCAGGCTCGATCAATATCTTCAGGACGCGCGCGGGCAAGGCTGCAGATCGTCGGCCCTTCCACTTCCTGAGCAATCCGTCGAACCGCCTCAAAATCCCCTGGTGAACTGTACGCGAACCCTGCCTCGATGATATCGACACCAAGCCTCGCCAGCTGTTTGGCCACCATGACCTTCTCTTCCACGTTCATGCTGGCGCCCGGCGATTGTTCACCATCTCGCAATGTCGTATCGAAAATTCTGATCAGGCGTGTCATGGTGTTACCTCTTCTCCTAACGAAGATTGCTGAAAATAGAAAAGCCTTCATCCCGTTATACCCAGGGACGAAGGCTCGACACGCACTTCGTGGTACCACCCTGATTTAGCCTGAACACCGACTCGGTTGCGCAGGCCCTTCGTTAGGCCCCTTACGAGGGCAAGACGGAATCTCTTACTTCATAGGTTCAGAGATTCGGCTCGGAGGCGAGTTCGACGAAATCCAGGCTGGTTCGCACCACCCACCAGCTCTCTAAAAGGTACGGCATACCCTCTTCTAGATTATTCGCCTACTACTCCTCGTCTTCGCCAGTCGATACGTTGCGAATCCTCCCAATATCCGTGGTCACAGTCGTGTTTCAATCGGTGATGGGTCGACTTTCCCAACACCTTTTTTCCCAGCAGACGGAGCTACCAACCAATACAACTTTTCGACCGGACCCATCAATGCATACCCAGCAAAAACCACAAATAGCATGACGGCTGGTAGGGCTGCCACCATCATCAACGCGAGAATCCCCCACACGAGGTAGGTAATGTGCCGGTGGCCCTTAAACTTCAAGTCTTTGAAGCTACGATACTTGATCGTACTGACCATCAAGAACGCCAGTATCAAGGTCATGATCAAGACCACGATCGGTTTGGGTTCCGATCCCATCTTGAGGATGTAATGATCAAACACTACCAGAGAAGCCACCACCCCGGCGGCGGCTGGGATGGCCAACCCGGTAAAATATTTCCCATCTGATACCGCGACCGTAGAGTTGAATCGCGCCAGCCGCACGGCCCCCATCGCGACGTAAGCAAACATCACCGCGACACCGAACGTCCCCTGTCCACTCAAGGCCCAGGAGTAGATCAACAGACCCGGCGCAACACCGAACGATACGACATCGGACAACGAGTCGTATTCCAGACCGAATTGGCTCGTACTATTGGTCAAGCGTGCCGACTTTCCGTCAAGCACATCAAAAATCATCGCGACGAGAATCGCAATGGCCGCTTCCAGGTAGTTGGCGTTGAAGACGGAAAGGATGGCATATACTCCGCAAAACAGGTTGCCGGTTGTAAACAGATTCGGGATGAGGTGCATGGCGGCTTTTCGCCGCTTGCCTTCTTTCCCGAACGAATTCTTAAATCCTGCCGTTTTCATGGCAATTCCCCTACGATTGTTTCCCCACCTTTGACTTGGTCCCCGATCGCGACCCGAACCGTGGTACCGATGGGCAGGAAGGTATCCATTCTAGATCCAAAACGGATCAACCCGAACCGTTCACCTCGAATGGCCTGATCCCGTGGTGAAACCCAAGACACGATGCGCCGGGCAATGAGTCCTGCTACTTGGACGCACAGCACCTTGATGCCTTCCTTCGTCTTAATCATCACCGCGTTCTGTTCATTTCTCAACGTGGCTTCCGGCTTACTGGCCACCATGAACAAACCTGGTTGATACTGCACATCCTCGATGACCCCATCGCAAGGCATCCGATTAATATGGACGTTGAACACATTCAAAAAGATCGTCACTCTTAGGGAACGTTCCTTTAAATATCTCGGTTCAAACTCTTCCTCAATCGCAATCACTTTCCCATCGCCGGGAGCGACGACCAGCTTGGGGCCTTGCGGTACCACCCGGGCTGGATTCCTAAAGAACCAGGCCGAGAAGAGTGTCGCCACGCCTCCGAGAAACGCGAAGACCGGCCAACCCAACCATCCAGCCAGCAGTGTAACGCCAGCCGGCGCTGCGATGAAGGGAATTCCTTCTTTAGCGAATGGAATACCGACGGCACGATCTGCCACAGCAGGACCTCAGTTCTTAGTCTTGTCGACGAGCTGATCCTTTTTCAGCCACGGCATCATCGCACGAAGCTTCGATCCGACCGCCTCGATCGGGTGCGCTTCACCCTTGGCGAGCAGCGCATTGTACACCGGGCGGTTGGCCTGATTTTCAAGGACCCACTCTTTGGCGAACCGCCCTGTCTGGATCTCATCGAGAATCTTCTTCATTTCCTGCTTGGTCTGTTCCGTGACAACGCGCGGGCCTCGAGTCACATCGCCGTACTTCGCGGTCGTGCTGATCGAGTAGCGCATGTTGGCAATTCCACCCTGGTAGATGAGATCGACGATGAGTTTGACCTCATGCAAACATTCAAAGTAGGCCATCTCCGGTGAGTACCCGGCTTCAACCAATGTCTCGTACCCGGCTTGGATCAACGACGTGAGTCCTCCGCAGAGCACAGCTTGCTCTCCGAAGAGATCAGTCTCAGTCTCTTCACGAAAATTCGTTTCAATGACGCCCGCGCGTCCGCCACCGATGGCACTGGCATAGGCTAATCCGACCTGCTTCGTCGTACCACTGGGATCCTGGTGGATCGCCAACAAACAGGGCACGCCGCTGCCCTTCGTATACTCGGAACGGACCAGGTGCCCTGGCCCTTTGGGCGCCACCATGAACACATTAATGGAAGCCGGAGGCACAATCTGCCCGAAGTGAATATTGAACCCATGCCCGAATGCCAGATAGGATCCAGGCTTCAGATTGGGTGCAACATCCTGCCGATAGATAGCGGCTTGCGCTTCATCCGGCGCGAGAATCATCACGACATCGGAGGCCTTTACTGCATCAGCAACCGGCATCACTTTCAGCCCGCTCTGCTCCGCTTTTTTCCAGGAGGCTCCTTCCCGCAGCCCGATGACGACGGTCACACCGCTTTCTTTCATGTTCAGGGCATGCGCATGCCCCTGACTTCCGTAACCGATCACGGCTACCTTCTTGCTTCGAATCAGCTGGAGATCGGCGTCTTTATCGTAGTAGATTTTCATGGAACACCCTTTCCCTCATCGTATTCAGCATATAACAAACCGCCAATTTGCTCGTAAGGCGCTACTCGCGAACCACCTTCTTCGTTTGGGTCGCAGCGGAACGAACTGGTTCACGAGCGACGGCGACTCGGCCGGTTCGAACCAAATCCTTAATCCCAAGGGGTTGCAGCAGGTTGATGATCGCTTCAATCTTTTTGGGATCGCCGGAGACTTCGATCGTGTAGGTCGTCGGCGTTGAATCGATGACATTTGCCCGAAAGATGTCGACGATCCTGAGCGCTTCAGCGCGATCCTGATCCTTCGTATGGACCTTGATGATGGTGGTTTCTCGGGAGACAAATTCTGTTTCGTTTAGGTCCACCACTTTAATCACGTCGATAAGCTTGTTCAGCTGCTTCACAATCTGCTCAATGATCCGCTCGTCACCCGACGTGACGATCGTCATCTGAGACATTGAGGGATCGAGCGTCGGCGCGACCGACAAACTCTCGATGTTGAACCCTCGCCCACTGAACAACCCGGCTACTCGCGACAGAACCCCGAATTTATTTTCAACCGTCACCGAAATGATGTGTTCCATGTTTCTTAGTTCCGAACTCTGCGTACTTATATCTCTTGGCACTTCCCCTTACGCCGTGAGCACCGTATCTTTATCTTCCGGTGTCACCTTCGTCGAGCCGGATTGTTTCTTCTTCAACTCCGGCGAATCCTCTAAAATCATCTCATGATTGCACCCACCTGCAGGGATCATTGGATAACAATTTTCAAAGGGATAGGTCGGAACATCCACGATCACCGGTTTGTCCGTCGCTAACGCCTCCTTCAACACTGCATCGAGATCCCCAACCTTCTTGACCCGCAGACCAACCGCGCCATAGGCCTCCGCGAGCTTGACGAAATCCGGCGTCGTATCGAGATAACTCGACGCATAGCGTCCTTCGTAGAAAAGATCCTGCCATTGCCGGACCATGCCGTGGAATCCGTTATTCAGGATGATGATCTTCACCGGCAACTTGCTGACTACCGCCGTCGCCATTTCCTGCATGTTCATCTGGATACTGCCGTCTCCGGCGATGCAGAGCACCAACCGATCCCGGAACGCAGCCTGTGCACCCATGGCAGCTGGGAACCCAAAACCCATGGTCCCAAGCCCCCCGGATGTCAGCCATCGATTCGGCTTGGCCAATTTAAAATACTGTGCAGCCCACATTTGATGTTGACCCACATCCGTCGAGACAATCGGATCCCGATCCTTGGTCAGCTCGTATAACCGCTTGACCACCTGCTGTGGCTTGATCGGTCCGTCTTTCTCTTGGTGATAGGTCAGCGGATGCGCTTGTTGCCACTCTCGGACTTGATCCCACCAGGGCTTGCGAAGCTCTTTCTGTTCACCGTTGACCGTGGCGCGCAAGATTTGATTCAACTCGCGGAGTACGTTCTTACAGTCGCCCACGATCGGAATGTCGACATGGATGTTCTTCCGAATGGAGGTCGGGTCGATATCAACATGAATCACTTTGGCGTAAGGACAAAACTCCGACGGCTTCCCCGTCACCCGGTCATCAAACCGTGCGCCGATCGCGATCACCAGATCGGAATAGTGCATAGCCATATTGGCTTCATAGGTCCCATGCATTCCTAGCATCCCCATGGAGAGCGGGTGTTCTCCCGGAAACGCTCCGAGGCCCATCAGCGTCATGTCGACCGGAATCTGCGTCATCTCGGCCAATTCCAGCAGTTCTTGTGAAGCCCCTGAGAACACGACCCCGCCGCCGACGTAGAGAATTGGTTTCTTGGCCTTCATAATGGCTTCGGCTGCCTGCTTGATCTGCCACTTATTCCCTTCGTAAGTCGGATTGTAGCCACGAATCGACACGGAATTCGGATAGGTGAATTCCGCCTTATCCATCGAGACATCTTTGGGAATATCGACCAGAACCGGTCCAGGGCGACCGGTCGTCGCAATGTAAAACGCTTCCTTGATCGTACTCGCCAAATCGTTTACGTCTTTGACAAGAAAATTGTACTTCGTACAGGGACGACTCAACCCAATGTTATCTGCTTCCTGAAATGCATCGTTTCCAATTAAGCTGGTCGGCACTTGTCCGCTGAAACAGACGACCGGGACGGAATCCATATAAGCATCGGCCAATGCCGTAATGACATTGGTCATGCCGGGACCGGAGGTGACCAGACAGACTCCGGCTTTCCCGGTGGCTTTGGCGTACCCCTCTGCCATATGGCCCGCACCCTGCTCATGACGCGTCAAAATGACTTCCACGTCCTTCTGTTGATGGAGCGTATCGAAAATCTTCAAGACGACTCCGCCTGGCAGCGCAAAGACGGTTTTCACTCCCTCACGCTTCAGGCATTCGATGAAGATTTCAGCACCGGTGAGTTTCATGACAACCCTCCCTCTCACTGCTTGATCGGATCTGCTCGTCTCAGTGGGACTTCGAAAGACAGGCCCGGCTGAGGCTGCATCATCATGCAGAAATGTTTGTGAAATCAAGGGGAAAGATACAAGATCCTAGCATCCTCACTCGGAGCCCGTCAACACGTCGACGAGCGAAGCCCTGAGGGGAATAATCCAGAAGCCGCTCAGAAAAGCATGGTTACCCGAGAGAGCGTGGAGGGAAGACCTATAAGCCGGATTCTGTCCTGCAAAGAAGTTTCCCTCTTTGCGTGGATGATCATTTCTCTGGGATTCGAGTTACCTCGAACCTCAAGCGACCTACCCGAAGACCTCGACCGGGCCAGTCGGTGTACCGCACCCCTTGAAGAGCACGGCACATGTCTTCCTATTTGGCCTTGCACCGGGCGACGCTTACCGTGCCGGTGATGTCACCATCCCCGCGGTGGGCTCTTACCCCACCGTTTCACCCTTACCTGAGCCGCAGCGACCAGATGGGATCCCATCGCCTTGGCCATCGGCGGTTTGATTTCTGTGGTGCTGGTGTCGGATTGCTCCGCCTGGGAGTTACCCAGCGCCCTGCCCGTGGAGTCCGGACTTTCCTCTCGATGCACGAGGCACCGAGCGACCATCCAATCTTCCACCCACGCCTACTCAGTATAAAGAATGAGCCAGGTCGGTCACAAGCAGACTCGTAAATTTGTGTTACGAGGATCAATGATCGAGAGCCTTCAGTTGCCTCCGACATCCGGCAACGGCTTGGCCGGCATCTGAGTCCTCTTCTGATAAATCGCCATCGCCTCCTGCATCCACTCCTTCAATTGCTCGATCCGGGTTTCGTGGCTCGGATGGGTTGAGAAGAATTCTCCGGATCCTCCACCACCGCCGGATGCCTGCCCCATCCGTTCCCAGAGCGCGACAGATTCGCGGGGGTCATATCCTGCATCAGCTGCGAGGAGAATCCCGACATAGTCGGCTTCCGACTCATGTTTTCGGCTGAATGGCAGCAGTACCCCAACCTGCGCCCCCGCACCCAGGGCAGCCATCGTCGCCTGACCCAGCATCGGATTGCCGCCGCTCATACCAATCGCAGCCCCCGCCACCTGTAACACCGTCTTCGTGAGTTGTCCCTGACTCATCCGCTCCGCCCCATGTCGCGCCAACGCATGCACGACCTCATGTCCCATGACCGCCGCCAACCCGGCCTCAGTTTTGGCCATGGGGAAAATGCCGGTGTAGACCGCCATCTTTCCCCCAGGCAATGCAAAGGCATTGGCCGTCTTATCATCCTTGATCACCGTGACTTCCCACTGAAACTGCTTGGCCATCTCGGCATACTTCGACCGTTTGGCGGCCTCGACGATCCGAGCCGCGACGCGCTTCACCGGTTCAATCTCACGAGGATCTTGCGAGGGTCGCATTTTCGGGTCTGTCTTGACCTGATTGTACGCTTGCGCCCCCATTTGCACTTCTTGACCAACCGACGTCATCAGCAACTGTTTGCGACCGGTATAGGGATTGGTCTCACATCCTACCAAGCTTGCCGATACTGCAAGTAGACAGAGCACCATCGTTGTTTGCGCGAACCGCCACGTATACATCTTCTGTCCTCCCGTTCAAACGCGTCACGATAGATTCAGGTGGATTGACCGCTATGGATCTGATTGGTAGATTACCGCCTCCCTAGGAATAATTTCTAGAGGCTGTCGCAGAACTCCTATGACGACACGACCAGCTCAGAGCATCGAACGTATCGGCATCGACGAATCGGGGAAAGGCGACTATTTTGGTCCACTCGTCGTCGCCGCCGTGTTCGTGGATGCGACCACGCAGAGTGAATTGAGGTTGATAGGGGCACGAGACAGTAAGAAGTTGTCCGACGGGCGGGTGTTGGAAATGGCTCCCGATATCAAGACTATTTGCCCACACAGTATCATTGCCATCGGACCGCAGAAGTACAACGAACTCTATGCCAAGATCAAGAATCTGAACCGTCTTCTCGCCTGGGGACACGCGAAGGCTCTGGAGAATATGCTCGAGCGAGGCGTGACGTGCGAACGGGCTATCTCAGATCAATTCGGGGACGAGAGGTTGATTCTGAATGCATTGCAGGAAAAGGAACGGACGATCGTCCTCGAACAGCGACCCAAAGCAGAATCCGACTTGGCTGTCGCCGCCGCTTCAATCTTGGCCCGTGCTGAATTTTTACTTCGATTGAAACGCCTCTCCAGCGAAGTCGGGACCATGCTGCCAAAAGGTGCATCACCAGCCGTCGAACTTGCGGCGAAGATGATCATCAAGAAACACGGGCAAGAGCGGCTGGGCTCAGTGGCGAAACTGCATTTCAAGACGACTAAAGCTGTGCTGGCTGGGCTGACGTAAATGTTTCATTGGCACTCGTCGCTCTTATCATGAGGACAAACCATAGGGCCTTATGTGTCCATGAGGCCACAGATTGGCGTTCTCCTTTAACGCTTGATGAAGGACGATTGAACTATAGGCGATTGTGGGCAGAAACCAAGAAAAGATGTCGTGACGGAGATTGTGCAGCTTAGATCAAAGCATCGTACATACTAGACCGATTCACCCACTTCCATATCGGCTTTCTTGGCTTCGCTGAGAGGGTGCGACGTTTCTGTTGGCGGCTCTCCTTCCCAATAGAGCATTCGCCGGCAATAGGGACAGACATGCAGATCATCGGAGCGCTTGACCTGTGCAATAAGCTGTGGCGGGATTTGGAGGCGACACCCGGCGCAGATACCGTCGCGTACTGCAGCAAGAGGCTGATCCTTCCGCGACGCTTTCACCTGGTTGTACCGATCGAGTAGCCGCTTCTCAATCTTCAGAGACGCGTCCTGGTATTGGGTTTCGAGTTGTGCTAGTTCGGTCGCCAGGTCCTTATCCTGGGCGTCTAATCCTTGCTTCTCCTGCGTAAAGGCTTTCTCTAAGGCATCCTTCTTGTCTTGGAGCTCTCTCGTGGCCTTCTGAAGCTGGTCGACTTTGTCCATCGCAACCAGAATCTTTTCTTCGAAGTCTCCTCGCTTCTTGTTCGCCAACTCCAGTTCGAACAAGTGCGCTTGATATTCCTTGTTGGTCTTGAGATTGGCTGCATGAGATTTCATTTTTTCCGTATGAGCCTCATGCGCCTCGAGTTCTTTTTCGTGCGCACGCCGCTCTTTGACGGCGCTGTCGACGGTAGCCTTCGTGTCGTGTAAGCGTTGGATCGCGTCGCGAAGCGGCGATTCAGCGGCATGGAGCTGCTCGGGAATTCTTCGGCGAGTTTCGTTGATCTCCATGATGCGGAGATCGAGTTTTTGCAACTCAATCAGAGGGGAAAGTTTCTGATTCACCGTACCCTTTCCATCAATGCCGGTGCATTGAAGAGGAAAAAACCAGCCCGGTTGGTGGGCCCACTAGGACTTGAACCTAGGACCAGCTGATTATGAGTCAGCCGCTCTAACCACCTGAGCTATGGGCCCGATCGGAAGGGGCGAGCTCAAGCTGACGACCTGATAAGCGCCACACACCTGACGGCGGCCATCCGCCTTAGCCGTCCCGGTCGTCTCTCTAAGATTTTCGATTCTAGGCCGACCCTTCGAGTGGAGTCAAATCACGGCGCTCGACCGAGAACACTTATAAACTCTCGACAAAACTCCGAAGCTTCTTGCTGCGGCTTGGATGCCGCAGTTTTCTGAGCGCTTTGGCTTCGATCTGCCTGATACGCTCACGCGTCACTTCGAAGTCTTGCCCCACTTCTTCCAGCGTATGATCCGTCGCTTCCCCGATGCCAAATCGCTTTCGCAAAACTTTCTCCTCACGCGGCGTCAGTGTTTCTAACGCGCTGTTGATCTGACGTTGCAAGTCGTACCGAATCGCTGCCTCCAACGGAGACACCGCCTTCTTATCTTCGATGAAATCTCCCAAGTGACTGTCTTCTTCTTCGCCGATCGGGGTCTCCAGGGAGATCGGCTCACGGGCGATCTTCAAGATCTTTCGGACTTTGTCCAGCGGCAGGTCCATGCGCTCGGCGATCTCCTCCGGAAGCGGTTCTCGCCCAAGCTTCTGCACCAGATGCCTCGACGTCCGAATGAGCTTATTGATGGTCTCAATCATATGCACCGGAATGCGAATGGTGCGCGCCTGATCCGCAATGGCCCGAGTGATCGCCTGCCTAATCCACCACGTGGCGTACGTACTGAATTTGTACCCGCGCCTGTACTCGAATTTGTCTACCGCCTTCATTAGACCGATGTTGCCTTCCTGAATCAGATCGAGGAACTGAAGGCCTCGGTTTGTATATTTCTTGGCAATGCTGACCACGAGCCGCAAATTCGCTTCGACCAATTCCGCCTTCCCGCGTTTCACCTTTTCTTCGGCAATATCGAGATGTTTGACCGCATCCTTGATTTCTTCTGCCGGAGCGAGGGCCTCTTCCGCTTCAAGCTGGCGCACCTTCGCCTTGGCGGCTTGATAGACTCTGCGAATCTCGGTCAAGGCTTCTTCGGAGGCTCCGGTCTTCCGTTTGACCGCTAAAAAGTCCTGGCGGCTCCGGCACATCCGCCTCAGCAGCTCGGCCCCAGCCTCTCCAGCTACGCCGATGCGCCGTTGGCAGCTCACCGCTTCCCGCTCAGCCGCTCTGATCTGGAGAGCCAATTCGCGGACACGCTGCACCATGCGGTCTTTCAACACCCCGTGGAGATTTACGGATTCAATCTTGCTCACCACTTGCTGACGGATGGCATCGAACTGTTTTTTGAACTTCTTCTGTTTAACCGGATCACTGCCAAGATTTCGCCCCTTGTCGGCAAACCCTTTGAGTGCCAGTGAAACCTTCCGGACGGAATTGAGCGCATCTAGCGTCTTGACCCGCAGTTCTTCATAATCTCGTTCAACTGGTTGCTGATCCTCTTCGAAACCCTCCTCGGTCTCTTGGATCGGCACGATTTCACGGACATCAATCTTACCGTTCTTGAGTTGATCCCGGAGCGCTAAGACGAATTCAATGGTCATCGGCATGCCGTAGATCACCGACGCAATATCGTTCTTGCCTTCCTCAATCCTCTTGGCGATTTCAATCTCGCCTTCGCGGCTGAGAAGCGCCACGCTCCCCATTTCCTTGAGGTACAACCGCACTGGGTCGTCCGTGCGGCTGAGGGCGCCGGGTGTCAGATCGATTGCCTTCTCGTTGTCATCCTCGGAATCTGACTCGACTTCTTCCGCATCTTCGCCGACCTCGCCATCCGATCGTTTTTGTACCCGTTCCCCTTCGGCGGTCTCAACGATTTCGATATCCATCTCCCCGAACATGGCCATAATGCTGCCGAACTGGTCCGAGGACACGACTTCTGCGGGCAAGGTGTTGTTCAGCTCGTCGTAGGTGAGAAAGCCTTTTTCCTTCCCGATTGAAATCAGCTTCTTGACCTCACCGAGCAATTCTTGTTTCGGCATGACTACTCCTTCACCAGTGAAACAATGGCGGCGGTCGGCATCCCGGCTTTCCGCATCCGTATTGCATTGATCTGCATATTGAGCACACCTACTTCGTCCGCGCGACCCTCTCGTTCAGCGGCTTTCATTCTCGCAATAAGCTCCCGCATTGTCTGGTCCGATCGCTTGCGATCCAGACGATCCAGGCAGGCCTTCGCGTGCGCCGATTCGTCGTCGAAATGATCATCGCGGAGTGATAAGTCCGTCGCGAGGGCCCTACACTCTGGATCGTCCATCGACCGATCCAGTAGCGGCTGGACCCGAATGCGACCGTCTCGATCCACCTGATCCATGGCCAATTCGACGAGCCTGCGACATCCTCCGACTGAAAATTGGTCCGGCTTGAGGCGTCGCACATCTGCCGCCG
Organism: Nitrospira sp.; assembly: GCA_016715825.1. Classification (NCBI taxonomy): domain Bacteria; kingdom Pseudomonadati; phylum Nitrospirota; class Nitrospiria; order Nitrospirales; family Nitrospiraceae; genus Nitrospira; species Nitrospira sp. The sequence continues at coordinate 221,685 of JADJXO010000003.1, read as the reverse complement.
AAAGCATGCCCCTCAACAGAAGAACGGCGAGGTCTCGTTCCTCGGGTGCTCCCTTGAACAGGGTTTCCATTGGAGTCGTACCCGCAACCGCTTGTCGTGGCCTTCCCGAATTCCCCCTGTGCTGCTGGGACAGGATGGGGTACCGTTCGATCAGACGAGCTTGACTAATTCCGAGCCGCTCGGCCACAACCTTTAGACGTTCCTCACGCTCGATCGGATGTTCGCTCTTCTGTAAGATACGCAGAATTTCATCGACGCTGCGGATTCGCCCCTCGATCGTTTCGACCTCCGTCGCTGCAAGGCTCTGCTCTAGGGCGAAGTCCAACAAACTTGGCGCCTGCTCCTCTAAGCGAACGAATCCTTCAGAGCCTTCTTTCCGGACATAGGTATCAGGGTCTTCCCCCACCGGTAATGTGACAACCTTGACCCCCAGGCCACTGTTCACAAACAAATCCAAGCCTCTCAGCGCGGCTCGCACTCCGGCAGGATCGGGATCGAACAGCAACACGACATTTGACGCAAACCGCCGAAGCGTCTGCACATGGTCCGCTGTGAGGGCAGTGCCCAAGGTCGCCACCGTGTGTGCCAACCCTGCCTGATGCAGCGCGATGGCATCGAAATAACCCTCCACGACGATGACCGTCTTTGTCTTGGCAATCGCTTCTCTCGCATGATCGAGCGCAAAGAGTGTGTGGCTCTTTTTAAAGAGCACTGTGTCGGATGAGTTCAGATACTTGGGTGCTTCATCGCCCAGCACACGACCGCCGAACCCGACCACACGTTTTCGTAAATCCGTGATCGTGAACATTACCCGGGCACGGAACCGGTCGTAGAATCCTGACTTGTTGGTTCGCGCTATCACCAAACCGGCTGCTGCAAGATCGCTCTGTGAAAAACCATTCTTAGTGAGCGCCCGTAGCAACCCATCCCATTCAGCTGGTGCCACTCCGATTCCAAAACGGTCGACCATGCGCGATTCGACCTCACGGCGATCGAGGTATTCACGTGCTTGGTGTCCGGTGCGGTCGTCGCGCAAGTTCGTCTGAAACCAAGCGGTTGCCGCCTGATTAATGCGCTCGACCGTCTGTGCCATGACCGACTGGGGGCTGGAGTGGGAAGCTTTCTCTTCGATTTCGATTCCGACCGTTTTCCCAAGATCGCGCACCACTTCCGGAAAGTTGTCCCCGGTCAGACGGGAAAGAAATGTAAATACGTTGCCGCCTGCGCCGCAACCAAAACAGTGAAAAATCTGTTTCGAAGGACTGACGGTAAACGAGGGGGTTTTTTCGTGATGAAAAGGGCACAACCCCTTGAGATTCTGCCCGGCCTTACTTAAAGAGACGTGTTGGCTCACGATGTCGGCAATGTCCACCCGACCCTTGATACGTTCGATCGTGTCGTCTGAAATTAAACCCTGACCCACGAGAGTCTCAGCTCCTAGAGTCTCAACTCGTATTACTCGACGAGTCGGTGCTATGTTGTTGGAAGAGTTGACCGTACAGATTACCAGACGGTATAAAAATCTGTCAACCGACGGACCTTGTCACCCTGGAGGCCAGGCCATGTGTCGCCCACCCATCACATGAAAATGAAGGTGAAAGACGGTTTGTCCTGCATCTCGCCCGGTGTTCGTCACGACCCGATAGCCGGAGCTCTGTAACCCTTTCAAAGCTGCCACCTTCGTGCAGGTTATCAGCAACCTCGCGAGCAACGCCTCATCCTCTAACCCCAAGTCATGAACGGTTCCGACATGTCGTTTAGGGATCACCAGCGTATGGACAGGCGCCTGAGGATTGATATCGTCAAAGGCGACCGTGTACTCGTCTTCCTGAACGAGCTTCGCGGGAATCTTCTTCTCCACGATCTTACAGAAAAGACAATCGCTCATAGTCACCTCATGAAGCGGTTCTCAAGGCGAATCTCTGCGGAATTCATTCAGGATCAGATCAACCAACATCCATAGAATTCATGCCAGCGTCTGCTATTCAGACCTCAAACCAGACTTCCCAAATCGTCTTCCCAATTCTCCATAAATATCTTGTAGCGAAAGGTCGTGATACCCAAGAACCATGAGTGTATGAAAGAACAAATCAGCCACTTCGTAGATGATCTCCTCTTTCTTGCCCCCTTTGGAGGCTAGCAAGACCTCCCCGGCCTCCTCCGCCACTTTCTTCAGAATCTTATCGTGCCCCCCGTCGAACAACTTGGAAGTATAGGAACCAGCCTGGGGAGCGGAACGGCGATCGCGAATCGTACGAAGAACACTTTCAAGAATGCCTCCATGGGCGTCTTCTGAATTCAACGGAACGAGTTGACCCTGTTCATCCAGCCTGGAAAAGAAGCAGGCTCGTGCTCCGGTATGGCAAGTCGGTCCGAGAGGCTGGGCCTTGACGAGGATGGTGTCCCAGTCACAATCAATGAATAGTTGCTTGACCTGAAGCGTATGACCGGAGGTTTCACCCTTTTCCCAGAGTGCATTCCGAGACCGACTCCAAAAATGGACTTTTTTCGTGGCAACGGTCTTGGTCAGCGCTTCTTGGTTCATATACCCAAGCATCAGAACCGTGCCGTCGAGCCAATCTTGAATGACTGCCGGGAGAAGACCTTGGCTATCAAATTTGAGCGTGCTGGTCGTAGCCTGGTTCACCGTGTCACGCAACCCCAGAAAGCACATCCATTCGGACCGGTACACCGCGTTCCCGCAAATACGACTTGGCCTGGGCGATCGTATAGGTCCGAAAGTGGAAAATGGACGCAGCTAGGACCGCATCCGCCTTCCCCTTCATAAAACCATCATAGAGATGCTCCAGGGTTCCGACTCCACCCGACGCGATCACCGGAATCGACAAGGCCCCCGACACAGTTGCGTTGAGATCCAGGTCGTATCCCGTCTGCCGGCCATCTTGGTCCATGCTGGTCAATAAGATCTCCCCGGCGCCGTACTGTTCCATCCGTACAGCCCATTCGATGACCTCGATTCCGGTGGCCGTACGTCCGCCATGCGTGAAGACTTCCCAGCGGCCCGCTGTTGTGCGTTTGGCATCGATCGCCACGACGATACATTGTGTGCCGAATCGTTGTGCGGCCTCCTTGACGAACTCAGGCCGTCGGACAGCGGCTGTATTGATGCTCACTTTATCGGCTCCGGCGTTCAACAGGGCTCGAATATCGTCGAGCGCCCCGACGCCGCCGCCAACGGTCACCGGCATGAAGACTCGGGCAGCCGTCCGCTCGACCACATCAATGATCGTTTTTCGGTTTTCATGCGAGGCGGTGATATCGAGAAAACACAGTTCATCCGCTCCTTCACGATCATACCCTACCGCCGCTTCAACCGGATCACCGGCATCGCGGAGATTGACGAAGCTGACCCCTTTGACCACACGCCCTTCTTTGACATCCAGACAGGGAATGATCCGTTTAGTTAGCATGATGTGCTTGGGTAGAATGAGTCCCTAGAGCGGCCATAGCCGTCGGATAATCCAATTTTCCGTCGTACAACGCTTTCCCGACAATCGCTCCTTCGATCTGAGGGCCGAGCGATTGCACCGCTCGTAAGTCCTCTAGACTGGTAATCCCTCCGGAAGCAATCACCGGAAATGGCGAACAATCCACAATCCCCTTTAGGGCCGACAGGTTCGGCCCACTGAGCATCCCGTCTCGCGCAATGTCGGTGTAAATCACCGCCCCAATGGCACAGCCCGAGAGCTCTTTCAGAAGGTCGATCGCTTTGACCTCCGATACCGATGTCCAGCCTTTGACAGCCACTCGCCCATCCCGCGCATCCAGCCCCAGAAGGATTCGATGGGGAAATTCTCGGCATGCTTCTTCGAGTATCGTCCGGTTCGTGAGGGCGGCAGTGCCAAGCACCACACGCGAGACACCGGCGTTCAGATACTGCCGAACCGTTTCGAGACTCCTGATACCCCCACCAACCTGAATCGAGACGTCGACCGATCTGAGGATGGACTGGATCTGCGACAAATTCTTGGGCTCCCCGTCGACGGCTCCGTTCAGATCCACAACATGGATCAGACTGGCTCCACTCTGTTCCCACTTCCGCGCGACCTCCGTCACATCGTCAGCATAGATCGTTTCGGCAGCCATATCGCCCTGGCGCAGTCTGACACAGCGCCCATCCTTTACATCGATGGCAGGAATGACTCGCACGTTATTGCGCTCCTTTTCCGAACGGAAACTCCTTCAACACTTCCTCAACTCCGTATTCTGCCAGTTCCCCCGCTGTCACAAACGCCCATCGTTGCAAAAACCCAATCAGGTCTTCGGTCATAGGCCGCTGCCGTTCATAATACCTCCCGACCCACAGCACTTGCCCATCGGCCGCTACCACACTGATTTGGAAGCCGACAGAGGCCGGAGGGTCGGCTCCCAGTCGACTCCCGACGCGCTCCCGGTACGCCGAGACAAGCCCCAGCAATGCGGCATCCACATTCAGTCGCTTGGCGGCTTGAGCAGCGGCTTGTTCCGGCGTCTTTCCCAGTCCTTCACTATTTCCCAACGTGCCTCGAGCTGATTCACCAGGAGCTACGACACGAACGCCGTTCCAATCTTGAAGGCGCCCCCAGAACAACTCTGTCACTTTCTCCGCCGCATAGCCTGGGACCGCCAGAGTCTTCTTTGGCAAAGAGTCCGCTTCAGGCGGAACCCCCATAGAGATAGCGGACCGACGGACACTGTCAGGAACGGGAAGAAAGAAGTCATCCTGGTCTGGAGCTTGAGGTGTCGCAATCGATGTAAACGGCAAGAGGGCGATGGAGCGAATTTGGTATCGGGAGAGATCAGGGGCCGACTTTGTCACCACTTTGGCCCCGCTGCAGCCCGTCGCAATGCTGACCGCAGCAACAACGCTGAGCGTCCATACCTTGCACACTCGCATGTGATGCCTTCTCACTTCCATGCTCCGAAATTCTTGATCAATCGCAGCCCGGCGGCCTGGCTCTTCTCCGGATGGAACTGGCAAGCCACCACATTGTCTTTCCAGATACTGGAGGTGAACGATATGCCGTATGTCGTTGTCGTGGCTGTGATCTGCTGGTCATCAGGATCCACAAAAAATGAGTGGACGAAGTACCAATTGGCGCCATCAGCAATACCCTCAAACAACGGACAAGGCTTTTGGATGCTCGCTTGATTCCACCCCATGTGAGGAACCTTTAACGCGTGATCTTTCGAAAAGGCTCGCACCTTTCCCGGGAAAATATCGAGTCCTTCGTGCCTGCCGAATTCTTCACTTTCCGTAAACAGCAGCTGCAACCCGAGACAGATGCCCAGGAACGGCTTGCCTGATTGAATCGCGACCTGGATGGATTCAATCAATCCATACTGCTTCACATTTGCCATGCAGTCCCCGAACGCCCCCACACCCGGCAACACCACATGGCTGGCGTTTCGAATCGATGTGGCATCGCGTGTCACGATCGCCTGGTGTCCCACTGCCTCAAAGGCCTTGGAGACACTGCGCAGGTTGCCCATTCCGTAATCAATGATGGCAATCATACAGCCGTCCGCACTTAGAAAGTCGTAACAATACCGCAACTGGACACTTCGTGCCACTGGCAATCTTCACAGCATGAGTCCTGGGCTTTCGATTGACAGGATGGGAGTGAACCAGTAGCCTGACCCAATCAAAACACGATCAGCAGCTATGAACGACTCATCATTGACCGCATACATCAAAAAGACCGTCCCGCGCCTCATCGCCTTATATCGATTTGGCTCAGCAGAACGTGGTGCCGTTCGACCTGATAGTGACATTGCTCTCGCCATTCTCACGCATGAAGCCTTACCGGAACTGAGCCGATTTGAATTGGCCCAGGATTTGGCGATCCAATTGCATCGTGACATTGACCTCGTTGATCTTCGCTTGGCATCAACGGTCATGCGGATGCAGATCCTCTCCACCGGCACCTGTTTAGCTAGTCAGGATGAGCAAGCCCGTCGAGAGTTTGAAATGTACGCCTACTCGGACTATGCCAGGCTCAATGAAGAGCGCGGAGAGATCCTGAAGGGGATTACAAACAGGGGGCGGGTGTATGGCTAACGACGTAGTCCTGAACAAATCCGCCAGCATCGAACGATGCCTTCAGCGCATCCGAGAGGAATGCGCAGGAGACACACAGAACCTGGTCGCCAATCAGACTAAACAGGATGCCATCATTCTTAATCTTCAGCGCGCCTGTGAAACGTCCATCGATCTTGCCATGTACGTGGTCAGTCAACGGAAGCTCGGCGTACCGCAGGACAGCCGCGATGCCTTCTCTCTACTGCAAACTGGTGGAATTCTTCCGGCTGACCTGGCTCAGCGCATGCAGCGGGTGGTGGGGTTCCGCAACGTGGCTATTCACGAATATGCTCGCCTGAACTTGGACGTGGTCCATGCCATTATCACCAAGCAACTGGACGACTTCTGCACATTCTCCTCGACGATCGTGAAAGCCTGCGCTTAATATTGGCCTGATGCGTGATCGCAAGGCCTGACAGACCCCCTCAATGATGACATTTAATCAAGGGTGAGCGGAGCAGTTGATAGACCCCGCGAAACGCTTACAACGTCCCCTTCGTCGAGAGGACTTGTCCGGCCAGCCGATCTTCCAGCATCGTTGCTTGATCGAGGGCCTTGGCAAGAGCCTTGAAGATGGCTTCCATGATGTGGTGAGGGTTGCGGCCGTACATGAGATTGACGTGCAGATTGAGGCCGCCGTGGGTCACGAAGGCTTGGAAGAAGTCTTCGAACAGGCCAAGATCGAAGGCTTTGATCTTCCGGTCAGGCAAGGCGACGTTGTAGACAAGAAAGGGGCGCCCGCTGAGATCGACGGTGACTTGTGCCAACGTTTCATCCAGCGGCGCAGAGGCAAACCCAAATCGCTTGATGCCGGCTTTTTCCCCCAAGGCCTGATGCAGCGCCTTGCCCATCACGATCCCGACGTCCTCCACAGTGTGATGCTCGTCGATGTCGAGGTCACCTTTAGCCTGCACGATGAGATCGAAGAACCCGTGCTTCGCAAGAAGTTCCAGCATATGGTCGAAGAAACGGATGCCGGTGTCGATCTTGCTCTTTCCACTGCCGTCCAAGGTCCACTCGACACGGATATCGGTTTCTTTCGTCGCTCGGTGAATATTCGCCCGACGTGAGGCAGACCCGTTCTTCTTCATGAGAATCTGCTCTGGGCCGATTTGGCGTGCGCATCGAAGCCTTCGATCTGCGCGAGGCGAACCAGCGGGTCTTTCACCTTCGCCAACTCCTGTTTCGTGTAGTGTACGATGTTGCTGACTTTCACATAGTCGTTCACGGAGAGCGGGGAAAAGAACCGGGCCGTTCCTCCCGTGGGCAAAACATGATTCGGCCCCGCGATATAATCCGCCACTGAAGGCGGCGTATAGCGCCCCAAAAAAAGGGCTCCAGCGTGACGAATCTTTTCCAGATAATCAAATGGGTTGTCCACCGAAAGTGTCAGATGCTCCGCTGCGATTTCGTTGGCCACCGCGATGGCCTCATCCAACGTAGGGACGACGAAGGCCATGGCATGACGAGCGATCGATTTCGACGCGATCTTTTCTCTTTGGAGTCCCTTCAACTGACTCTCAATCAGCTTGGACACATCCTTCGCCAAACGTTCAGAGGTCGTCACCAGGAATACTTGGGCGTCTTCGTCATGTTCGGCTTCGCAGAGCAGGTCCGCAGCCACATGAGCAGGTTTTGCATCGCCGTCCGCCACCACCAATAATTCACTCGGACCGGCCACCATATCGATGCCGACGGTGCCGTACAGCAACCGTTTTGCCGTTGCGACATAGATATTGCCAGGTCCAACGATCTTATCGACGCGGTCGATCGTCTTCGTGCCATAGGCGAGTGCCGCCACAGCTTGAATGCCGCCGATACGATAGATCTCCGTCACACCGGCAATATCGGCCGCGACCAACAGATAGGGATTGATTCCGTCCTTCTGTGGAGGCGTAACCATGACGATTCGAGAGACACCTGCAACCTTGGCTGGAATCGCACACATCAGCACGGATGAGGGGTAGACGGCTTTCCCCCCGGGGACATAGACCCCGACGGAGTCGACAGGCCCCACCACCTGGCCTAACGTGACATCTCCGTCCTGATACATCCATGTTTTGGTCCGTTGCCGCTCATGAAACGAAGTAATCCGCTGAGCCGCGAGTCGCAGCGCATCGCCTTCGTCTTTTCGGATGTGGAAATAGGCGTTCTTGATCTCTTCGGACGTCACGCGCAACGCTTCAGGTTTCAGCACGATCTTGTCGAACTGCTTGGTGTAGCGCAGAACCGCTTTATCGCCCCCGCGCTCCACGGCCTGCAGGACCGTCCGCACAGTTTTCTCTACCGCAGCCCCGGTCGTCCGCCCTCGAAGCGCAGCTTTTTTCAACGATGGGAGAAAGCTGCGATCTGCTTGTGTGATAACTTTCATCAACGAGCGACTTTCTTCTTACGGCTTCCGGCCGTCAACGGACGGCCATTACCGGATTTAATGCCTTGACGCTTCACCGCACTTCGGAGTTTCCGAATCAACGCCATCAGCGGTTCCTGCTTCAGGCGAAAGCTTGCCCGGTTGACGATGAACCGTGCCGAGGACTGAGCAATCACTTCCACTTCGACCAAATCATGGGCCTGAAGCGTACCGCCGGTTTCGACCAAATCGACAATTCGATCTGCCAATCTCACGACCGGGGCCAACTCAATCGAGCCATATAATTTGATGATCTCGACTGGAATTCCGCGCTTATTAAAGTACCGTTCCGTGATCCGAGGGTATTTTGTCGCGATCCGGGCCTTTGAAGACAGACGAACATTCGAGTCTTCTCCCTGGCGCGCGGCGACCGAGATTCTACACGCTCCGAACCCTAAATCCAATGGTTCGTATACGTTACTTTCCTGCTCCATCAAGACGTCCTTCCCGACGATTCCGGCATCTGCCCCGCCATACTCCACATAGGTCGGGACATCGCTGGGACGAACAATAAGGAAGGTCATCTCATTTTCGCGACTGACGAAGATCAGCCGTCGGCTCTCCCCCGAGAGTCCGGTAATTCTATAGCCGGCTTGCCGAAACAGTTCGAGCGCGGCGTCGATGAGCTTTCCTTTAGAGAGCGCGATCGTCAACATGGGAGATAGTCCTACTAAACGACTCCGGCCGGCTGACGCTGAATAGAGGCCCCGAGCGCCCCGAGCTTTTCTTCAATCCGCTCATAGCCTCGATCAAGATGATAGACACGCTGCACTTGAGTGGCCCCCTCTGCCGCTAACCCCGCTACGATCAGACCGGCGCTCGCTCGCAGATCGGAGGCCATGACCGGAGCCCCGGTGAGCTTCTGACATCCGGTCACCACGAGCCGATTACCTTCCACGCGGATATGGGCTCCCATCCGTCGCAATTCTTCCACATGCATGAACCGACTTTCAAAAACTGTTTCAGTGACCACGCTGGTGCCTTCGGCGAGACTCATCAGCGCAGCCATTTGAGCTTGCATGTCGGTTGGAAATCCAGGAAACGGTAAGGTCCGCACGTCCGTTCCTCGCAAGCCGTTCGGCATGGTGAGGCGCACCGCGTCTTTCTCCTCCCGAATCTCGGCACCTGCCTCGCGCATTTTCATCAGTACCGCTTCAAGGTGGCTCGGTCGGCAGTGGGTGACCGTCACATCCCCCCGCGTGATCGCAGCCGCCGCCAGATAGGTACCTGCCTCAATGCGATCCGGGATCACTTCGTGGTCTCCGCCATGCAGTTCTCGCACCCCCTCAACCGTAATGACATCCGTTCCTGCTCCATGAATTCTTGCACCACGCTTGATGAGGAAATCGGCCAGATCCAGGATCTCGGGCTCTTTGGCCGCATTTTCTAGCACCGTTGTCCCTTCGGCAAGTGTGGCCGCCATCATGAGATTTTCTGTCCCGGTGACTGTTGGCGTATCACAGTAAATGCGTCCACCCCTGAGCCTGGTCGCTTTGGCTGTGATATAGCCATGGTCTATGGAGATATCGGCTCCCAGCTTGGTCAACCCGGCCAGATGAAGATTGACGGGCCGTGAGCCGATCGCACAACCGCCGGGAAGAGAAACCTTGGCTTCGCCCCAGCGGGCCAGCAATGGCCCCAACACTAATACGGATGCCCGCATGGTCTTGACTAGATCGTAGGGGGCTTCGGTACAGTGAATCGTGCCAGTTTGGATGACCGCGCGATTGCCCTCATGGGACACCTTGGCTCCCAGAATTCCCAGAAGCTTTCCCATTGTTAATACATCGACAACCCTTGGAACATTCGTGATGACACATTCCCCGCTCCCGAGAAGTGTCGAGGCTAGGATGGGAAGCGCTGAATTTTTGGCACCGCTGATGCGGACTTCTCCGCATAACCGCTTTCCGCCATTGATAAGAATCTCATCCATGGCCGGATACCGAACCTGCACGCCGGGCGATCATGACACGTTCGATACCGGCCTCGTCTTTAACGGTTTGCAGACCTGTGTAGCCGCCGACCTGACCTGCTGCCTGTTGCACGAGCGGAAGCTGGCCTTGCCCCATTTCCATCACCAGCATCCCATCAGGCGCCAAGAACTCCTTGCCGGTACGGAACAATCGTTCATGGAACTCAGTCCCTTTCTGCCCGGCAAGCAAGGCTACTCGCGGTTCAAATCTTTGTACTTCGGGTTGGAGTTGATCCCATGCTCCTTCAGCGATATACGGAGGATTCGAGACAATGACGTCAACTGCTCCGATCAGGTTTCGATCACGCAGAGGATCCAAGAGATCTCCCTTGAGCCATTCGATTTTTTCTCCCACTCCATGTTGCATGGCATTGCTTCTTGCAACCGCCAACGTGTCGGCAGAGCAGTCTACTGCGAGAATTCGGACGCCATCGAGGATGGTGGCAAGTGTCACAGCAATGCACCCGGACCCGGTTCCTACATCGACCAGCGTCGTACCTTCTACCAGCCCTCCCTCCTTGAGCACCACCTGAACCAACAGCTCAGTTTCCGGTCGAGGGATTAAGACGGAGGCATTCACGACAAAGTCGAGTCCGCAAAACTCCTGGGTTCCCAAAATATACTGTATGGGCTCTCGCGCCACACGCCTCGACACCAGCGTTTTCGCTCGCACTAACTGCTCAACGCTCACTGGTTGCTCCGTTCGGCTGGCCAATAGATGATGCTGTACCTCAAGAGCAGCGGCCAACAGCCACAAGGCTTCTTGAGCCACATTTTCCGTTCCAGCCGCATCTAGGGACCGGCGCGCCCACGCGACAAGTTCACCGACGGTTTTTGGATCTTCCAGGATGGCTGTCATCCGGACTACACCTTCGCTGTTTCTGCCTGCTGCTGTTGCGCTTTCAAAGCCTGGACGATTTCATCCAGGTCACCTTCCATGACTAATTCCAGCTTGTGGAGGGTCACGCCGACGCGGTGATCCGTCACCCGGTTTTGCGGAAAATTATAGGTCCGAATTTTTTCGCTCCGCTCCCCGCTCCCCACTTGGGACTTCCTGTTTTGAGCAATCTCTGCCTCTTGCTTTTCCCGTTCAGCCTCCACAATTCTGGCACGCAATGTCCGCATAGCTTTCGTCCGGTTCTTCAACTGAGACCGCTCATCCTGACAGGTCACCACCACGCCGGTCGGAAGGTGCGTGATGCGAACGGCTGAATAAGTGGTGTTCACGCTCTGCCCGCCGGCGCCGGACGAGCAATAGGTGTCGATCCGTAAGTCCTTTGAATCAATGTGGACATCTACTTCGTCGACTTCCGGCATGACCGCCACCGTAACCGTCGAAGTATGAACGCGACCACTTGCTTCCGTAACAGGAACCCGCTGAACTCGATGTACACCCGCCTCGTATCTAAAATGACCGAAGGCTCCCTTGCCCTCAATTAATGCGACGATGTTTTTGTAACCCCCAATGCCGGTTTCTGACGCCTCCACTGTATCAATTTTAAGCCCTTTCTTTTCCGCATACTTACCGTACAACCGAAAGAGCTCACCGGCAAACAGCCCCGCTTCATCCCCACCCGTCCCCGCTCGGATTTCGAGCACCAGGCTTTTTTCGTCTCGCGGGTCTTTGGGGATCAAAAAATCTCTGACGCGCTCCTCGATTTCCGCTTGTCGCTGCTCCAACTCGCGCTCTTCGTCTGCCGCTAACTTGTGCAGTTCGCTCCCGGCTGAAGGATCGGCGAGAATCTGCCTTGTCTCTTGCAGCTGTTTTACATAGTCACCGTACTGGTCAAACAATTTGGCAGCCGGCTCCAGGTCAGTGCGCTCCTTACTTAGCTTGTGCAACAAGTTCGGTTGACTGATGACGGACGGATCCATGAGCTGATCGGTCAGCTCATGAAACCTTGAGGTAAGACTCTCCCACTTTTTCAGTAACACGGCTTCCACGCGATCACCCTCTACCTTGGGAACGGTCATAAAAAAAGAGACCCTGCTTCAAACACGAAGCAGGGTCTCTTCCTAAGCCATGGTGGTGTGCTACTTGCCCTTCTTCGCGTACTTCTTCTTAAACCGTTCGACCCGCCCCTCTGTGTCGACTATTTTCTGCGTTCCGGTGAAGAATGGGTGGCATTTCGAACAGATATCCACACTGATATTGCCAATGGTCGTCCGAGTCTTGAATGAATTCCCGCACGCGCAATGAACAGTGGCTTCGCGATAGACTGGATGTATACCCTTCTGCATACCTACGACTCCTTGCCGAATAGAGTGAGAATCGATTCCGCCCCTTTCCTAAGGGGCGACACTTTATCTGAAGGGCGCACAAGATACAAGCGCCTCTACCGATTCATCGATTGCAGGAACTCTTGATTATTCTTGGTGCCGCTGATCTTGTCCATAAGGAATTCCATCGCCTCCATGGTGCCCAAGGGGCTGAGGACCTTTCGGAGGATCCACATTTTGTTAAGCCGATCTTTATCCACCAGCAACTCTTCTTTTCTCGTCCCGGACTGGCTGATATCGATGGCCGGGAAGAGACGCTTATCCGCAAGACGCCGATCCAGGTGAACCTCCATGTTTCCGGTTCCCTTGAATTCTTCGAAAATCACATCGTCCATTCGACTGCCGGTATCTACCAACGCGGTCGCCATAATGGTCAAGCTTCCGCCATTTTCAATATTTCGAGCCGCGCCAAAGAATCGTTTCGGCCGCTGCAAGGCGTTGGAATCAAGCCCCCCTGAGAGCACCTTCCCGCTTGGTGGTGCAATGGTGTTATAGGCACGAGCCAAGCGAGTGATGCTGTCCAGCAGGATGACGACATCCTTCTTGTGTTCGACGAGCCGCTTAGCTTTCTCAAGTACCATTTCAGCGACTTGGGCATGCCGTTGAGCCGGTTCATCAAAGGTAGAGCTGATCACCTCCGCCTTCACCTGTCGCTGCCAGTCAGTGACTTCTTCCGGACGTTCATCAATGAGCAACACGATCAGCGTCACCTCTTGATGATTTTTTAGGATGGCTCGAGCAATCGCCTGTAACAGCATCGTTTTCCCGGTACGAGGAGCCGCTACGATCAACCCCCGTTGACCTTTACCTATTGGTGTCGTCAGATCCATCACACGGGTGCAATACTCCTCACGATCAAACTCCAGGTTAAGCCGCTCTTCGGGATACAACGGCGTAAGGTTGTCGAATAGAATCTTGTCCCGCGCCACCTCAGGATCTTCGTAATTAACTTTTTCGACCTTGAGGAGCGCAAAATACCGTTCACTTTCTTTGGGAGGCCGTATTTGGCCAGACACGATGTCGCCCGTGCGAAGGTTAAATCGCCGAATTTGTGAGGGAGAGATGTAGATGTCGTCAGGACCCGGCAGATAATTGGAGTCCGGCGCACGGAGGAAGCCGAATCCATCAGGAAGAGTTTCAAGGACACCCTCCCCATATACCGATCCGTTTTTTTCGGTCTGGGCTTGGAGAATCGCAAAGATGAGCTCTTGCTTACGTAAATTGGCGGCACCTTCTATTTTCAGATCCCGAGCCACATCATTCAGGTCGGCAATGGATTTCTGCTTCAATTCTGCGAGATGCATTACTTCCCCCTTAGCTACTGACATACGACTCCTCTCGAGCTTTGGCTCGGCTTCAGTTTAAAGTAATTCGCTCAGGCTGAGTGACCATTAGCAAAACGTGATTTTATCGTTGGTGACGAGCTTAGATTCTGGTCCGTTGGGTTGGAAAAACTTATGGAAGTTCGCTATTTATTTTATATATAGAAATAATGATGCTGTCTCTAGTTCTTGCGATGTCTACGGCCTCAGAAAAGCCTTTGGATGGATGGCCAACTAACTTCAAACTCATTCTCACTGCTACCAGATTTTGGTCGAGAGTAGATTCGGAAGTTGAATTCTTCAGGTGGAGAGAATCAGCTTGCTAATAAGAGCCCATCTAACGTTGGGGTGATGATACCCAGGCAACATCTGATTGTCAACTGGCAACTTGATTTTGACCTTGTCGTATCAGGCATGTGACACATTCCAATATCCCGAGTGTTGTTCAGTGAAACTGAAGTGTGTTAGACAACTGACAAGTATCAGAGATATCCCGATGGCACGCGACGAAAACGAAACCAGTCCGGACCGCGTCTTCTCCCTGTTCGAAGCGAACCAGCTGATCCCACAGCTGCAGGCTCACTTGTCGACTGTCCAGACATGTAAGGCCATACTGATAAGCACCCGAGAGGAAGTCGGCAAAGCTTCGGCAAATGCTCTACTAGGAGGTGGGACGGCAGTTGGTGCACGTTATGTGAAAAGCCTCCAAGACATCAGCACCAACCTTCACACGATCCATGAGCTAGGGGTTGTCGTGAAGGACATCGACCTTGGCCTGTGTGATTTCCCCCATATTCGTAACGGCCGCGTCGTGTATCTTTGCTGGAGACTGGGTGAGAGCGAGGTTCGCTGGTGGCACGAAGTCACGAGTGGCTACAAGGATCGTTGCCCGATCGAAGAAGAACACACTTAGCCAAGTCTATCGCCATAGACAATCTGAGCCTGCACCTACCTAAACCTCAATCGCGAGAGTTAGAAAGACATGAAGTTTGTGATCATCGGCTATGACGGTCCTGAAGGGGAAGCCAAGCGTAAGGTCCATCGGTCGGCTCATTTAAGTAATCTTGAGCCACTAGAGACGCAGGGGCGAGTGGTCCTTGCTGGCCCGCTTACCGACAAAGCTGGAAGCTTGTTGGTGCTAGAGTTCAAGACACAGGAAGAAGCAGAGGAGTTCGCCCGTCATGATCCATACACGGTTCATGGCGTCTACGAGCGATATGAAGTCCATCCATTTATGCAAGTTTTACCAAAAGTTCCGTAACCCCTGAACACCGCTCTGCACCCGCGCACCAGAAGGTTCCTTCAGCTACCTGCCTTTCCCAGCATTGTCCAACCTACAACTGAGCGGTATAGTTTACCCATGAACCTGAGGCCTGCTTTCCTAGGTACCCTGGTCAGTTTTCCCATCGTTCTCCTTGGATTTTCTTCTCTCGTCAACGCCTCTCAAACTACAGTGATAGCCGAGGGGAGCTACGTGATGGGGGATGGTGACACGCTTGCGATCGCCGAAGAACGGGTACTCCAGCGGGCGCAACGGAGAGCCGTCGAGGAGGCCGGGCTGTACATCGAATCAACTTTCCACGATCTCGAACGATCCGTACTGGGCACAAGCACTCAAACAAGTTCACTGGAGGTACGAACCATTGCGGCAGCGATCACCAGAACGGAGATCCTGGAAGCACGCCGTTCCTTTTTAGATGATCGACCAAGTTTCTACGTGCGTATTCGTGCAGTAGTCGACCTAGACCATCTCCAGGCTGCAATCCAAAGGTGGCAGGCTGAGCAACGACTGGCTGATCACTTTCGCCGTCTCCAAAAGGAAAATGCGGAGCTCAAAAATCAACTTGACGAGCTGAGGTCCCGTCGTTCTGGGGTACGAACGCTTCATATCGAGCCGGCTAGTCGCACGCATGGTGCTCGTGAACAAGCCCAGAGGTTAGTCGAGAAAGCACTGTCAACCCAACATCTTCCCAAGAAACTTGACTTGGTCTCACAGGCTGCGGTGATAGACCCCCATTCCATCGAGCCCCTGATCATACGAGGCCAGACCTATCTTAGACTCGCATCGGCTGCGTATTCGAATCGATCCAGGCCCAGCGAATACTCCGAGTATGTTGATAATGCACGGATGGATTTCGACCGCGCCCTCCTCATGGATTCCCACAACGCCTGGGTACTTCTTGGGCAAGGCGACGTCAATACATGGCTGAATCGCTCTGAACAAGCAGCCCAGTTTTTCGAACAAGCCCTTGAATTAAATCCTTTCTTCGACCTCGCCCGTCACCGTCTCATTACTCTGTATACCGCTGAGGCCCGTAAGCTCGTCGAGCTGAAACAGTGGAGCTCCGCCCTTACAACCTTGAAAAAGTGCTTGCTCCCCTCTATTTCGGACAGTTGGCTTTCTTACCAAAAGGAAGCCTATTTTTTGAGAAGTGAGATCTACAAGACATTGAAGCGGCCGATGCTGGCGATCGATGATCTCAGCGCGATCCTGCGAGCAGACCCTGCGAATAGGCCTGCTCTCCTGGCTCGAGCCAAACTGTACCATGACCAACTCCAGGGACGCTTGGCAAAAGACGATTATGAACATGCGTGCAGGCTCGGGGCGACAGAGGCCTGCGAACAACTGCCCTGATCAGTTTCCTTACCGGGATTCAGTCATTCATTTTGGATTTCTTCCGGACAGCTGTGGTAGGCAGCCATCCCGCATATGTTCAGTGACTGATTTGACAATCCAAAAGAGCAATACCTATAATGCGAAGGGCTTTGTTAACCACGCCTCACTACGTCACAACTGTTGAGTGGGGACAAAGGACCTAAACTCTCTGCAAATCTTGGCCCGAAATCTCCTCAAGGTGGGCCTTCTGAGATGTTGCGGAACAACAGGGAAACACCTTAAAGTACCGTAGTTGATTGTATTTTCATTAACCTTAATTTTCTCGGAGTGTAGGATATTGTGATGAGTGATTATCGTGTGCTGCCAGGACCGGAACACTTTCTCCCACCAGCCGCCGCAAGCATGGGGATTCGATTGCCGAATCCTGGGGAAGCCCACATTAACGGCGTGATCGCTTCGGAAGAAAAGGCCTATGAAGAGGCGGCCAAGCAATTCCTGATGGCCAAAGTCCCGACCATCTTCCCTGGCCCCCTCGTCTTATGGGCTTGGAATGAGAAGGCCGCCAAGAAGGCCGCCGCAATTCGGCAGCTTTACAACACACTAAAGGAATGCGTTCAACCTGGACAAAGTCCCATGTTGATCCCGATGCCGGATTACCGGCCGAAGTATCCAAAGATTGACCCCGAAGTCGAAATCAATCCGAACCACCCGAATTTGACCATCTGGCATAACAAGATCGACTGTTGCATGTTCGTTGGTGTGCATTGCCACCAAGCAAACCTCTCGCTGAAAATCATTAGAGGGGGAACCTCCTGTTATACGATCGCAATGTGCGCCCAAGCTGGCCATGAAGACGCGATGCTCTCGTTTCGCGACGCATCCGTAGAAAAGATTATGAAATTGGCCGATTGGGTGAGAAAATTGAAAGGGACGGTCCAACCACGGCTGACATCAGCCAAGAGTGGAGCCTCGAACTAGTCGTTTGAGATTCCGTAAAGAGTGAAAGGAGCTAGTCCATGGCAGATACACGGTCAGTCATCGGAACGCAGAACAAAAAGGGACAGACTTTTACTGATACCTGGAAAATGATGAATGAAGCCCCGCGCACTCCATCGTTTTTTACGGGGAGCGAGGTCATCAAGGAAGCGCTCCGGCGGGCGAGCTGTGATGTCATGATCGCCTATCCCATCACGCCCCAGAGCGAAGCTGCCGCTTTGATCGGCGAACTTTTTGCCGAAGGTTATATCGGCGACTACTTCCGAGGCGAAAGCGAATTCGCCGTCATGTCGCAATGTGCCGGTGCCGCGTTTGGAGGAGCCCGCGTATTCACGACGACGGCCGGACCGGGCACCATGCGTGCGATGGAAAACTTCCCGATGTGGTCCGGTGCACGGTTGCCGATCCAAATGATTGTCACCTGCCGTGGGATCAATTCACCCCTATCGATCCAGCCAGACACATTGGAAATTGCCTATTTGTTGAACACTGGCATGTTGGTGTGGCATGCAGAAACCGCACAGGACTTTTTCGACTGGATTCTTAAAGGCTACATGGTATCGGAGGAGCCTGATGTGCACCTCCCACTGGCCCTCTGCTGCGATGGATTTTTCGTCACGCATACAAAAGACGTCGTAAACCTGACACCGGCAGATATGTGTTTGCCGCCGTACGATCCGTATCGCTCGCCCGTTCCCTGCATGGACATGGAATGCCCACCGGTCCGCATGATGCGTGATCCCTTTGTGATGAAGAGCAACTACATCAGTTATGCGACGCACGCCAGCTGGCAACAAGAAATCTGGGCCGCGGTGGAACGTTCCCGAAAACATTCGATCCATTGGCTCGATGGCCTGATCGACACCGAAAATACCGATGCTGACATCATGATCGTGGCTTCCGGTACGGCCGTGTCTCAGGGGCGAGAAGCCATCCGCCTCCTGGAAGAAGAAGGCGTGCGGTGCGGCCTCGTAAAGGTGAAAACCCTTCGTCCTTGGCCGGAAGAAGAGATCCGGGAGGCCACGAAGAATGCTAAGCACATTTTTGTCCCAGAATTTAACGTAACCGGTTGGCTGGCCAAAGAAATCAAGGCCACCATTCCCAACCATGAGCGTGTACACGCTGGCCCGCATGTTTGCGGAGGCATGACCATGCCACCAGAGATCATTGTCAACGAGATCAAAACGACATTAGGACTCCACAAATCCTTTGTCATGGCTGGTCGTGGAAGCTGAGTACCATACAACTCAAACACGGTCGCTCCCACGAGCGACTTTGAGGAGATTTATATGAGCAAAGAGAAAATAAAAATTTCTGAAGATCTTTTCGACATCATGCCGTCAGACTATCAAGACCTCGTCAAGAGCTCCACATATGGCAAAGAGGATCGAGGGTGGAAAGACATCGGAACATCGAAAGAGCTCATCGAGCAACACTCGCTGTGCGCTGGCTGTCCAGAGTCTATGGCCTTCCGATACATTCTCGCTTCCCTCCCGAATCCAGAAGATACTGTCATGGTCGGCTCAACTGGTTGTACAAGCTTGGTCTTCCCGATGGTCGCTGTTCATAATATCCACTCTCTTTTCGGCAACCAGAACGCCATCGCGTCCGGTCTGAAACGTGCTTTGAGTGTTCGATTCCCGGACCGGACAAAAGATGTCGTGGTCCTAGCCGGAGACGGCGCGACTGTGGATATCGGGCTTGACATGACCTTGCAGGCCTGGTTCCGTCAGGAAAAATTCACGACCATTTGTTTCGATAATGAACTCTACGCCAACACCGGTGGCCAGGAAAGCGGACTCATGCAGAAGGGCTTTGTCGCGAAGATGGCACCAGTCGGAAAGCTCTTCGAAAAAGTGCGGTTGCCTGAAATCGCCCGGGAGTCCGGCTGCCACTATGTTGTGAACTGCACGGTCAGCAAACCTTCGCTCGTCGAAAAAGTCATCCGTAACGCCGTGCATATTGCTCGTGAAATTGGGCCAACCTACCTACAGTTGTACACGCCCTGTATATTGGAGATCGGCAAGAACAGCATGGAAGGCTTACAAGAAATGCGCGATTCTGAAAAGCCGACCGAACGGTTCGCTTATAAGGAATACGTCAGCGAACCAGCCAAACAATTGCTTGCCGAGTTAGCGGCAAAGGACAAGGAACGAAAAGCCGCCGCCAAGCAGCTGGCGGGCCAAGCAACAGCGTAATTAGACCGGAGGTTCGATATGATAAAAAGACGATTGAATATCCGGATGTCCGGCTTAGGGGGACAGGGTGCGGTTACTGCCGCACACGTCTTAGCCATGGCTGCCAACCGGGACGGTAAGTTCTCTATTTCCAACCCATTCTTTGGTGCTGAGAAGCGTATGGCACCGGCCGAGAGTTACTGTCGGATCGGTATCGAGCGGATCTATGACCGCGGGGAATTAGTGTTTCCCGATGTCATTCAAGTCTTTCATCCCCAGGTCATCACCATGGGGAAAAGTTACACCATGCCTTTTTATTCTGGAGTCAAGGAAGGCGGTGTCGTCGTTATCAACTCTGCCGAACCGTTGTTGTCCGACGAGGATGTGGAGCGGCTCAAAGAGTTAAACGTGGCCGTATTCTACATCGCGGGCACCGAGTTAGCCATTGAAGTGGCTGGCACTGAGCTATCGACGAATATGGCGATGATCGGCTCCGTGTCGGGTATCACCAAGTGTGTCTCGATGGAAGCCCTTGATGGGGCGCTCCAGGAACGCTTTGGGAAAAAGTTTGTGGCTTCAGGAGGAACTGCTTCACTGGACGAGGCCATCAAGAAGAAATTTGCCAAGAAGGAAATGCTGTTGGCCAAGAACTTGGCCACCGTGAAAGCCGCGTACGAAATTGCCAGCGAATGGGCCGACAAGAACAAGGTTGAGCTGCGAGTCGGAAATCCAGCTGTCGCTGCTTAAGAGAAGGAATGACGTTGCATGTATAATGTTGCGCAAGTCATCGATGAAAAGTGTACCGCCAAGAAGGGATGCCGTCTCTGCATCATGTATTGCCCGGAGGCGAACTGCCTGGACTTGAATACTAGTAAGATGGTTGCGGAAGTCACGATTGATCGCTGCAAAGGTTGCGAGCTCTGTGTGATCGTCTGTGACGCAGCCAAACATTTTGCCATCAGCATGCAGGCCGTCAGTGCTACGGGACAACTGATGACCAAGAAGGGTGAGTCAGCTGCACTCGGTCAAGCCTATCAAGGCTAGCCAGTCAGGCTGGACTTGAAAAAGCCCCATAGCGCCCTCGCTATGGGGCTTTTTATTGCAACCATGGGAGCCACGGGATGGACAGCGAAGATAACACCCTCGACGAACTATTGGCTGATATTGCTGCCTTGATCAACCAATACCCAGTCGCCATCGAGCAACAGGCGACGTTGATCCACGCAACGGGCAAAGACCCCGAGCTTGCAGAAAAGCTTATGAAAGCTGCCGACACGATGCGAGACAGCGGAAACCTGTATTTGACCTGGGCTAAACATTACGCCTCGATGGCAAAAGGCAATACTGACGCGACGTCAGACGACGATGAAACAGACGATTTCGACATTTAAAAACTTCCCTATTCCACAATAAGTTTTGCTAGAATACATTTCTCTTTCAGATAAATCCTTGTTCCCCGGTAGCTCAGTTGGTAGAGCAGCCGGCTGTTAACCGGCTGGTCGCAGGTTCGAGTCCTGCCCGGGGAGCCAGCGTATCAAAATTCCCTCACCTGATGCCCAATCACGCCTAGGTCAATTCATATGGGATTCATCCGTAGAAATGGTTAATCAGCCTGCTCTTCGGGCACCAATCCCACTTTTCAGGACGATCTCGCAGATATGATCGAGCCGTTCAATGTGCTCGAAGGCTGCCCAGGGATCCATGGCTACGGCACAGACTCCGTGATTCGCCTGCCCGACGATATCGAACGCAAGTGTCCCGTCTTCACGAACTCCCAAACACTCCGCCGTGGCGTCCGCCAATTGACGCGACAGCGCCGGAAATGCAGAAACGGTTGGCCCCACTCTCGTATATCGCGAGATTTCAGGGAATTCCGCACTGATAGCCTGGAGGTCAATCCCGGCATAGATCGCCGCCACAACATGCGTGGCATGCACGTGTACGACGGTTCTTGTTTTCTTTGAATCCCGCTGAAGGTTCCAGTGCATCCACAATTCGCCTGAGGGTTTCTGTTCTGCCCCCACCTTCGGAATCTTCAGGCCTGTCACTGGATCACTGACGATCTCAAGCCTTATCACATGCTCAGGATGAACGATCGTCTTTCGCCAACCCGATGGGGTGATATAGAGATACTTCCCTTCTCGTTTCTTCATACTGATATTGCCGTCTCTAGTCGTAATCCATCCTCTCTCATAACAGCGTCTCATCACATCCCCGATAGCCGTGAGCATGTTTCCTCCTTTAGAATAGCGATATGCTTGTACTTTTGATCTCTTCTCTGTACCAGCTCAGTAAAGGCGACGAACAGGTTTCCCGTGAGATCCATACCGTGACGGACCACACCCTACCATACTGACTCCCTTGATCCATTACACCATGACAGAACTCACCTCATCCTTTAACCCTCCGTTTCCTCTCCACAACGCGCATCTCATGACCCTCGTACCTCGTTACTGGCCAAGGGATACGTCACTGACTGGATTGCCCCAGGAAGAACGGTTGTTCAGGGTCGCTTCGCATACACAAGTGAAAGGGTACTGCCACTGGCAAATGGATCGCCACGCCTCTCCAACGGCGGTCTTGGTTCATGGTCTCGAAGGTTGCAGCGAATCGCGCTACATCCGAGGCATCGCCGCAAAGGCCTATCGGATCGGGTTCAACATTATCCGTATGAATCAACGCACCTGCGGGGGAACAGAACATCTTTCGCCAACGCTCTATAACAGTGGTTTAAGCGGGGACTATCACGCGATCGTCGACGAGCTCATTCACCACGATGGTCTCGACCGTATCTGGCTGGTTGGGTATTCCATGGGCGGAAACCTTGTTCTTAAGGCCGCCGGAGAAAGCGGGCAGAGCATGCCGGCCCTCGCTGGAGTGGCCGCTGTCTGTCCAAACATTGATCCAACAATCTGCGCCCGTGCGCTGGAAGAGCCGCGCAATTGGATTTATCACCGTCACTTTGTGACGAGATTGAAATCACGGCTCCGCCGCAAAGCGGCTCTGTTCCCGGGTAAATGGGATCTCTCGATACTTGATCAGATCACGACCATCAGCGAGTTTGATGACCGGTATACCGCAAGGGACGGCGGCTATCGAGACGGCGCCGACTACTACAATCGGGCCGGAGCGCGCCACGTGCTCGACGCGATTACCGTTCCCACCCTGATCGTCACGGCACAGGATGACCCGTTCATTCCGTTCTCCATGTTCACGGATACGAAAATCCAACGCAATCCACAAATCGTCCTGGTGGCCCCTCGCTACGGAGGGCACTGTGGCTTTTTCCATCGTAGCCGAAACGGAGAGGACTCCTACTGGGCTGAGAACCGGATCGTAGATTTTTTGGGGAGAGGAGTTTAACGAAGTTGCCGTGGACGGTAACCCCGGGGAGACCCATCCTGCTCTGCATTATCGGGAAAGAACCCTGCTCTTCTGAATTTTGGTGTTCTAGGCGATCACATTCTGAAGGTGGGTGCGAACGTCTTCAATATAGGTTTTGAATGGATCTGGCATGGGAAACGGCGCCCGACCGCGCACCTGGAAAATCGACCAATTGATGACATAGGGAGGAAACAGTCGTTCTGAATCGGCCAACGGCTCGGAATCGCTCCCAGACAAGGAACCGAGCAGCTGCTTGACGAGTTCACTCCGCCCATAGGCCCTCGTGTTCTTAGGTGCCTGGTCCATGGCGAGTCCAATCAATGTATCCGTTGTCACTCGCGGGACACGCCCCTCTTCCAGAAGCCCATAGAACAGTCCTTTTGTTGGATTGAGGTTATGGTACTCCAGGTCCAAACTCTTCACCAGTGGATCGTGCCAGTCAAGACCTTCGGCCTCTCGAAAGCATTCCAACAGCCACAGCTTGGAGGCCCAATCCACACGCCCTACGAGCTTCTGATAATCCCCCCGGAGATCTCGAAGCACCGCTTCCCATTGAGTCAGGACCCAATCTGTTTCTTCGTCCTGCCCTTTACAATACTGCGTCGCCGCATCAAGAAGCTGTTCTTGAATGTCCAAAGCCGACATCGTCTTCCGTGAACGGAGTTGAACCAACCACTGTCGCTTTTGGTCCTGCGAAATCTCCTGGAGCGCTTCGACCGGTTCATCGATTTCCAATTCTTGAGGTGCATGTCCCTCCTCAATCAGTTGCAGGACCAGTCCGCTCGTTCCTAACTTCAACGCGGTCGCATATTCCGTCATGTTTGAATCACCCAGCAGCAGATGAATGCGCCGGTACTGATTGGGATCGGCCAACGGCTCATCTCTCGTATTCACAATCGCCCGATTGTGCTGTACCCATTCGAAAAAATCGTTCACGATGAAATCAGCCCGTTGAGAGATTTGAAAGGGCAGATTTGTCACCGCGCCGGCGCTCAGGGCAGCCCTCGGAATGATTAACCGATCCACCTGAATCCAAGCATCCTGCGGGGCAGCGGAACCGACACGCCCCGAGCCGGTGAAAATCTGTCGAGTCACAAGATGGGCCACCAGTGGAGCCATGCCTCTCCGTGAGAACGGAAACCGACGGGACACAAGGTAATTCTCATGCGAACCGAACGTCGCATCTGTTTCGTGATCAATATTGTTTTTGATCAGCGACACATGATCGGAAAAGCCAAGATCCTCGATTGCTTGCTGCAACAAACGATCCCCAGCACGGTCTGAGGCAACAAGGTCGGTGAGCGAATGACATTCGGGCGAGGCATACTCCAAATGTCCCATATCAAGATACATTCTACCGGCATTCGCGAGAAAGCCTCCATTCCCAGGAGGTTCATCATGCCCTCTGTGATGGAGATCAAGCACGCCCCGCCGCTGAATATGGAACAGATGATCGCGTATCTTGTGGGCAAACCAGGTCGGCGAATGGTCGGGCCGATCTTCGTGAATCACTAGGCCATATTCGGTTTCAAGGCCGAAAATACGATTCAACATCAGACTACGTGGTTGGATGACCGAGATCGTTGGGTAACAACCGCTCCAGCTCATCAGGCGCAAGTGCACGATATTTCGAGGAGACTGGCACATGACGATCAAGCAGGGCGCATTCGATCGTCATGCCATGCATGCATTGACGTATATGCTCATACAGCAGGTCAGAATCGCTTGCAAGCCGAGCTGGGGCATCCTGACCTTTAAGCTGATCTCTGGATTCTTCGAGTGTCTGACGTTGCGCTCGATCCCCGACAGCCCAGGAGCACACCGCCACATTGACGGCTTGTTCCAAAGAGACGACGGACTGTTGCCGCAAATACGCCGCCATCTCCTGCTCGATCGCTGGTGAAGCCGCCAGCACCGCGTACTGACTCTTCTCTTCGAAGGTCCCGTCAAAGTTGACCGTTAAAAAACGATCTTTCTCGACTTTCTGGCCGAGCTCAGCTAACAAGATCTTCACGATGAAAGGGGCTTTGAACACCTCTTCAAACGCCTGCTTAATCACCGGTGCAATGCCATATTTCACTATGCGGCCCCCTGTCACATCAGACGGCGAGCGATTGAATCCTTCCACGTGCGCCATTTCCAAGAGATGGAAGCGCAGCTTCTCAAGATCAGCCGGATGCCCCATCCCACCCAAGGCAAGACGGTCGTAGATTTCGTACAACTTGGGCGTTCCCTTGCTTGTGGTCATGAGCAAAATGCCCGCGTCCCACCCGATTCCGATGACCGGACTCCCTTGTCGAAACTGACCATCGAGATACTGTCGACGATTTCCTATCGCTTCGATCCATCGATACGGTTCTTCATACATCTGGAATGATCCTTACAGACCTCGACAAACATTCAATTCGAACAGCGACCGGAGCTGAGAATCCGGTATCGTCCTCACGCCGGCTGTCGTGATGAACTTGACGACCGGATAAAGATTGGCATCGCGATTAACCCCGCCTGTTGCACTGTCGAATTCCGCAGCACTGGTCAACAGCCGCAATGCCTGCACAGTCGCCTGTTCCTCAGGCATCTCACTCAGTGGCTGTTCTCCCCATGTATTCACATAATGAAGGATGCCGCGAATGGTCGGTGAGCCGGATCCGGATACCGCGTATTCGACTCCTTCAAATTCCGCACCGAGGATGTCATAGAAATAGATCTTGGCGGCATCGTGTTCGGAATCGTAGCCGGCAAAAATCGGTACGACGGCCCCGGTGCCGGCTAAGGCTGCAGGAATATTTTCCTTCAGCAGCTTGGAGAGCGCTCGCAGCTTTCCCTCAAAACTGAGTTCCTGTAGTTGCGTTCGCCGGTAGTACTTGAAAGAATGTTCGAGGATGCGCGCCATTTCATACGCCGTAGCCGGTACTCCGGCGATCGCCATGACGCTGTGGCGGTCGATCTCCAACACCTTGTCGGTACGGTCGTACATCACCAAATTGCCGGCTGTCGCACGACGATCTCCTGCGACCAAAACACCGTCAAGGTACTTGAACGCGAGGATCGTGGTCGCGGTTGTCAGGTGCTGATGTGCTCCGGCCTCCCCCGACACTCCCAACACATATCCTTGTTCCTTCAACACTTGATAGAAATCGCCCTGCATGCCCATTGTTACCCCGTGAAAGGTGACACGTGAAAAGTATAAGGTTTATGGCTTGCCGAATAGCCGCATTCCTCACCAACGTTCTACCCATCACTTTTTACGCTTCAGCTTATTCCCCTGTCCGTTGCCGGTACCGCTCCGCTTGTTTCGGATCGACTTTGCGCATCCGCTTCATGAGATTCTCCTTCTCCGGCGACCCAGTCTCCTGGCGTCGTGGCCCACCTCCCTCTTCAGGACGAGGTGATTGAGGCATGGGATCGACCGGTCCTTCACGGCGTTCCGGCATCGTACTCTGGTTCATATCGCCCTATCCTTTCTGTGACTCCACGCCGCCAACGCGTCACTCGGCGAGCTGGCCACTTGAAAGATATGTGCACATTCTCGAACTTCTTTCGGATCGAAGAGATCTCCCATGTCCAAACTACGAGAACGTATTCCGCCGGTAAACTGAATGCGCTCCCACTGCATCGACTTGATCTGATCAGGAAACCGCTGAACACAAAGCCCCCTCAATCCGCCACGGGTATCTGTTGGACCGTTCCACATAGCCTCTTCGATCGCTTCGTCGGTGGTCATCCGCCATGCTTTTCCTTCGGCTTCCAATCCCAGGTAAAGACCTTGTTCGGGATGTACATTATGATACTCCAAGTCTAAGCTGGCCAACCAAGGATCATCCCAACCAATCTGCTCTTCCCGCATAAAGCTCTCGAGTAACCACTGTTTGGTCACCCAATCCAATTTGCCGACCAACCGTGAGCGGTCTTGCGACAACAGGCTCAAGGCCTCGGACCATTCTCTCAACAACCAATCAATCTCTTCGTCGGTACCTGAAAATATCCGGCTCGCGGATTCGCAAAACAATTCCTGAATATCCAATGCCGAGAGTTTCCGGCCATCTCTAAGCGTGACGACCGTCTTGAGGTCAGGATCGCGCGACAACTGTTTCACCGCGGTCACAGGGTGATCGAGTTCACACACCGGTGCCGCACCACGTTCGATGAGATCCAGAACCAGCTGTGTCGTCCCAACCTTGAGCGCCGTCGCATACTCACACATGTTCGCATCACCGATGATGAGATGGAGGCGGCGATATTTCTCACGATCCGCATGGGGCTCATCTCTCGTATTGAGAATCGGCCGATTGTGCATGGTATCGACGCCTAACTCCGCCTCCATAAAGTCGGCACGTTGAGAGAGTTGATACCGTCCTGGAACATATCCCGACTCCTGTGCTTCAGTCCCGACCTTCCCCGCACCGGCGATAACCTGACGGCTCACCAGGAACGGCACCAGCCCGGCGACGAGATTGGGAAAGGGAATAGACCGTGCGACGAGATAGTTGTCGTGACAACCATAACTGTGTCCGTGGAAATCCGTGTTGTTCTTGTAGAGTCGGACATGATCTCCACCCAGGACCTTATTGCGCCGCTGGGCGGCACGTAGGAGGACGCGTTCGCCCGCGCGATCCTGAGCCACCAGGTCTTTGAGTGTCCGACACTCGGGTGTGGAATATTCTGGATGGGTGTGGTCATTGTAAAACCGGGCCCCATTGGGCAACACGAGGTCACTCTTCATGTCATGGAAGGAAAACGGACGATGAGCATCACGTGTTGCAAACTCATCTTCCTCTCGATCCTGTTGCAAGCCCGAGACACGAAACCCACGGGCATCTTCATGCGGATCTTCGCCGGCGTAATCCCAACGTCGCTTAAATGAGGCTTCCAGATGAGCCCGCACCAATTCCATGGATTCGACGACCGGATCGACTTCCGCTACGTCATCCCTCGTGATCCCGTACTCAGTTTCGATGCCAAAAAGGCGCATGGTTTCTTACAGGTACAAAAGGAACCGTGAACCGTTGATCACTCTCGTCTGCAGTACCAGGTCAAGCAGCGTGTCACCGTTTACACGTCACATCATCAAATAATTTGATTGAGGATTCGCTCTTCCGTTTGGCGACCACGCCGGAACGAAGAAACTCCGACCACCTGTTCAGGGTGATGATCCAGAAGCTTGAGCCACTCTTCTGCCGCATCGTCAGGTGGTAACATGTCGCCCTCTCTGAACTCCTCAGAGACACTATCGAGCACGTCACTGGCCAATAATCCTGCCGGTTGGCCGGACTGAATCGTGCGGTCGATCGCCTTTTCTTTGGCACGTTGAACGATCGACGCCAAGATGGCGCCACTCACGAGATCGCCGCGGTAGAGAACCTTGGTTTGACCGCTTCTCATCCTGATCGAGAGAAGCCGATTATCCACCGTTCGCTGGAAGATGGACTCGATAACCTCTTCGACGAGCGACGCCACCGCTCGGGCGTGCTCGCCACCTCGTTCTTTGACCAACCCTGTGTCCAGCGGTAGGTCCTCAGTCAAGTACACTTTGAGAATCTGGGCCGCCGCGTCATTGTTCGGCCGACTCACTTTAATCTTGCGGTCGATACGACCGGGACGCAATACCGCCGGATCGATCAAGTCTGGTCGGTTGGAGGCCAGAATAATCACGACATCTCGCAACGACTCAATCCCGTCCATCTCGCTGCAAAACATCGGAACAAGCGTATTGGAAATATTGAAGGATCGCATCGCGCGTCGGGTTCCCAGAATCGACTCGGCCTCATCGATAAAAATGAACGGCAGGGCGCCGTTCTTGCGCCTCGCGCGAGCCTGATCAAAGAGATCGCGAACGATCCGTTCCGATTCGCCGAGCCACATGTTGAGGATTTCAGGCCCCTTCACATGAAGAAACGTTCCACTCGTTACCGGCGGTCGATTGTCGGCACTCGAAGATCCTATCTGATCAGATTCGCTTACCAACTTGGAAAGACTTCCCGCCGCCGCTTGACCAATAAGCGTCTTCCCACACCCTGGTGGACCGTAGAGTAAAAAGCCCTTTGGTTGTGAAAACTTGAACCGTTCAAAAGTCTGCGCATGCAGCAGCGGGTATTCGATCGCCTTTCTGATGGCGGCGATCGCTTCGCTCTGTCCACCGATCTGCTCCCAGGTTACTGTCGGCGTCTCATCGAGCGCGTGTCGGCTGGCTTTACGATCTCCCAGTTTTTCGATGGCCACACGATGGCTTGGATCGATTCGAATTTCGTCCCCCGCCTTAAGCTCCACTCCGATCAAATCAGTCGATCGCTGCAAGACCAATGATTGTCGGCCCATGTCCTGTTCAAACCGTAATCGCCCGTCGTGCATCGCCTCGGCCAGTTTCAAGATGGGCCCGTTTCGGTCGTAGCCCAATGTCCTAATCACCGCGTAGGCTTCGTTCACCAGAATCTGTGTTCCAACCTTGAGATCTGGTTCAGGAACACGAGGGTCCACATTGGCATAGTACTCGGCCCCACCGACCACGATACGGGCGAGCCCTTCGCCCGGGAGATCGAGCAAGGTACCGATACGATTCGCCGGCGCCGTGAGCTTGGCTACTACATCACTGACCTTTTTGAATTCAAGTTCGCGTTGCTGAGAGGCGGCCTGGGGAGAGCAACACCGCGTGACGCAACGTATACAGTAGCTTTTGACGAGGATCACTCTCTGGGAAGGACGCCAAACATTGCTCGATCAATTCAAGCGGATCGGTCCCTCTGTTTGGCGAAGCGGCATTGCCCTGATGGGTAGGCTCACCATGATCGGAAACTCTGTGATCACTCATGAATCCTCCGTGAAGCAGCTAGTCCCGATGATCCTACCATACGCCTGTTCTGAATTGCCGTTGTGCTAATTGACGGCCTGAAGAGTGACCGCCACTTTTTCCTGCCGCTTCCCCGGAGGATCTCCACCATCACATGATCACCGACCTTGTGTTCCTCCATCACGTCCATCAGATCGTCGACGGTGTTCATCGGTTTCCGGGCGACCGACAGGATGATGTCGCCGAGCTGAATCCGGCCGGCCGTGGTTTCGCGCGCACCCTTTAGACCCGCGCGATCAGCCGGCCCACCCTTGGTCACCTTCCCGATGATCAACCCTTTAATTCCCCACCGTTTCGCCATGGCATCGGGAACCAGTGAGACACCCAAGCCAGGACGAATGAGCTTCCCATGCTTGATGAGTTCCGGGACAATACGGTTGACGGTGTCGACAGGGACAGCGAATCCAATCCCTGCATAGGCGCCGCTTGGACTCACGATTTGCGTGTTCACACCGATCAATCGCCCGGCACTGTCGAGCAAGGGGCCACCCGAATTCCCCGGATTGATCGCCGCATCGGTTTGGATCACCCCTTCAATCGTGCGATTGGACATCGATTTGATCGTCCTCCCCAACGCACTCACGACTCCCGTGGTCAACGTATGGTCGAGCCCGAACGGGTTTCCGATCGCGAGCACCTTTTGCCCCACACGCAAGTCATGAGAAGAACCGATTGCCAACGGCTCGAGTGGATGATCCGGCACCTGAATCTGAAGTACCGCCAAATCATGATCAGGATCGGCTCCGACCACCTTGGCTTGGTACTCGGTGCGATCCGCCAACGTCACCTTGATGGAATTGGCTCCATAAATGACATGAAAGTTCGTGACAATATGGCCTTGCTGGTTCCACATGAAGCCTGATCCCGACCCTTGAGGCACCTCCATCATGTCGAGGGACCAGAAATCCCGCTGTATGGCGGTGTTCGCGATGAAGACGACCGATTTCGTTGCGCGTTCAAAGACGGCCGTAGTCGCCCGTTCGTCAGGCCCTAATTCGGCCGGTGCCGGAGTCACGGGGCGAGGCTTACCCTCCGGGCCATCGTAGACCGCACCAAGAGGCTTGCCCCACTCACCGGACCACGCGACCGGCAACGAAACGGCCACACTGCATAGCAGGGGGAGCGTGACGAATCGTAGGAGCCTATTCACCCAGTACCTGCACAATACATTCACGCGTTCGTGAACGGGTGTCAAAATCGACCAGGACGACTTGTTGCCACGTTCCTAGAAGAAGGGTGCCGGATGCAAAGGGGATGGTGAGCGAGGGCCCCTGGAGCTGTCCTCGAAGATGGCTGTGGCCGTTGTCCTCCCCGGGATTGAGGGTGTTATGCTGCCAGCGAGAGTCGGGAGGGATGACGCGGTCCCAGAACGTTCTGGTGTCGACGCGAATCCCTGGTTCATCCTCGATAATCATGATCGAGGCAGTCGTATGTTTCACGAAGACCGTCACAATTCCGTCTCGAAGACTCGAGGACGCGACGGCCTCGGCCACGGATTGTGTAATATTTTGCATGTCCGTCCCACCGGTCATGCGGATCGTCAATAGGACGGTTCGGACAGCCATTAGACGCTTTCACCTTTGAACCGACGAAGATAGCGGCGGTCGCTTCTCGTCAGCGGCTCCCCCCGTGCCTCCATCAAAACAGCATCGAACGCCCCTTCAGCTGACAACAACCGGACGGCAGTCAACACCTCGCTGCTGAGAATGCCCTCGTGTTCCAGTTTCTCAAGATAGGCAAAGGCCTCCGGTAAGCTTTCCTTTTTTCGAGCATAGTAATCCTGCCCCCGTCGCCGGTTACTATAGGCTTCAAACTGCTCACACGCGACGAGGATTTCTGCCAGTTGCTTCACCCAGACTTTGGCTTTGCTC
The DNA here is from genome assembly GCA_016715825.1 of Nitrospira sp. Lineage (NCBI taxonomy): Bacteria > Pseudomonadati > Nitrospirota > Nitrospiria > Nitrospirales > Nitrospiraceae > Nitrospira > Nitrospira sp. The sequence continues at coordinate 189,730 of JADJXO010000003.1, read as the reverse complement.
AGCCGTTCTGGATAATAGTAGTACAACATCACCTGTTGCATCCAAGGCTCCCATCCAACACCAAGCTTCTTGAGTGCGGGCCTCACAACCCGCAATCGCCTAGCAAGACGGCGAGCATAGCCAAGGCGCATTTCGATCTGTTCAATCGCCCAAGCATCCATAGACACACCGGATGCTTCAAGATCCCGGCGATACAGGGACACGAAGGCTTCCGTCTCACGTCCATAAGTGGTCCCTGGGTGAATGGCGCGCCATTCACGAGGTCTTGTTGGAATACCCCGTTGCTTCGCCCAAGACCAAATAGTTCCAAAGAGTTGTCGATCGAGTCCGGCACGGCCCAGATCGTGCAGTAGACAAGCAACATGATAGCGCTGGACTCGATCGGCAGGATGCCCTAAGCGGTTCGCGACAGCAACACACATCCGTGCTGTTCGCAGGGCATGCGGACGATCATAGCCACGGATAATTCGTTTTGGGTGATGCGGATGGGGATAGTCATAGAACTTCATGAGTTCGTTGACCAGTGGGCGCGAGACTCCCAACGGCCTCACCTGAGAAGAATCCGACATCATCATAGGTATAGATCCCTGAGTGGCCTGATGTAATCAGCGGGAGAATATCGTCGGTCCAAATGAGGTGTCAAGGAACCTCATGCCGATTCCTCGCCGAATCCCACCAATTTTGCTATGCTGAGACGATGTCGTTACCGTGAGGCAAGGCGTTCATGCGGGCTTTCCTAAGACCTTGTTACCTGCTCACAACTGCTACGATCTTCATTCATGCAACGATCACATTCGCCAACCCCCTCGACCAGCTGACGGATTTAACAGGGAACACCCATGTGACTGTCACCCTGAAGGGCCGTGACAACTTCACCAGCGAGTATCGCTATGACGTGAGCGTGAGGAACCTCTCACCGGATACCCTTATCGCCGATTCTCTGATGATCGTACTCGACAAGATTACCAACCTCGCCGGTGATGACCGAGAAGGCCTCACGGGCGAATCTTTTTTAAAACGGTTCGACATTTTGGACCAAGACGGTCACACCGACGACGGTAAACCCTTCTTCCACATTCGGGCAGGGAATGTACCGGATCTCCTCCCCCAGGCTGTCAGCAGCCCGGCCTCCGTCCGGATAAGAAATCGAGACTATGTGGCAGTCTTCACTCCTCAATTCAAAGTACTTGGACAGAAACGACCTCCTCCAGAAGTCAAGCGGACTGAGTCTTCCGCTACAACCACGTCTCCAGCCAAGACATCGTCGTCAACCACGAATCAGAAAACGCTCGATACGCTCATTCAGTTGCTGATCAAGAAGGGAGTCCTGACGCAAGAAGAATGGAAGAAAGCGACTCACCCATGAGCGATCCGACTTGCAAGGCCTGCCTGGGAACCTGGCCTCGACCAGACTATTTTATCGCAGATCTCGGATTGTCCAAAGCCTACCTTCACGAGGACCAGTTTTTCCCTGGATGGACCGTCGTGGTTTTTCAACGTCACGCCACTGAGTTATTCCACCTAGCACCCCCCGAGCGTATTCAGTTGATCGAGGAGGTCACCCTTGTGGCCAACGTTCTGTCTGAGGTCTACCAAGCCAAGAAGATCAACTATGAACTCCTTGGGAATCAGCTTCCCCATCTCCACTGGCATGTGATTCCTCGCCTTGGAACCGACCCGGCCCCGTTAGAACCGGTTTGGCGGGTGCCGCATGATCCCATCCTGCTCGAAGGATCAGTCCTCCAAGACACCATCAACCGCATCGCCCAAGCGCTGAAGAAGACAAGCTAGTGGCGTGCCGTAAGTCGACCCTTCATGGTGATCCCAAACCATCAGAAGAAAAAATATCCGCCCCCTTGAATGCATGGTACAAGGTCAAGCAACGACCCATTTATTTGTCGCTCGTCACACCTCGTGGGTCCGAGAGTTCTTCAACGATGGGCCCAGAGCACCAGGTGGACTCGCTTCGTGAAGAAGATAAGAATTGTATTCGGTTTACCTGTCACCTCTGCCGACTCTCCACGCCTGGAACACTCCTCGCACTTGGCAAGCATCTCCGAGAGCAGCACCGGATCCAACCGAAGGATGTCGAGCTGGCCGAGGTGGAACAAGTCATACGGAAGAAGGCCACTGAGGAGGTCCTCGCAGCGTGGCAGGAGCTGACTGAGACGAGGAGGCCTGGTGAGGATGAGGGTTCTGGTCAGGAACCGGTTCTGATTCGCGTGTACGTCACGTGCCGGAATTTCTTGAGGGACGTGGGCTCGAGAACGAAACGAGAGAACAGGTTATGTTCCACACAAGTTACTGTGAAATGGCTTCCTCACAGCACTGTTAAATCACGGAGAGATCTGGCGCTGTGAAGGCTGATTATTTCGACTGAGCCGCTCCGGATTCAATCCATCGCAGATAGAATTAGTCGTGGCTTTGTCTCTACGATACCAACCTGGTTTTAGGGTGTGAACTGATGCACCATTCAAGATACGACCCCAGAGAACCACAGAGACCAGAAAGGCGCAATGCGAGTTTCAGGTTTGTTGGGCTCGACACTGTGGAGGAGAGGTTAACCGCTCGTTGACACTATTTGAACCCAACGGCTAGCAGAGTGTGAGATAAATGACTCAGATCAAAAGCTCCGGGTCAAATGCTCCGATTGACACTTTCTAATACCCTGTTTAAGGTTGACCTAACCTTAAAGTCATGGGGTGGGAAGCAGCGTGGAAGAAGAGACAAAGGCCGTAAAGGAAGTTGCCACAACAGTGGGGAAAGCGATTGATGCCATGGCTCAGGCAGGGCAATTCTTTGCTAAATTCTTTACTGGGCCACTAGAGCAGGCGTCCGGCATTGTGGAAGACAGGCTAAGATTCATGCGGTTGGAACGGTATATGCGCCTTAAGGAGCGTGCGGTAGAGATCCTTCGTCAGCGGGAAATATCGGGACCTACTCGAGCTGTACCACTCAGCATCTTAGTTCGCATACTGGAATTTGGCTCTATGGAAGAAGACAACGACCTCCAGGACTTATGGGCTCAATTACTCGTGACTGCGGGTGATGCTAAAAGTGGAATTGTTGTGGAGCCCGCTTTTATTGGCATTCTCCAAAATCTAAGTTCTCGTGATGCAGCAATACTGGACAAGATTTATTCGTTTCCTATGGAGTACGAAAAATTAGGACTCTACACGTACGCACTTCCTGAGAAACTAGTCACTGACAACCCCACCGTGGAAATGAATCCACCTAAAGATGTATGTCAGTCACTTGGAAACTTGAACCGGCTTGGATTAATTGCTTCTGGCATGATGTGGGACGCGGGCTCCAACTACCAACTTGTTTCTCAAACTGTCCTTGGTCGTGCATTCGTAACCGCATGTCGTGGTACATCGTCCTAGAGTTCTCGCCTCAGACGGTGAAAATTGGCCGGATGGTCGGTTTTAAAGAAAGATGGCCCAGGTCAACTGACTGAGGCGTCTATAACGAAATATTTCTGTGGATAACCTCTTTGAGAAGTGCCCCAAAGAGGCTGTGAGACTCGCATTTCGACTATTCACAGTCTGTCCTCATATTTCCCCAAAAACCACAACATTTGGTGTTGACAATAAAACATGCTAGCTATATGTAGTCACGACATGGTGATTCATACGCTCTACGCACCTCAAATGACACCTGGGCAGAGCATCAATCACAAACCTTTTCCTCTCTAGGAGCAAGGTGAATGACCGTCACAATTAACTGAGGGGTTGAACTTAGGGATGTTCATTGCGCTCCTACTCTGGCTTCACTAATGACTTCTCGGCAGAAGCGTGGAGGGGGAAACTCAGGACATTTTGATGGATCAGAAGTTCGATAGCCTCAGGTAAGTCCGCCAAGACAAGTACCTGAGGCCATCAGAATAGGAAGGAGGTGAGAGATATGAGAAGACATTGAACGTCCCCAAAGGACGTAACCAGGGCTAACCCCTGGAGGACTCATCATCCGGAGTGTGTTTTGGATTCCAGCCAGCACGCTCCGGGTGCTCTGAGAGTTCCGAAATATAGACGCGTATTAAACGATGTGCAACAAAAAACTACTTTGACCCGGAACTTACTCACGGAAGCATCTATGACTGATGATTCTGGAAAGGACCACATGGACTTCTTCAAAAATCTGATCGTCAAGCTATCTGCCACAGGACCGGCTGCAACCATTTCCGTTTTCGCATTGTGTATTGCGGTGGTGGGTATCTGGGGCCAGGGAGCTTTTGCAGCAAGCGCACTGGCCAGTCTTCAGTTTCTCGCTATATTGTTTATTTACAAGCAGCCTACGCTCTAAGTTTGGTTAAGGCCGTGTGAAATCTCAGGGGTGTTAAGGAAGCCTCCATGTGAAAACTCAAGTGGGTTAAGGAATGAGGCCCTCGAAAGTATAGTTTCCTTATTTATCAAGGAGTATTAACCCACTTACATAGGGAAGCGGAGTGTATAGGCTCACGCTACGTTCTCTCTCGTCTCCCTCCTTCCAAGATCATCACCCTCAGACCCCTTAACCACCACTGGAATCTTAGCCTCAGATCCAAACATATAGGTGATAGTTTGATTCATGAGCCTCTTAGCCTTGTAGGACAGAAAAGGGGACAGGCTACTTTTTCTTGCCTGCCGCCTCCCGTTTGACGTACCGGTGTCATCCCATGCCTCGGATTCCTGGCGGCCATATCGCTGGGCACGCCTCCCATGTGTTGAACCGTGGCAATGCTGGAGCTGCCGTCTCTCAGAAAGACGCCGACTATGCCGCCTTCCTCGAGCTGCTTGGCGCGGCCAAAGCCCGACATCCCATCCAGATCTTGGCCTTCTGCCTGATGCCGAATCATGTTCATTTGGTCGTGCAATCCGTGACGAGTACGGCCTTGAGCCCGTTCATGCAATGGTGGATGACCAGTCACGTCCGTCGCTATCATCGGCATTACCGGAGTCATGGCCATGTCTGGCAAGGGCGCTTCAAACGTGTTCCGATTCAACAGGACCGCCATCTCCTCACGGTCCTCCGCAACGTGCTTCGTAATCCGGTGCGCGCGGGGTGCGTCAGATTGCCCGCCAGATCATCTTGATAACTTTCCGTTCGATTGAGTGCATCCTTTCGCGTGGCCAGCCGATCCATGTTGTCATAGGTGTACGTCGTCGTCTGGTTCTTCGCATCGGTCACGGTCAGGAGATTGCTGTTGGCATCGTAGCCGAATTGGGTCACACCATTGCTGGTGTCGGGGGTATAGACCGTCTTCTGCCCCAGGAGAGTGATGAGGCTCCGCAGGCACCCTGGCGCGTGCCATGGGTTTGACTCCGTACGAGTCTGAGTCTACAGAGTTCTGCATCCTTGGCAATCCCCGAATATGGCCCTAATTGAGAGAGGGGGAGCCATATGCCCCTTGACGTGAGCATAGGTTTGGAAACTGACTGAACGAGAAACCAGGGGGTAAGGAGGGGAAGTATGATTTGAGGAAACGCCTTCTGATAAGGAGTGTCCTCGTGAATCTCTCCGCTCCAGCTCGCCAGGAACACAATTCCCACCGCCTTACAGTTTCCTGGTATGGCTCGCTAGGAGACCTCTCATGCGGTATATCAATCAGATGATATAATTCTGGCCACGTTCTTCATAATTATCGAACCTGATGGTGATCCGTTCTCATGCGTTTCGGATTGATCCTCTTACCGCTCACAGTCGCCCTGCTGCTTATCGGTCCAGATCTCACGCATGCGCATTCGTTCGAGGAGCATGCGGCTTCATTCCACGGAGACATATCCGAGTCTCCTCAAGCACCCTCAGAATTGGAGGCACCCAATCGCCCCAATGCGCTGACAGAACTTGAAGCATTGCGGCGTTCTATCCGACTCCTGCCGAACGTCCCGGAGTACCGCCTCCAGCTCGCCGACGCGTTGTTACGCCTTGGCGAGCTGGACTCTGCCATCGAGGAATGTCGCGCTGCCATTCGGCTGCAACCAGATGATGGACGCGCGCACCTCCAGCTGGGCCTCTTACTCTCCGCAAAACAAGACTGGCGTGCTGCCGGCTCTGCGCTGAAAGCAGCGCTCCGGCTGGAACCGAACCTCCCCCACGCACACTACAGCCTGGGAACCGTTCACTACTCACTCGGCGACGTGACCTCAGCAATTCGAGACTATCGACGAGCACTCGAACTGCGCCCACATTTTGTGGATGCGCATCATCACCTCGGACTCCTCCTGATGATCACGGGACAGCTGAAAGAAGCCATCCCACATCTCGAAACGGCGGCTCTTGGGGGTGTGCCGGAAGCGCGGCTGTTCCTTGGCAATGCCTACAAAGACGGGCAAGGGGTCGAGAAAAACCTCGGACTGGCCATTTATTGGTGGATGCAGGCTGTTGAACTCGGTGAACAAACCTCCTTTCTCTCATTGTCAAAATTGCGGCGTCAGACCCTTGCTCCCGGATTGAGCACCCTCCAGCGCATGGAGCTGCTTACAGGTTTCCAGGCCTACCGCACCCGACTCTGGAACGACTACCCGGACATGAGTCGCGTGAGTGATCGACAATCGCTGGGGAAGGCTCTTCTCGCACAGGGTCGCGGAGAAGACGCAATTTGGGCACTGTTAAAGGAAGGCGTCACACTGAGCGAAGAGGCGCACGCGCTACTGGCCACTCTCTATGAAACCGGACCTACCCCTTACCTGAAGCCGTTCGACAGGAGAATCCTGGCTTGTTTCGAAACGACCGCAGCCGATGGATTCCCCTCCGCTAAAAAGCTTCTGGCCCGGATTTATGGGACAGGGCTCGGCGTCGATGCGGACCTTCAAAAGGCGAAGGCAATCCTCACCGGCCTTCCCAAGAAAGAAGCCCAGGCGATCTTCAACGAACTTGGAATTCGCTAGTCACATGCGTGGTCCCACGACACTTTCACGTGTATGGATCTCCTCGATTCCTCTCCAAGCTTTGAGCATCGGCTTGGGAAGCGCGGCGATTTCGGTCCTGTTGTGGTTTTCGTCTCCCGCGACTTTTACGGCTCTGGATTATACTGCCTTCGATACATGGCTTCTTCACCGACACAGCATGGCCGTGAATCCGTCATTGACCGTCGTCTCTCGCGACCCCGCCAGTGAAGAACGGTTTGGATCCGGCCACTGGGACCGTGCCATTCTGGCTCAACTCGTTGTGGCGATACATGAGGCCGGTGCGGCAGTGATCGGACTCGACCATCGCTTGGACCGCGCAAGCCCGTCCCAAGTCGGTGGCGCCGCAAGCGACGCCCTCCTCCTTGAGGCCCTTCGCACAGCCTCACCTGTCGTGCTTGTGTACGAGACTGAATCCCTTCTTCACTCCGATACGGCGATCTCTGCTCACCATGAAGTCGAGCGCGACAGTGACAACGTGACTCGGCACGTTTCACTTTTCACCAGGATTGAATCCCAAACAATCCCCGCCTTCGCAGTGGCCCTATTCAACCAATTTCGAGGACAGACCCCGCCGTCGGCGCCCGTTTCTTCAGGCCACGCGCGTGCGGCTGCGCTGGTGAACGTGGCCGGAGATGGATCACTCGTGGCGCTCCAGCCGATCCTGCTGTCATCAGTCTGGGAAAGGATCCAGCAGCGAGACGAGCAACAACTCACCTCGTGGTTCAAAAACCGAATTGTTGTCATCCGTGCTGATCCACCCGGCTCAGAAACCCGTGTCTTAGCCTCTGGAACCGTCGTCGACCGCATGACCGCCCATCTTCACCTTCTCAATGCCCTGCTCAACAATGAACCGATCGTGTCTTTCGGTTGGACGACCAGGCTGGTCATCACAACCGTACTGGGATCAGTCGTGGCATGGATCCTTTTACGATGGCGAGAGACAACCGGTTTCTTTCTCGCGGCCGGTATCGTCCTGCTGTATGGAGCATGCACCGCCGCGAGTCTAAGTCTGGCGTCGCTCGTTCTAGCCGTCGGGCTCCCATTGTTAGCCTCCGTGCTTGCCTTCATGGGTGCCACCGCACTGGTGAATCTGATGGCGAGCCAGCGTCTCATATTGCTCGAAGGTGACATGATCCAGCTCCAGGAAGAGTCTGCTGCCGTTCGTGAAGCACTGATCATGCGCGAAGACCGAGCAGAGGCACTTCAGGAAGATTTAGCAGTAGCGACGGCCACCATCGCACATTCAGCCGGACAACAGGAAGAGTTAGCGACAATGATGGATGCGCTACGAGCCCAAATTGTCGAGGCCCAACAGCAGGAACAGGAAGCACGCGGGCAACTGGAGCAACTAGAGCGACAACTCGGCGACCTCCGGGTAGCGACCCTGGGACCACACAAGGTCGCCGACGCAGCGCTTGACCGATCCCAAACCGAAGCCCGTCGGTATGGAATCATGACGCAAGATCGGCCGCTCCTTCGGCTTTTTCACGACCTCAAGAAGGGGGCCAAGTCTCGCCTGTCGGTTCTTTTGCTCGGGGAGCCGGGAACCGGCAAGGAGCTTTTTGCCCGAGCCGTTCATCAGTTAAGTCCGCGTTCTGCCAGAGCGTTCATTCCGGTCAACATGGCTGCAATTTCGCCTGAGCTTTTTGAAAGTGAACTGTTTGGGCATATGAAGGGGAGTTTTACCGGAGCGACGGCCGATCGCCGTGGGTACTTTGGTCTCGCCGACCATGGCACGATCTTTTTGGATGAAATCGGAGACCTCCGGATGGATCATCAGAGTAAGTTGTTGCGGGTGTTACAAGACGGGACCTTTTATCGTGTCGGTGCCACGACGCAAACGATGGTTGATGTTCGTATTGTGGCTGCAACCAATCGCGACCTGCAAAGAGGGGTTTCGGAAGGATGGTTTCGGGAGGACCTGTACTTCAGACTCACCGGGCTTGTCTTCTACCTTCCACCGCTTCGCCATCGTCCCGGAGATATCCCGCTTCTCGTTGAGACCTTCCTGAGCCGGATCGCCGACGAAACAGGAAAGCCGGTCCCAACACTCACGAACGACGCACTTCGTTCGCTGGTTGAGCATGACTGGAAAGGGAATGTCAGGGAACTCCGTCACTGTTTGGAACGAGCCATCACGCTGAACGATGGCTCCATGTTGACCAAAGATTCGCTCCGGCTCCGTGAAAATTCTCAAGGGAGCTTAGGACATACAAGGCTGCCACCCCCTGAATCGGCCGGTGACACGGCAGTTCTTGCCTGCCTCAGAGAGCATCGGTTCGACATGCAGGCCACAGCCGCAGCACTAGGATGGGATCGCAGCACGGTGACGCAGCGCTTGAAGGGACTCTGCTTCCAGACCCTGGTCGACACCAGTGGAGACCACGCCAAGGCTGCACAAGTCATTGCCGGTGATCCCAGCCATGTGCGAACCGCCGAAGTAAAACTCAGGGACTACTATGGTCATCTACAGTCCGTAATCGAACCATTTTCGACTGCGGAGCAGGCACTTGCAGAATGCAGGCGCCGTTTCAAAAACCTGCCTGAACGGTACTTTGCGCCGGTGGAAACCCTGGTTCGCCGGTATTTTGAACAAAGATGATCGATCCACCTCTGGCAATTCCCTTTTCCTAACCGGTTTTGGATTCCCCAACCGATCGCTTCACCACAAGACTCGGCGTCGTTCGGACGGTCAATGGGTCTCTCCGTACACCCACGTCATGAGCTCGTGACAAGCCTGCCAACCAGCTATTCATGAAAACCCCGCGAAGCGCTTCTCGATGACGTTGCCAATGATCCTGTGCCACCGACTCCATCCGGTCATCAACTCGCTTAGCCCACCACCAGATCAGCCCACCGACACAGGCATACAAGCCGCCGATAACGAGATTGGGGTACGGACACCATTGCGCAATGGCGTGGACTATTTGCGGAAACGGCGGCAACGCATACCACCAGCCGAGAGCCGGAATCGTGGCCGCCACAAACGTGTAATACGACATCTTTCCGCTTTGCACGGTTCCGCGAATGTTCTCGAGTAATGATTGATTATCTGGAGAAGCGAGGGTGCTCCTTTCGGTTTGCGTGCCTTCTCGCTCAATATCCGACAAGGTGGTTTTTCCCGGCCACGGGCAGTCGTCATTGGTTCGAACAACCAGGCACTGAGCGGGTAGATTCAACGGAGCATAGCACCCCGTACCGTTGGCGATCCGCTCGAACACGCTGATGTGGATCTTGGGACGAGAGATATGGTGATCTCGACAGAGTCGGACGATGTCGCGCGGCTGCCAACGATAGTACGCACCCAATCCAGCTCTCGCATCGTATAATTCGTCGTGCACATCGTGGTGCGTACGGACATAGTTGCGGTCGGCCTCGATAAACCGCAGCCCACATCGCTCTGCTTCGGCCATCATCCAATCCAATGCCACCAGAGACATGCCGTGCTTCACGTAGCCGCCGCCCACGTTGGAGTGCACCCCGGCGAACCATACTTGATCGACCTGCGTTGAACGAATGCCTTTCTCGTTCCACAACTCTGGGTGAAACGTGCGGCGGTCATCGTCGATCGAGAGTGCGTGACAGGCACGAGTGATCCGGCTACTGGGTGTCAGTTCGGAAAACCGCATGGGGTAGACCCAATTGAACAGGTCACGGAGTTCTTCAAACGGCATCCCCACCGCCCCAACCGTATCCCACACACCAACGAAATCAATCGTGACTGATCCGTCCGGTACGTGAGTATCGTCCATAACGGCGCAAAACCGTTCCCGCCGTTCTCGATCTTCCCGACTGTAATCGGCTGTCGGCTGACCTTCGCGTCGCTGGCTTTCCGACACGCGCTTAAATGCTTCCCGCCGAAACGCCGTCCAACAGTCCTCGACACATCTCTTGAGGGATTCGTACCCAACCTTTTTGATGTCGAGAATTCCACAATACTGAATGAGCCCCGACAGCGCCCGGACGGTGTAGGCGCCCCGACTAAACCCGAACAGGTAGAGGTGGTCACCCGGTTCATAGACATGAGCCAACTCGGTATACAGATCCCGCACGTTCTTGCCGAATCCGTACCCGAATGCCCCACCGATGAGTTTCATCGGAGCCAACCGCGACGTACCAACGCCATCGTCGTAGAAAGCCACTTGTGGGGTCAACGTCGAATCAAACTTATGCCCTTGGATGTCCACAGCCTCGTAGAGTTTGAACACATTGGTCCCTCGGGCCTTAATCGCTGTATTGCCTGTTCCGTCCGAACACAACACGATGTTTTTCCCTGACATGTGGTCTCCCCCTCAATCCGGCCTGACTGGTCTCAGTACGATGGGGCAGCAACTGATAGTCACCGGTCATAGGATTCTTGTAGCAAGCTCTATGCCGACGATGATCTTGCATAAAGAGCTATTCGTTGCAATTACTTATTATATTGTGACAGCTCATACCAATCTGGTTTATTGAGAGCTTGTATCTGTTCGGATAAGTAGGTGTATCTCTATCGATTCAGAGGTGTGTTGGCAAGAGCAACCCGATGGGCCCTTATTGATATGGCCCGATGCCGACCGTGAGAGTAGAAGCTAATCGTGTTCTTAATCCGACGATTACCTGTTGAGGGATAACCTGAGGCTGACAGCAGGCATTGCTCGGCCACTGTCAGTCTCAAGCCGACAAAAGTGCGCGGGGAGTATCCAGACTTATTCGGTCATCCATGAGCGACCTCCAGACAACTTCTGCCGTTTAAGCCGCCTTATCACCGTAGACCATCAGCAGGCTACCTTCTTCGAGCTTCTCGTAGGTAGACATCGGCAATACATTATTCTGCTCTTCCACCTCTCGAGGTGCATCGGGGAAAATTTGTGGCATAAGCATCGTCAAGATGAATCCGGCAATTTGCAATGCAAACCAGATGACTACGATGGCCGACTCGTGCATGGTGAAACCCTTCCTTTCCTTTTTCCATCAAGTTGAGATTGCGTGAGTATGGAGCCTGCTGCCCCAACCTCGTGATGGATTCGAAGCCTCACGACTGATCTGGCCATACATGGCATCAAGAACTTCAGAGTCGATGTGCGCCATGGTCTGTAACCCTCCAGATCACTTGTTATCCCTCCCCAGCAATCCGCGTGCCAACATGAAAGACAATGTAAGTAGTTGTGTTTATGCGTATTAGCCTTGGATGAATGATTCGATGAACGCGATAGAGCCACATGGCCGTATCCTTACAGATAACGAACTGTATCCAATTTGATTATGAGTGGACGGGATTAAGAAGTGACCTGAATGAGAACAAGATTGTGGAGTGCCGGGGCACTACTGGCTTTATGACCGGCCGCTGGAAGTGCGATGGATGCCTCCTACACTGGTCCACTTTGTCACAAGGCTGTGGTACTCTCCCTCGCGATGCTGAATGACCCAGTTTCAATACCGCACAGGCCGGATTCCATCGGCACTGAGTGGCTGACTGATGTCTTACGTCGCGCCGGCCAGCTGCACCGTGCCGTGGTCGAGGCTATCACGGTTATTCCAATCGCTGCAGGAAGCGGATTCGTCGGACAAACAGCCCGCCTGCAAGTCACATACACCGAGCCTGAACTCTCGGCCCCGCTCACGCTTTTTGCTAAGCTCTCATCCGCCGATCCAGGGGTCAGAGAGCAACTACGCAGGGTAGGCATCTATGAAACCGAAGCCGGCTTTTACCGAGACCTTGCACCGCTGGCCAGATTTCCGTTGCGCGTACCCCGTCCCTACTTCGATCTGTATGATGTGCGCACGAGCGCGAGTCTCCTCCTCTTGGAAGATCTCCACCAGGCTGAGTTCGGCGACAATCTTGCCGGCTGTTCTGCCACGGACGCCCAACTGGCCGTTCGACAGCTCGGACTACTCCATGCGCATTTTTGGAATTCTCCTATCCTCAAGGAATTATCGTGGCTCCGCGCCCTGACCGATGAAGCGGAGACTCGGGTCGGCATCTATCGAGCCATGCTGCCGCGATTTGAACAACGATGCGCCGAGTTTGTGACACCAAATCTTCTTCAGTGCGCACAACAGTTTGGCCAAGTCCTTCCAGAATATTTTGAACAGAGCTCAACTGGCCCACAAACCCTTACTCACGGCGACTTTCGTGCCGACAACTTCGCCTTTACCGGTGCGGGGGAGGATCGCGTTGTGACCGTCTTTGATTGGCAAGTGGCACGACGTTCTCGTGGTCCGCGCGATTTGGCCTATTTTCTGTCGGGGTCCCTCTCGATCGAACAACGCCGCAGCCTTGAGGAATCTCTCATTGAATCCTACTACAAGACCTTGGTAGACAACCGTGTTCACGGGTATGCAGCCCAGGATCTCCGACAGGATGTGCAAGCCGGACTGGGGGCTCCCCTGGCCACATTGATCGTTGCTGGCGGAATGCTCGATTTTTCCAGCCCGCGTGGGACTCTCTTGTTCAAACAGCTCTGCGTACGCCTTGACGCAGCACTCGAAGATTACCAGTTCCCTTCCTATCTGGATTTGCTGGTGCCCCGAAACACTACGCCTACGAACCGACCCTCGATGGAACAACACGAAGTCTATTCCGCCGGATACGATCCGCTTGTCTTGCTTGGCTTATCAAGACGAACGGCAGCTCGTGATGCCGCGTTTCTTGTGCCTCACCTCAAACCAGATATGCACGTTTTAGATTGTGGCTGTGGGCCTGGAGGGATCAGCGTCACACTGGCATCGCTCGTCCCGCAGGGACAAGTGGTGGGCATCGATATCGAGGACAGCCAGCTGAACAGGGGTCGTCAGGAAGCTCAGCGGAGTGGAGTCGACAATGTTGAATTTCACCATGCCAGTGTCTATGCCCTGCCGTTCGCAGATGCGACTTTCGATGCGGTCTTGGCCCACGCGGTCCTTTATCATCTAGCAGAACCGATGAAGGCCCTCCGAGAGCTTTGGCGTGTCCTCAAGCCAGGTGGCCTGATCGGGCTCCGCGACTCAGACGCCGAAGGCGATGTCTATCATCCCGCCCACGAGGATCTCGCTCAGTTTTGGAAATTGGCCGAGAGGATCATCGACCGTAGCGGAGGCGATGTTCGGTTCGGACGTAAACAACGCCAGCTGCTGCGGGAAGCCGGATTTCGAAACACCGTTGGGTCGGCTTCGTGCGACACCTTCGGCACCCTAAGTATGACGGCTGGGTTCAGCCGTTATTGGGCCGAGGTCTTTCTTGAACAACATCGCCGACTGATTCTCACAGAACAATGGGCCACCGACTCTGAACTTGCCACGATGCGAACGGCGCTCCTCGACTGGGGTAACAGCCCAGACGCCTTCTATGCTCGCTGCCGCTGTGAGGCTGTAGGCTGGAAGTGAGACTCGTGAGGTTTCAAAACAGGCTCACTCATCTCTCTCACTAAGACACCTGCGCTCAACTCTCCGCTTCCTTGTATCAAAACCGATACGGCCAATTGTATCTATCAGATCCACTCGTGTTGATCGTCGCTCCTCTGGAGAAGGGTGAACGCATTCTCCCTATCAGCGCTGCTGAGGTTTTCCCGCAACTTACAGTCCACCGAATGGAACGACAGACGAAGTCGATCCCGGGTTGCATCGTTTTCCCAGACGGGGTATACGATAGATGTTGAGTGCCCATTCGGATTCCACTCTGAATGTGAGCGCACATGTGAGCATTCGTTCCTCGACATTCTACCGTCCCGTTTCTTGAGTCTATCACGGAATCGCTACCGCCTAATCATCCAGTAAGGAGGTGAGACATGATCACGAGGTTCGTCGCCGTTGCGTTTCTCTTCACCTTTACGGTGAATGGACAGGAATCGAGCTTAGCTGCCGGGTTTCGGACTTCGGCCGTGGCTCAGCAGGCTCAACCGATCCGCTTCAGTGGGTCGCACCTCTATCGAGTTCATAGCGACAACAGCGCTGATGCCCATCCTTCTTCGGAGGCTGCCCCCACGACCTCTACTTCTCTCACTGTCGATGGTCCACAGAGTCACCTCTTGGAAGCAGAACGGGAGCGGGAACGGTTGGCTCAACTCCAAGAACAACTCGCGGCAAAGGAGCAGGAATTGGCCGACCTGCGGGACAAGACCACAGCGGCGGCGAGTCAGGTCACGATCGAAAAAACACGCGCGGATACATTGGAAGCACAACTCACTCAAAGGGAACAGGAACTCTCCGGTATCTGCGCACAGCGTGACACGCACCAAGAAATGTCACAAGATTTGAACCGGACGAAAAGCAGTCTCGAACAGGCCAAACAGTACATGATTGACGCAGAGCGAGAGGTGATCGTCGCCAACGAACAACTCGGTGACGCGATGCAACGGCTGGCTGAAAAAGAGCACGAGCTCCAGGCGACCAAATCCAATCTCGATAAGATGACTCACACCCTGGCGGATCTGGACCGCGAACTGATCGAGCGGAACACACAGATTACCCAGGCGAAGCAATTGCTGGCAAGCCTCGGACGAAGCTTGCCGAAGGATGGCGACCAGGCCGTCTCTTACAAGAATACCGAGGCTGGCCAAGCTGGACCAGTCAATCTCGGCAAAGTGAGCGAGAGTCTGGCGAGCGCTCTTCGGGATGAGCTTACGCGAGGCAGTGTGGCCCTCCGGCAACGAGGGAACCAACTAACCCTCGCCTTGGCCTCCGGTGAAGTATTCGCACAAGGAGACGCCACCATGACCGCAACAGGAACCTCGTTGCTGGAACGAATTGGTGCCGCCTTACAACAGTTCCGCAACCAGCGTATCGAAGTCGCCGGGCACACGGACAGCCTTCCGATCCGGAGCGACAACCGGAGACCGTTCCGCGACAATCTCGAACTCTCTCAGGCACGGGCCCAACATGCCAGTCAAACCTTGATCGACAGCGGGTTGGGCACCGACCGGATCAAGACCGTCGGGTATGCCGCCACCAAGCCAATTGCCAGCAACAAGACCGCGGAAGGCCGAAGCAAGAACCGCCGGGTCGAGATCATCGTCACCCCCTGGTCTGCTTCAGCCGGTAAGGGTAAGAAGGTGGAGCCTGTAGTGAGCAAGCCCGGCCAACAAAAGAAGGCGGTTCAGAAGATCATCAACCGTTAAGTCGTACAGGCCTGACTGGGTCGGCGGTGAAATTGGCCTGACCTAGTCAGGTCTATCTCGTCGGACCCTACCGCTTGGCCTCAATTTTCATCCATGTCGATGCCGGAACGTACGCCAAAGCTAGCTATTTGGAGTGAACCAGGAGAATCGATCCTATGACCCCTGCAGAAGCCGCCGATGCGCTGTTCAAAACCATGCCGCAGCCCGTCACCGCCTCACAGCTCGAAGAGTACGGTATTGAGACATCGGACTCCAGCGCCCAATACATCGCGCGCGAGATTCTCTCACTGAATCTCTACTGGATCCTCGCTGCGGTCGATGCGCATATCCCGACCAAGTATCAGGCGGCCATCACGGAGCAATTATTCGAGTCCATCCAGAAGATCTGGTGGGAATCACGGCAGTTCGGGCCAGGCACCTGGGACACGTATCAATCTGAGCTGAATGAACGACGAGAACACTACGCCCGCCTCGTTGATCAGGAAAGGATTAGCCACGCCGGTATTTGCGCGGAAACAGCCTCTCTCATCGAAGATCAAGGCTTTATTTCCCCAGAGGACCGGCCGAACCTCTTGGTGTTACTTATCGATTACGCTCCGGCTTCAGAGTATGGAAGGTTGCTCGACGAGGCGTTCTAGCGATCGCGCAACGCGTAGGCAGAGTTCTGACTCACAAGTACCGGTGCGACAGGACCTTCCCGCGCTCGTCGAATTCGTATAGGAGCGGCGCCCCAGTCGGAATGTTCAGCTCCAACACCTCTTCTTTCGACAACTGGTCCAACTCCATCACCAAGGCACGGAGGCTGTTGCCATGCGCCGCAATGATGATGGTTTCTCCTGCTAACAGGTAGGGTTTGATCATCTTCTCATAATAGGGCAAGGCGCGCTCGGCCGTGTCTTTGAGACTTTCTCCGCCTGGCGGTTTCACATCATAGCTTCTCCGCCAAATTTTCACTTGCGCATCACCATACTTTTGAGCCGTTTCGGCCTTATTGAGCCCCTGAAGCTCCCCGTACATCCGTTCATTCAAGGCCTTGTCCTTCTCGATAGGAATCGTCGACTGCCCAAGGGTCTCCAAGACGATTCGTAACGTCTCGTTTGCACGACTCAGCACCGAGGTAAAGGCCCGGTCAAACGTAAACCCACGGAGTTTTTCACCGGCTTGTCGCGCCTCCTCGATACCTTTCGAAGAGAGAGGGACATCCACCCACCCCGTGAATCGATTTTCCAAGTTCCACTGCGACTCACCATGACGAATCAAGACTAATCGCGCCATCGTTCAATCTCCTCACTCGAGCAGCACGGTCCGATCTGGACCAAGAAACGAACGTAACTGACTCACATCACACCGGCGCCCCGACTACGGCCGATTTCCTCGACTGGTCGATCGAGATCGGGTGGGCTCTCTTGAACCATCTTCGTCAGCGTAGCGAGGAAGATGATGTAAAAGAAGACACCGACCCAAATGACATAGGGTTGTACCCCACCCGCTTCTTTCAGCACTGCCGCTTGTCTGGCTTGATCTCCCCCCCCTGCCTTCTTGATTTCGGCGATATGTTCACGGCAATGCCAATAATAGAGGTAGTTGCCCGTAGCTCCAGCCATGACGCTCCAGACAATACCGGCTGAAAAATCTCCCGTAAAGTATGTGGAAACCATCGGCCCGACCGCATAGACGAACGCGTGGAGATACATCTTGCGGTACAGGAACCAGAGGAACGAAATGTAGAGAAACGCCGGCCAATTCCAGGATAGAGCGAATCGTGGTTGCCCGTTCGCCGAGAATTTCCTGAATGCAGTCAAATAGTGGTCGGCATTTGGGCCGATGAATTGTCGCCACACCGTGTCCGCATCTTCAGCCGGGCGAGTGGCACGCTCTTCTGTCGCAGACTCGGCGGTCGCGCCGGCTTCTTCAGCCAGTTTGGTTCCGCACTGATGACAAAAGTTGGCGTCGTCAGGGTTCTGTTGGTGACATTGGCTACAGGCCGTCATAAAAATTCACCTTACCATACTTGAGAGTGGACTGTTGGGCCTATCTCTTGGTCCGCCTACTTAGAAAAGAGAAGGCCTACAAACTTAGAGCATCCACATTCTCCAAAACAAGCGTGCTCAAGCCCCCACTTATTGCTCTTGTACTTGACCCTGTGCTAGTTTTCCTACCTTTCTTAGGGGATCTGCCATCATGCCGACCGAAGAATTAAAGGACGATGCCGCGACATACTTGATGCAGACGTATAGTCGGCAGCCGATCTCCATCGCCCGCGGACGGGGCGCCAAGGTCTACGATCTGGAGGGGCGAGAGTACATTGATTTTGTCGGTGGGATCGCCGTTAACGTGTTAGGACATGGTCATCCCGACCTTGTGCAGGCCATTCAACGCCAAGCGGCGCAACTGATTCACACCTCGAACCTCTATTACACCGAACCCCAGGTGCGGCTCGCGCGCCTCCTGGTCGACCACTCGTTTGCGGACCGCGTGTTCTTCTGCAACAGCGGCGCCGAGGCGAATGAAGCGGCGATTAAGCTCGCCCGCCGCTATGGACACGAGCGGCATGGCGCCAAACGGTTCGAAGTGATTACGATGAAGAATTCGTTTCATGGCCGTACCTTGGGCATGCTCACAGCCACGGGCCAGGACAAAGTTCAAAAAGGCTTTGAGCCCTTGATGCCCGGTTTTACCTATGCCCCGTTCAATGATTTCAGCGCGCTGGAAGCAATGGTCAACGACCAGACCGCCGCCATCATGCTCGAGCCCATTCAGGCGGAAGGCGGCGTGTACGTCGCCGATCGTGAGTACCTGAGACGCCTACGGGAATTCTGTACGCAGAAAGACATCCTCCTTATTTTTGATGAAATTCAGACCGGCATCGGAAGGACCGGCACTTTCTTCGCCTACGAACAACTTGGGGTGAAGCCGGACATCATGACTCTGGCCAAGGGGCTAGCCGGTGGAGTCCCGATCGGGGCCTGCCTCGCGATCGAACCCGTCGCCTCAGCCTTTACCCCAGGTGCCCATGCATCAACCTTCGGCGGCAACCCCCTCGCCTGTGCCGCAGGGCTGGCTGTCTGCCGAGTCCTCCTCGAAGGGCGCGTTCTGGACCATGCAAAGCGCATGGGAGAATACTTGGCTAAGGGTCTCACCGACTGCAAAGACCGCTATCGCATCGTCACGGACATCCGGGGGCTTGGCCTTTTGCAAGGCATGGAGGTAGACGCCGACGCCAAAGCGTTGGTCGCAGATGCGCTTGCCCGTGGGATATTGATCAACGCCGCGAATGAGCGCGTGTTGCGCTTCGTCCCGCCCCTGATCATCTCGCAGCAGGAGATCGATAAACTCCTTGAGCTACTAAGTGCGCTGCTGAATCAGCGCCAGACAGCCGGAAAAGACTCGCATCATTGATGGTTCAACCAATCCACAGAGTCGGTGCTGCCCGCTACGCCAAGGACCTCCTTGACGTCGCCACAATGCCGCGCAAACAAATTCTGGACTTGCTGCAGTTAGCGGCCTCACTCAAGAAGAAGCAACGTCTGGGCACACCACATCAACTACTCGTCGGCAAAACCTTGGGGCTTCTGTTCCAAAAGCCCTCGACGCGGACCCGCGTGTCCTTTGAAGCAGGCATGAATCAGTTGGGCGGCCACGCGCTGGTGCTTCCCATGGGCGATATCCAGCTATCGCGTGGGGAGACCGTCGCGGACACTGCGCGGGTCCTCTCCCGTTACCTGGACGGCATCGTCATTCGGACCTATGACCATTCAATCGTCGAAGAGTGGGCGCGAGAAGCCACCATGCCGGTCATTAACGGGTTGACCGACCACAGCCACCCCTGTCAGGCCTTGTCTGATTTATTGACGATTCAGGAAATAAAAGGTCGGCTGAAGGGCATCAATTTGGCGTACATCGGTGACGGGAATAACGTCGCCAATTCGCTTATCGAAGCTGGTGCGAAGATGGGGATGCGCGTGGTCATTGGATGCCCATCCGGTTATCAGCCTGATCAGCGGGTGCTCGATCGTGCCAGAATGGACGCACAAACCACCGGTGCCGCTATCGCGGTGGTGGGAAACCCCCAGGTGGCGGTCAAGGAAGCAGATGTCGTGTACACAGACGTCTGGATCAGTATGGGTCGCGAGCGAGAACAAGCCAGACGATTACGGACCATGGCCCCCTATCAGTTGAATACGCGACTCCTGCAACGAGCAAAGCCCGATGCCATCGTGATGCATTGTTTGCCGGCCCATCGTGGGGAAGAGATTACGGCAGATGTGTTGGATGGCCCGCAGTCGGTGATCATTGACCAGGCTGAAAATCGGCTCCATATGCAGAAGGCCATCCTGAGCCATTTACTCAGCCGAAAGAAAGGCGCACGGTAGGCATTCCGACATGAAACCAAAACCCATCAAGAAAATCGTGCTCGCGTATTCCGGCGGACTGGATACCTCCGTCATTCTGAAGTGGCTGCAAGAGACGTATCACGCCGAGATCATCGCATTTTGCGCTGATCTTGGGCAAGGAGAGGATCTGAAGGCCGTCAAAACTAAGGCTCAATCCCTCGGTGTCAAGAAGGTCTACGTCGAAGATCTTCGAGAGACCTTCGTCAAAGACTATGTCTTTCCGATGCTGCGTGGCAATGCGATGTATGAAGGCTGCTACTTATTGGGGACCTCGATTGCTCGCCCCTTGATCGCCCGCCGACAAGCCGAGATTGCGCTGAAAGAAGGAGCGGAGGCGGTTTCGCACGGAGCAACGGGAAAAGGCAATGATCAAGTTCGTTTCGAACTTACGTATATGGCACTCGCGCCACACCTGAAGATCATTGCCCCATGGCGAGAATGGACCATGCGTTCGCGGCAGGAACTGATCGCGTATGCCGAACGTCATGAGATTCCTGTGACCGCAACCAAAGCCAAGCCTTACAGCACCGATCCGAATCTGTTTCACATCAGCTATGAGGGCGGCATTCTTGAGGATCCGTGGGAATCCCCGCCCGATGAAATATTCCAACTGACCGTTTCTCCTGAGAAGGCACCGGATAAAGCGCGTGAAGTCGAGATCGAATATCAAGGAGGCAATCCCATCGCGGTCGATGGGAAGAAGATGAGCCCCGCGACACTACTCGCCCATCTCAACAGACTAGGCGGTGCGCACGGCATCGGGCGGGTCGACCTGGTAGAAAACCGTTATGTCGGAATGAAATCGCGAGGGGTGTATGAAACACCGGGAGGGACCATTTTGCATGTCGCCCATCGGGGGCTTGAATCCTTGACTATGGATCGTGAGGTCCTCCACTTCCGGGATAGCTTGATTCCTCGGTTTGCCGATCTGATTTATAACGGCTATTGGTTCAGCCCAGAGCGCGAAATGATACAAGCGGCGATCGATCAGGCCCAGAAAGACGTGAACGGCACGGCGCGTGTAAAGCTCTACAAGGGGAGTTGCACATTGGCGGGCCGTAAGTCGAACCAGTCGCTCTATCGACTCGATATCGCGACCTTCGAGAAAGACGATGTCTACAACCAGAAAGATGCGGAAGGCTTTATCCGCTTGAACGCATTGCGCCTCAAGATCCGTGCCCAAAGAAAGAAGGCATCGCGTCGATGACCAAGGGTAGGCGCCGTCCGAATGCTGCTGGGGGGGGTAAGGCTTGGGATGGTCGTTTCCGTGAAAAGACCAATCAATTGGTGGAAGCCTTCACCAGATCGGTGACGGTCGACGTTCGGCTCTATGCTGATGACATTGCTGGAAGCATTGCCCATTGCAAAACGCTCGAGAAGGCGCGCGTGCTTTCAGCCTCAGAGACACGTAAGATCATCCGTGGCCTGGAATCGGTGAAACGAGAGCTGGATCGTGGACAATTTTCCTTCCTGCCTCACGATGAAGACATTCATATGGCAATCGAACGGCGATTGACTGAGGTCATCGGCCCATTAGGCGGAAAACTGCACACAGGGCGTAGTCGAAACGATCAAGTTGCATTGGACATTCGGCTGTACTTGCGCAGGCAGCTGGAGCAGCTGCATGAGCAACTGATCAATCTGCAGCGAACGCTGGTGATGAAAGCCGGCGCGAACCGCGACATCATCATGCCGGGGTATACTCACCTTCAACGAGCACAACCAGTGCTGTTCGCCCACCATTTGTTGGCCTACGTGGAAATGTTCGAGCGTGACAAAGGTCGACTGCGTGACGCGAAAGGTCGACTTAATGTCATGCCGCTGGGTTCAGGCGCCTTGGCCGGAACAAACTACCCGGTGAATCGACAGTACACCGCGACTTTATTGAATTTCCCTACTGTGACCGCAAACAGCATGGACGCGGTCTCTGACCGAGACTTCATGATCGAAGCGGCCTCGGCCCTTTCCATTGTGATGATGCATCTTTCACGACTCAGTGAAGAGTTGATCGTATGGGCCTCGCAGGAATTTCAGTTCATTGACCTCCCTGACGCCTTCTGTACCGGTAGCAGTATGATGCCGCAGAAAAAGAACCCGGATGTCCCGGAACTCGTTCGAGGCAAGACTGGACGTGTCTATGGCCACTTGGTCAGTTTGCTGACAATGCTGAAAGCCCTGCCGTTGAGTTATAATCGAGACTTGCAGGAAGACAAGCCGGCGTTGTTTGATGCCCTCGATACGGTACAATCCTCTGTCGAAATCATGACCGCGCTGATGCGCCGGCTCAACGTCAACCGAGAGGTACTCGATCGGGCACTGCAGGGAGGCGGTCTGCTCGCGACGGAACTAGCGGACTACTTGGTTCTGCGTGGCATCCCTTTTCGTGAGGCCCATGGCATCACAGGGCGCATCGTCCGCACCGCCCTGGATCAGGGACGTGAGGTAGCTGAGTTGTCGTTGGAGGAGATGCAGGGATTCTGTGACCGCATAGACAAGCGCGTGTTCGCTCGACTGACCGCTGCAGCGGCGATCGATCATAAGGGACAGATCGGTGGAACAGCCAAAGCCCGAGTCGAACAACGGATCAAGGAGCTTGAACAACTCTTATCATGAGGACTCTCGTGATTATTGTCTCGGCTGGCCTGACGCTCTCTTGCGGGACGGTGGGATCTCCGGTAGCTCCAGAGTATGTGGGTGTTGCGGTGAGCATTGAGAAGCAAAAGCGGCAGCAGACTCTCGAAGCAGAACGAGAAACGGGAGAACCAATAGGATTGGGCCCATCTTTAGAGGAGCACGACCTTGATCTGCCATCTTCACATCCGGTCGGAACCCGATGAACGTAACGTGTTTAATCGATTTACTTCTTCTTGAGGAACGGCACCATGCATAGTTTCCAATACCACCACGGCGAGTTGTACTGCGAGCAGGTGCCAGTCAGCAGAATCGCCAAAGAACTTGGCACCCCCTGCTACATCTATAGCCATGAGACGCTGATCCGCCATTTCCATTCGTACGACAGCGCGTTCAAGAACATTCCTCATCTCATCGCTTTTGCTATGAAGGCGAACTCCAATCTTGCGATCCTTCGACTCATGGCCAGAGAAGGCAGCGGTGTGGATATTGTATCTGGAGGAGAGTTGTACCGAGCGTTGAAGGCCGGTGTCCCCGCTTCCAAAATCGTGTTCGCTGGTGTCGGCAAGGCCCCCAGTGAAATTCGTGATGCACTGAACGCCGACATCCTAATGTTTAACGCCGAATCGTCGGCCGAGCTGCATGCGATCAATCAAGTCGCCGCCGAAGTTGGTAAAAAGGCTCGCGTCGCGCTTCGGATCAACCCGGACATTGACCCCAAAACGCATCCTTACATTTCGACTGGTCTCAAAAAGAGCAAGTTCGGAATCGCGGCCGATCGAGCGGTGGAAGACTTTGTTCTCGCCGCTTCGATGAGCCATATCGACGTCGTAGGCGTCCATGCCCATATCGGATCTCAGCTTACCGATGTGACTCCCTTTACAGCCGCCCTGAAGAAAGTCGTGTCCCTCATCGAGAGCTTACAAGAAAGAGGCCTGAACATCCGTTACCTCAATATCGGAGGCGGACTCGGCATCACCTATTCGGATGAAAAGCCACCGTTACCACAAGATTTGTCCAACGCAGTCTTACCGCTCGTACAGGGTTTGAAGATAACCCTCGTCATGGAGCCTGGGCGCGTGATTGTCGGAAATGCCGGTATCCTCGTCACAAAGGCTCTGTACCTGAAGGAGGGAGAGACGAAGAGTTTTGTCATCGTCGATGCCGCCATGAATGATCTCATTCGGCCAAGTCTCTACGAGGCCTACCACGACGTTCGCCCCGTGAACGAGGAAGCTGGTCAACGGCCTAAACAAACCGTCGACATCGTAGGCCCAGTCTGTGAGTCGGGGGATTTTCTGGCCAAAGATCGATCCCTCCCGGTTGTTAAGGCCGGGGAGTTGCTGGCTGTCATGAGCGCTGGGGCCTATGGCTTTGTCATGGCATCAAATTATAATTCCCGGCCTCGGGTCCCGGAGGTGTTGGTACGAGATGGGGAGTTCCACGTTATTCGTGAGCGAGAGCGGTACGAAGACCTTATACATGGCGAGCATATTCCTTCGTTCCTGAGCACTATGGAGTAACTATGTTTGCTGGATCTCTTGTTGCCATTGTTACCCCGTTCAGAAAAGGAAAAGTCGATGAGCAGGCGTTAGCCGAGCTGATTGAATGGCAGATTGCCAAGGGCACTAGCGGCATTGTCCCCTGCGGGACAACGGGTGAATCCGCCACACTTTCTCACGACGAACACAACCGGGTCATAGAGCTGACGGTTGAAGTCGTCCGCCGCAGGGTGCCGGTCATCGCGGGAACTGGTTCAAACAGCACCGACGAGGCGATCGCTCTCACGCGACATGCGAAGCAAGCGGGAGTCGATGGAGCTTTACTGATTACCCCCTATTACAATAAGCCCACCCAGGAAGGTCTGTATCTCCATTACAAGGCCGTAGCGGAAGCAGTTGACTTACCGCTAGTCCTGTACAATATTCCTGGTCGAACCGGCGTGAACATGCTCCCGGTAACGATTGCTCGGCTTTCTGCGATTCAGACGATTATCGGAGTCAAAGAGGGAAGCGGGTCTGTCCAACAGGCCTCAGATATTGTACAGATGTGCGGTGACCGTCTTACAGTCCTAGCTGGGGATGATTCTCTCACCTTGCCAATGATGGCAGTTGGAGGGAAAGGCGTGATTACCGTAACAGCCAACATCCTGCCTGCCGAAATGGCGGATCTAGTTAAAGCCTTTGTAGAAGGAAAGATTGGGGAAGCTCGCCGTCTTCATTTCAAGCTATCCCCGATTTTTGCGGCGCTGTTCTATGAAACCAATCCCATCCCAGTTAAGGAAGCATTGGGACTTATGGGAAAAATCGATCCAGAATTGCGATTACCGCTCTGTCCTATGGGACAAGACACACGCGACAAACTGATTGGCGTCCTAAAGGAAGCGGCGCTAATATGACCTCATGTACTAGGGTATAGAACACCATGACCAAGACCATTGTTGCAGGAGCAGCCGGACGAATGGGATGCCGTTTGGTTTCGCTGATCAAGGATTCCCCCACGCTGATGCTGGCTGGAGCCTTGGAGACTACCGGCCATGTGTCCTTAGGGAAGGACGCGGGAGCATTGGCCGGATCAGGGCAGGCAAGCGTTTCAATCACCGATAACCTTTCGTCGTTGATGGAACAGGGGGAGGTCCTGATCGACTTCTCTGCACCAGAACCCACACTGGAACATATGCGAACAGCCGTTCGCCATCAACGGGCGATCGTGGTGGGAACAACCGGATTTTCGCCTGTTCAGTTGGAGGAGCTCAAATCGTTGGCCCACCAAATTCCATGTGTGTTTTCTCCAAATATGAGTGTTGGGATTAACTTGATCTGTAAGGTCATTGGAGAAATGGCTCGCACTCTTGGGGAGGATTACGATATCGAGGTGATCGAAGCCCACCACCGGTTGAAGAAGGATGCACCGAGCGGCACAGCTCTTCACATAGCCGAAGTTGTTGCTCGCTCTGTCAACCGCGACTTAAGCCAGGTTGGTATCTTCGCTCGTAAAGGAATAATCGGGGAGCGGGTCAAAGGAGAGATTGGTATCCAAACCATTCGAGCCGGCGATATCGTCGGCGACCACACCATTCTGTTCGGCGGTATGGGAGAGCGGATCGAAGTGACCCACCGTGCAAGTAGCCGTGATACCTTTGCACGAGGGGCCATCCGTGCTGCGGAGTGGGTCGTCCACCAACCACCAGGCTTGTACGATATGATAGATGTCCTTAATTTACGCTAGCTATTGGCAGGATCTAACCGTGTTCCACGGCCGAGTGTCCCGCCCTACCCTCTGTTAGTGCCTACCAGACTTCTGCCTTAGAGCGAATTGTCCGCCATAACTACACTCCTACGGTGCCCGCACCCGTCTCGAGAAAAAGATACCCCTGGCTCTGTGGGGATTGATGTATCGGTTCGACCGTGACCACGGCTTACGACGGTGAGAAGAGCCGTAATGGACACAGGGAATGAACAAAAGCTAGTAATGGAGTCAGCATCAGGACAAAAATTCCTGCAAGCCAGCCCACACCACTCTAGCTTTGATCGGCAGATATAAGATTTGGAATCCCGCAGGGAAGGGATTTAGTGTCGAGCTGTAATTGGCCGAGGCTCTTGATCAGCTGCCTTCCGACGGCCACAGTTCAAACAGGCAAACACCGTAATCGCCAATCCTGCATCCAAATCCACTGCCCGTTCAGGCAGCATCGCTCCATGGCATTTATCACATGTCTTCATAGTCTTCACTCTAGCAGCCCAAGGATCTGAATCCAATCCTCCTGAAGTACTGTATGGCACTATCAAAAGTCCCAATCGTCCCCACCAGCATGGGTCGTTTGTACACGTCTTGTAGCAACAACTCAAGATGAAATTTTGGCGTCGAACTTGACAGTCTTAGACCTCTCCCATAGGATTGTGGTCCGTTTGGGGAGTTCCACTATGTATAGAGTGTTCCTCATCATCTTTCTGCTGATCGCCCTCTACTTCCTGCTGAGACACATGTTTCGTGGTGTCACTGGCCTCACTAGAGACAATCGGAGTATTTCATCTGGCAGTGCCGAACGGGACAAAGAACAGGATCAAATGATTGAGGATCCTGTCTGTCATACATTCGTGCCCAGACGGATTGCTGTGGTCGAGGAAATGGGAGGACGGACCTATTGTTTCTGTAGTAAAGAGTGTGCGGTGACGTTTCGGAGCCAGCACCCCGTGTAGAAAATCGCTAGGGGAGCGTAGGGAAATCGAAGGGCTTGAACAAGTCTTCCTTTTAGCTCATTCTCTTCTGCTAGCAACCAGAATAGGAGTAATCAGACATTTTGTCATCTTTACCGAACTGCACTGTGATTTGACATTGATTCGGGGTGAAGTTAAAAAACGGCGGTCCAGCTTTTCCTCCTGCGATGCGATAGTACGTCCATGTTTCACCGCCAAAAAAACGGGACGCCTTGCCGTCCGGAGAACCCCAGTTTTTCTCGAACCATCCCTTCTCCTTTCCCTGAAGCTCGGCTGGCTTGAGCGAGGCTTCTAGATAGGGATTATTCCCAGCGCAGGCTGATAGTAGTAGGCTAAAGAACAGCAGCCAAAGGGGACGCCACATTTAATTTCTCCGTTACAAGGTTAAAGGTTAATGGACTCAAACCGTAAAAATCTTATATCCGGCTTGATCCCCTGTCAAACCCTTCGTCAATATATTGCAGTGTTGTTGTGTTCTTCATAAAATAACCGATAATGGGATATATAAGTAGAACCTCTTCTTCAGACGAAAGGGTCAACGATGAAAATTTATTTGGATACAGCGAACGTAAAGGAAATTCAAGAAGCCGCAGGCCTCGGATTGCTCGACGGTGTGACAACGAACCCTTCCCTTGTGGTCAAGGAAGGCCGCAGCTTCAGGGAAATGCTCCAAGAAGTCTGCAAGATCGTCGATGGTCCTATCAGCGCTGAGGTCGTGAGTGTGGAAGCGGACGCGATGGTGAAGGAGGGGAAGGAGCTCGCCAAGATCCACAAGAACATTGTGGTCAAATGCCCTCTCATTCCAGAAGGCCTCAAGGCGACGAAGCGATTGGCTTCAGAAGGAATCAAGGTGAACGTGACCCTCTGTTTTTCCCCTACTCAGGCACTGCTGGCGGCTAAAGCCGGAGCCTGGTGCGTCTCACCCTTTATCGGACGGCTCGACGACATCAGCTCAAGCGGGATGGAACTCATTCGGCAGATCCTGACGATTTACAAGAACTATGACTACAAGACGTTGGTCTTGGTCGCAAGTGTCCGCCATCCACAGCACGTGGTCGAGGCGGCGTTAGCAGGTGGTCACATCTGCACGATGCCTTACAGTGTGTTCCAGGCGTTCTTTAAGCACCCGTTGACCGATGCAGGCTTGAAAAAGTTCCTCGAAGACTGGAAGACGAAGGGGCAACAGTAGAGCCAGGGCAAGCCTATCACTCAACGAAGTTGGATTAGGAGAAACGGAACGAAAAGCCACCGTATCGGAAATGCATGAGGAGTTGGCTCCTACTCCTCTACATCTGAACGACAGAACCCATACAGGTTCAGGCTACGAGTCTCCCTCGTTTAATGACCTTCGAGCGCTTTTCTAGCCTTCCGAAACACTTCGTGGAACATCGAGCGAGTTAATTTCCCTGTAAACGTGTTCTGCTGGCTGGGATGATAGGAACCCAGCAGCGTCACCCCCCAAGGTAGCCGATAAGATACGCCATGTCCGAATTTCGGCATCGGCGCAGGAATCGCATGCCCTTGTGTCCGACAGGCCTTCAGATAATGATCAAAGCCAATCTTCCCTAGGGTAATCACCACACGATGATTCTTTAGAAGGCGAATCTCTTCATGCAAGAATCGGCTGCACCGGTCAAATTCGTCGGGTAAAGGCTTATTACCTGGCGGCGCGCAACGCACCGCTGCACCGATATAGCAGTCCGTCAATGCTAACCCATCACCTTGGTGCGTCGAAGAAGCTTGATTGGCAAATCCATATCGATGCAAAGCCTCGTAGAGCCAGTCACCACTCCGATCACCGGTGAACACCCGCCCCGTCCGGTTTCCGCCATGTGCCGCAGGTGCTAACCCAAGTATGTAGAGCGCTGCTTTCGGATCACCGAAACCAGGGACGGGACGGCCCCAATACGTCCAGTCTCGATATTGCTTCCGCTTCTCTTTGGCGATGGTCTCTCGGTAGTGGACCAAGCGAGGACAGGCCGTGCAGTCACTGATAGTTCCGTTCAAGAGTTTCAAAGTTCTCATACGGGTCGCAGTGTACCATGAACGAGAACCCTATTCTTCTTGCTG
The DNA here is from genome assembly GCA_016715825.1 of Nitrospira sp. Classification (NCBI taxonomy): domain Bacteria; kingdom Pseudomonadati; phylum Nitrospirota; class Nitrospiria; order Nitrospirales; family Nitrospiraceae; genus Nitrospira; species Nitrospira sp. The sequence continues at coordinate 160,454 of JADJXO010000003.1, read as the reverse complement.
GCATGTGGGCCAGCTGGTAGCATAACCACGCATTTACCATAGAACTCCCTTTCGAAAGTAACAGAGGAGCGTGCAAGATGGTGATCTGCGGGACTCAAGTCATGTCTTCTGTGATCGGAGCCATTTTCATCACCCTCGTAATACACGTGTCGGCTCTCGCCACATCCACCACAAAAGAGACGAAAGGTCACAAATCTGAAGCGGACAATGAGTTGCTGATACTGGACCCGTTGGACCCGCAATCCGACTCGGATGACCGTCTGATTATTCTTCCTGAAATCAAGCGAGAAGGAGAGCGATTCTTCCTCAGTTCCTTTAAGCTCCCCGACAAAATTACTTTCGCAGGACTCCCGGTTCCCTTGGACAACTGGCAAGTGCGGGAGAGGATTGAATACGAATTCTACCAATTCCTAGAGGATCAAGGCGAAAGCATTATCCTCGCCAAACGTACCGGACGTTGTTTTCCCCCTGCTGAGAGACAGTTGGCTGATGCCGGATTGCCCGATGATCTCAAGTACATGTTGTTGGTCGAGAGCAAATGCATCTCAGCGGCCTATTCCAAGGCCAAAGCCTCAGGCCCCTGGCAGTTTATTCCCTCCACCGGCCGTCGCTATCGGCTCAAGAGCGACGCTGTTCGCGACGAGCGTCGAAATTTGGAAATGTCGACCGAGGCAGCCGTGAAATACCTCACGTATCTCAAGCAGTACCAGAACAACGATTGGTTCCTCGCCATGGCGTCGTATAACGCCGGCGAAGAGCGGGTTCGAAAGTTACTCAAGGCGCAGAAGATTGATGACTATTGGAAGATGCACGGACCGCGAGAAACCATGCGCTATGTCCCACGGATCATTGCTGCGAAAGAAATTTATTCTCAGCCGGAGAAATATCTTGGACTGACCAAGAAGGACCTCTATATGCCGCTCGAAACGGAAACCATCACGGTGAACGTGAAGGAATCTCAGCGTGCACTGACGTCCATCGCAGAGGAATTCGGCACCTATCTTCTCGAGCTTAAAATGTTGAATCCTGAATTCAAGAAGGATATGCTCCCCCGAGGCAACTATCAGATTCGCGTACCCCGTCAAACCTGTCCGAGTCGTTGTTTTAAGCAAGAGAAGACGCCATAGCCGTCACACTCATGAAGCTCCGCCTCCCCTCCTCCTCTGCTCGGTCGTTCCTTCGCCAATTAATCATCGCGGGACTGGATGCAGCCGATCCCTATCGTGCACTGCTCAAATCCGTCTCGCTGCAGGGACAGTCATTGCGCGTTGGCCGAAGAATCTATGATCTTTCACGCACCGACCGAGTGATCGCCGTCGGCGCAGGAAAGGCTTCAGCCAGGATGGCACAAGCATTAGAGAAGGTGCTCGGCAAAAGGGTGGCAGATGGACTAGTCATCGTGAAGACCGGGCATACACTCCCGACCAAGCGGATTGCCATTCGTGAAGCCAGCCATCCGATTCCTGATCGATCCGGAGTTCATGCGACTCAACAGCTCCTGCGCCTGGTCAAAGACCTCGGCCCTCGGGACCTCCTCTTCGTACTATTGTCCGGGGGAGCGTCAAGTTTATTGCCAGCCCCAGTACCTAGCGTCACCTTGACTGATAAACAACGTACCACGCGACTCCTGCTCCGAAGCGGGGCGACGATCAACGAGATCAACGTCGTCAGGAAACATCTTTCGATGATTAAAGGCGGCGGACTCGCAACATCCACTCATGCGAGAATTGTCACGCTCATTCTTTCAGATGTGATCGGCGATGATCTGGGCTCCATCGGCTCCGGACCCACCGTTGTCGACCTCTCCACGTTTGCCGACGCAGTAACCGTGTTGAAGCGTTACAGAATTTGGAGAGCCGTGCCTACTGCAGTCCGGCACTATTTGGAGCGTGGTCAGAAGGGGATCGTGCCTGAGACCCTCAAACCCGGTTCGCGACGAGTGCGTTCGGTGCACCATCAGATCATCGGAACCAATCGATTCATGCTGGATGCTGTCTCGCGTACCGCTGGCAGCCTGAGCCTTCGTACCATCCTGTTTTCGACTCCAATCTTAGGGGAAGCGCGTTTAGCTGCAAGACAATTGACCTCCATTGCAAGAGCAAATGCCGACGGGCACTCGATGGTAAAGCGCCCTTGCTGCGTGGTGGCGGGAGGTGAGACGACCGTGACGGTCACAGGGAAGGGAAACGGCGGACGTGCTCAGGAATTCGCTGCCGCCGCTGCATGTGAGATTGCAGGTCTTCCACATACCTGGGTTGTCGCGCTCGGCAGTGACGGAACCGACGGGCCTACCGACGCCGCAGGCGCGATTGTTAACGGAGAGACCGTCGCGCGAGCCAAGAGACTCAACATCAACCTCCGTTCTGCCGTGAATCGGCATGATACCTACCCCGCCCTAAAAACGCTCGGATGTCACATTTATACGGGCCCAACCGGAACAAACGTAAACGACCTTTACCTCCTGCTCCTTCTCTAGTTACTATCGACGCTCATGGCGCCTCCGCTTATCCTTCCACTATCTCAGTGTATCGATGTGAGCCTCGCCGGAGGAAAAGCCGTCGGTCTAGCACGGCTTATTGTGGCTGGATTCTCCGTTCCTCCGGGACTGTGTATCACGACAGATGCCTACGGGCAGGCGTTACTGACAGCAGGGATCCAAGATTTCGACCTATGGCCCGCGATTTACCGACTACCTGTGACTGAACGGCACTCAACCTTAAGCCGCTATCGGAATCAGATCAAAGGGATCAATATTTCCCAACTGGCCAGTCAATGGCTGGCCGCGCTCGAAGCATTGAGCCGACCTCCAGATGTGCGGTGGGCTGTTCGTTCTTCCGCCACGAACGAGGATGCGACCCACGCCAGCTTCGCTGGTCTCTACCGCACCCACCTTGGCATGGCCCTGCCGGAGATCGAGGGGGCCATTAAGGACCTCTGGACTTCCCTATGGGAAGAACGTGTTGTTGACTACATGGCTCGACAGAATCCCCACGCACCTCCAAGAATGGCCGTACTCATTCAACCGATGGTCGACGCCCAAACTGCTGGAGTGGGGTACTCTATCCATCCCGTGACTGGCCGAAGGAATCAGGTGATGATTAATGCGATCCCTGGGCTTGCCGCACCATTGGTCGACGGCACGATTACTCCGGATCAGTACGTCGTGAAAGTCTCCGACAATGGGCAACCGATCGCCGTTCATACACGCGTCCAGACCCAGAAGTCCCAACGGCTCTCGGTTTCGCCTGATGGGTTACGGACCGATCTGCTCGAGGGAGACAGCAAACACCGGTCATCACTGACAGACTCTCAACTGTTTGCCCTCGCAATGACCGCCAAACGAATCGAACTGGCCTTGGGGCAACCCACAGATTTTGAGTGGGCCTATGACGCAGAACAACTCTGGCTGGTCCAGGCCAGACCAATTACAAACGTCCGTCCCTCATCGACCCTCTCCAACGATGACTGTGAATGGTCGCGAACCAATTTCAAGGAGACGTTGCCGGAACTACCAAGCCCATTGAGTCTTTCGTTCCTGGAGCGGTTCATGGACCGTTACATCCTGGCTCACTATCGGAGATTGGGATGCCGTATCCCGGATGGACTTTCGTCCGTCCGCATTCTGAAGGGGCGGCCCTATCTGAACGTGACCCTTTTCCATCTGCTGGTGGCTCAACTCGGTGGAGACCCATCACTGAACGCCGAACAGATGGGAGGCGAACCGCTGGTAAACGCACCTCCGGTTCAGCCACTCGGCAGCGCAGCCTCTGTGCGGGCTGGATGGTTGATATGGCAGGAGATGCGGCGGGTTGAGCGTGCTGGTCCACGCCTGTTTCTCGAAATGAAGGAATTGGCTGCAGCTTATAGTCAAGCTCGCGTGCGGCATTTTCCATTTGATGAACTGGTCCTAAAGTTGGACTCGCTGGGTCCTTGGCTCGAGGGCCGAGAGGTCACGTTTGGAATTGCTGCAGGGGTCGGTCAGTGTTTAGAAATGTTCAACCGCACCCTTCCTCACTGGCTGGGCCACGATTGGCGAGAACTGTTGAACGCCGCACTGCAAGGACAGGGAACCGTCATCAGCGCCCAGCAGATCCTCCGCCTCGCTGAGATCGCCGACATCGCACGAGAAGAGCCGACCGCAAGGTCATTTCTCACAGCAGAATCATGGGAACCCTCCACATTTCGCTCCGTGCTTAACAACACACAATTCTTTCGAGCCTTCCAGGCCTATATGGATGACTATGGTCACCGAGGAATCGGCGAATCCGATGTCATGTCGCCGCGGTTGGCAGACAATCCTGAAACCATCTTGATGGTTCTCCGCCGCCAACTCCTCTCGGCTTCTCCTTCGCATCAGGCAGTTCTTGCGCGTCAAGAAAAGATGAGAGTCGCCGCGCTCGAGCAAATCAAGGAACGAATGGGTTGGCGTGTCGAGCGACGGCTGATTTTCTTCTGGTGCTATCGAAGGCTCAGCCGCTTCTTCGCACTACGAGAAGCGAATCGACACCATTTGATGTATTACTCAACCGCCATCCGCACTCTTTTGATGCGTCTCGGTGAGCTCTTGGTCGCACAGAGTCGACTGGATCAACGCGAGGACATCTTTTTCCTTTCGATCGACGAGCGAAACGATCTCCTCACCGGGAACACCAGCGACTGGAGAGCTATCGTCCGGGAACGCCGCCTGGAACGAGAGCATCATGCAGCGATCCCCGTCCCCGATACCGTTCAGGACTGGGAATCCGTGAACGACCAGATGCAATTATCCATTCAGACTGATAGCCCAAGCCAGCTCACCGGTATGCCAATCAGTACTGGATCCGTGATTGGTCCTGTACGGATGATCCGATCGGTCATGGATTGGAGCAAGGTGACGCCGGGTGACATCCTGGTAGTGCCGGTGATCGATCCAGGGCTAGCGCCGCTCTTTGGAATTGCTGGAGGGCTGATCGCAGAGATGGGCGGCACGTTGTCACATGGAGCCATCATCGCTCGCGAATATGGGTTACCGGCCATCGCCAACGTGCAAGGGGCCATGACACAACTTGCTGACGGGCTACAAGTCACGCTTGACACGAAGGCGGGGACCATTCGTATCGGGCCATCTCCATCACCAACGTGTGGGTAGAGCTATTTGATCTGGGTCTTCTGCTCCTTGACCTTTCTCAATACCTTGCGTACTGTGACTGAAAATGTAGTTATGACACCCTACATATAGGAGTTCTTTGTTTCCTCAATTGTTTGAGTCTCTCCCACACCTAACCGAGGGAATCCCCTTAGCGATAGGTTTTGGGGTTGGGATTTTTCTCGGTGGTTTAGTCGTAGGGCTTTGGGTCACGGGACGCTTGCGTTCTCAGGCCCAGCGCGCCGAGGCAACCGCCGACGAACTCAGAAAGCAATTGGAGCTAGAGCGGACCGCAGCCCTCTTGCTTCGCGAAGAATTATCCCAAGCGCAACAGGCCCGAATCCTGGCTGAAACTCGAATGGACGTGTCGGCACGACAGCTCGCGGAACAGAAGGTCTTGCTCAACCAGTCTCGCACGGAACTCGTCGGGACGTTCCAAGCCCTCTCCGGCGAGGCCTTAAAACAAAATAACGAAGCCTTCCTGAAGCTTGCCGCTGTGACATTCGAAAGTCTTCATGTCAAGGCTGATGGAGACCTAATTCAACGCCAACAGGCCATTGATGCGCTGGTCCGTCCTCTCCACGACACGTTGCAACGTTATGATGAGCAACTTCGTCTTCTGGAACAGTCACGACAGTCAGCGTACGGGGGGTTGGATCAACATCTGAAATCATTGGCTGAGTCTCAGCAGCGGTTGCAGCAAGAAACCGGGAACCTGGTCAAAGCCCTACGAGCGCCGACCGTCCGAGGACAATGGGGAGAGTTGACGCTAAGACGAGTCGCCGAACTTGCCGGGATGGTGCAACACTGCGATTTCATGGAACAACCGTCCGTCACCGTTGAGGACGCACGGTTTCGACCTGATATGGTCGTTCAACTGCCAGGCGGGCGTCAAATTATCGTAGATGCGAAAACCGTGCTCTCCGCTTATCTGGACGCCCACGAAGCACAGAATGATGTCCAACAAGCTGAGGCATTGCGTCGCCATGCCGCCCAGGTGAAAAGTCGTATGGACGAACTCTCATTGAAAGCCTACTGGACGCAATTCGATCATTCCCCTGAGTTCGTCGTCCTGTTTCTTCCCGGCGAACAATACCTCGGGGCCGCATTAGACCAGAATCCTCAGCTCATTGAAGAGGGGTTTGCGAACGGCATCGTGTTGGCGACTCCGGCAACATTAGTGGCGCTGCTGCGTGCCGTGGCCTACGGATGGCGACAAGAACGATTGACTGCCCACGCGGAGGAAGCAGGTCGGTTGGGCAAAGAACTGTTCGAACGGATGGCCGTGCTGGCGGGACATATGAACGATGTCGGGCAAGCCCTGGGGAAAAGCGTGTCGGCCTATAACCGCGCGGTGAGCTCCCTGGAGACACGTATTCTCCCGGCTGCGCGGCGTTTCAAAGAATTGGGAGTATCCTCTGATCGCGAGATTGTCACGCTTGAACCGACCGAGGTCGTACCCCAGAAAACATTGTCGTTTGAAAGTGACTGAAGGAGTGCCCATGACGAACGAACAAACCATGGTTGAAGCCTTTCATAACAAATTCGACATTCTGGTGCGGACCGTTCCGACCGACCTGAACGATGACACGAAGCACCTTCGTGTCCGTCTCATCCAGGAAGAGTTCGACGAATTGACGGAGGCCATGGCCACTGAAAATCTTGCTGCAGTCGCGAAGGAACTGGCGGACCTGCTCTACGTGACCTATGGGACGGCGGTGTCCTATGGGATCGATATGGAGCCGGTATTTCAGGAAGTCCATCGGTCGAATCTGAGTAAGGTAGGTGGATACAAGCGAGCAGATGGGAAATGGGTGAAACCTCCAACCTACTCGCCCGCCGATATCAACCCCATCTTGGAAGCACAACGAGAGCACCTCTTGACTCCGGCGCTATCAACACACGACACCGCGACAGGTTCCTCCGAGAGCACATGAAAGATCCACACTGTCCAACTTGCGGAACCCCCTTCGTTCGACGGATCCATGATGAGGGCACCATGGAGCGGATCTTCAATCGCTTCAGGATCTTTCCGTTTCGTTGTCAGCTCTGTACCACACGCTTCCGGGTCTTCAGAAGCCTCCCCACTTCCCCCTCCTCGGCCACAGACCGCCGGGAGTATAGGCGACTGTCCGTGTCGTTCCGCGCCAACCTCCTCACAGGAAACGCCGCCCAAACGGCCAATCGTGTGACGGACATATCGATGGGGGGGTGTACGCTCGAGACCGCCGCAACATTGCCTCAGGGAACGTTCGTCGAATTGGTCATCAAGCCAGCTTCTGATGAAGAGCCGATCAAAATTGAAACGGCCATGGTGTGCTCGTCGAGGCCAGGATCAGTGGGGCTCAGCTTCCTTGAAATGGTGACAGCCGATAAGAACCGCCTCAGCCAGGTCATTCTCAGCCTGCTGGTGGGACAAAACCTACACCAGAATTTCTTTTCTTAGTCTTGCCTTGTCTATTCCAAGCGCCGTCTTGGAGCCGTCACCAGTAGATTATCAATCAGTCGAACAGGCCCAAGACGTACCGCTCCAAGCAAGACAACTCTCGAAGTCACGGCAGAAATTGGTTCTAGCGTACGAGGATCACAAACCGCCAGATAGTCGACCGCCATGCTCGGCTCGGCCTTGATGACTCGACGCATCGCCGTCTGTATTGCCTTTCCGGCACGAACACCTTTTCGGATTACGTCAGCTCCCGCCTGCAAGCCTCTGTACAGGATTATGGCGCGCACTCGGTCATCAGGCGACAGATAGACATTGCGCGAACTCATCGCCAACCCATCATTTTCCCGGACTGTCGGTTGCACGACGATAGTCACACCAAGGTTGAGATCCTCGACCAGCTGTCGAACCAGCGCCGATTGCTGAAAATCTTTCTGCCCAAAGTGTGAGATGTGAGGGCGGACAATCCCGAAGAGTTTGGTCACGATAGTGGCAACCCCGGAAAAGTGATGAGGGCGCACTTCTCCTTCCCATCGACGCGCAATCGTAGGCAACGTGACGATCGTCTGAAAGGCTTCAGGGTACATGCCCGCTGGAGTCGGTTCAAAACACACATCCACCCCTTCCTGCCTGCAAAGGGCTCGATCGCGCGAAATGGGGCGTGGGTACTGGGTGAGGTCTTCACGCGGGCCGAACTGCGTGGGATTGACGAAGATACTGACAGCAAGGGCGTCGCATTGCATACGAGCCGCTCGAATCAGTGCGCGATGTCCATCGTGCAAGGCCCCCATCGTGGGCACCAGCCCAATCCGTACACCTTCCCGCCGAAGCCCCTCAGCCCAGGCAGTCATGGCATGCGGTGAACGGATGATCTTCATGTGCGCGGTGGTGAACTGCACGTGGGACGAGACCCGTATTTTGTGGACGGCTGAGGAAAGAGGAGCTGCACGCGGGCTTGGTCTTTTACCTGTTCCAATAATCGTGAAACCGACTGCTGGAGTACGGGATGGACCCAGCGCGGATCCAATTCATTCAGCGGCATGAGGACGAATCGTCGGTCATGGAGGCGAGGGTGTGGGACAGTCAACCCTGGCTCCTTGATGACACGCTCACCGTAAAAAAGAATGTCGAGATCGATTGTCCGGGGCCCAGAACGGTTATCCTCATCTCGTCCGAGCGATCGCTCAATCTCTTGGAGTATCACAAGGAGGCTTTGGGGTGTGATATCAGTTTCAATCTGCACCACCCCGTTGAGAAACCAGCCCTCCCCGGGATCGGTTTTACCTCGAACCGGCTCCGTTTCATACAAGAGCGATACTCCCGTCAGCCGTGAATGGGGCAGCAAACTGAGTAGGGTCACGGCCCGATCACAACAATCAACTCGATCGCCGACGTTGGACCCAAACCCAATGAAGACCGTCTCCGCCATGCACGTACCTCGCCAAACGTTATGCGTGAATCGTCGAGACGAAAGGGCCTTTTACGAATAACGCTTCACGCTTCACGAACGACTTGGTCAAAACCCCACCCTCTTGATCCGTTCCACCGCTTCCGCGAGCCGCTCTTTGGTTGTACAGACCGTCATGCGAACATAGCCTTCGCCCGGTGCACCGAAGCCGTTGCCTGGTGTCGTCACAATGCCGGACTTTTCCAGCAAATGCGCAGTGAAGGACGTCGAGGTATATCCCTTCGGCACAGCTACCCAGATATAGAATGCAGCGGGAGGTGCATCGACTTCTAACCCCAGCTTTTTGAGCCCAGGGACGATCGTGTCACGACGCTCCTGATAAATCTTTCGGATGCCGTCGGTCACAGAATCGTCTAGCTCGAGGGCGGTGATGCCGGCCTCCTGTATCGCTTCAAACACTCCGGAGTCCAACTGACTTTTCACCTTGCCGAGAGCGGCCAAAACCGCCTTGTTCCCGACGACAAATCCGATACGCCAACCCGTCATGTTGTAGGTCTTCGAGAGGGAATGAAATTCCACGCCGACGTCTTTGGCGCCTTCCACTTCCATGAAACTCACCGGTCGTTTGCCGTCGTAATAGATCTCCGAGTACGCCGCGTCGTGACAAATGATAATGTGATTTTCCTGCGCAAACTCGATGGCGCGCCTGAAGTAATCTTTCGTCATGATCACCGACGTGGGATTGTTCGGCGAATTGAGCCACATCAGCTTGGCCTTTTGGGCCACCTCCTTCGGAATCGCACTCAAATCCGGGAGAAAACCATTGGCTTTGGTTAACGGCATGAGATGGGCGGCACCACCTGAAAAACTGGTTCCGACGGGATAGACGGGATAGCCTGGGCTGGGCACCAGCACCAGATCTCCTGGATCGACAAACGCCAGATGGACATGCCCGATCCCTTCCTTGGAGCCGATCAGCGTCAGGACCTCATCGGCTGGATCGAGCGTCACATTGAACCGTCGCTTGTACCATCCTGCCACGGCTTTCCTAAACGACAACATGCCTTCATACGAGGGATATTGATGATGCGTGGGGTCTTGAGCCGCCTTTGCCAAGCTGTCGATGATGGGCTTCGGCGTCGGCAAATCGGGATCGCCAATCCCAAGATTGATGATATCAACCCCTCGGGCAATGGCCTCCTGCTTCATCTTGTCGATCGCTGCAAAGAGGTAGGGGGGTAAGGTCTTGATACGGGTCGCGACTTCAATCGGAAAACCGGCCATGGTGGATCAAACTCCTTTCATATAATGTCCTCATCTCGTCGTGACAAAGTCATTGCATCCACAAGTCAGGGAATCGACCGTGGATGATAGGCATGAGGACGCTCGAACGTGTAAAGAGGGAAACAAGACTACTTCATGACTAGCTAGGGAATCAATCTGCAGGTCTCAGAAGGTGATGGATCAGCCGATCGGCCATGATATGCGACTGGCGAAGGTGAGGCATGGCCGCCGACTTTACATGGGCAGCAGTAAGACCCGCTTTGATCAAATCCGTCCCACATTCTCCGCACAGCGAATCGATGCCACTCTCTTCCATTTCTAGATGAAAGAGGAGGCCATAGGCATGCTTGCCATACCGGAATGCCTGGAGCGGCGCAACCTCAGATTCCACCAAAGCCACACAACCTTGAGGCAGGTCGAACACTTCTCCGTGCCATTCAAAGACAGAGAAGGTATCGGGGCCTGTTCCGAACACCGGATCTCCTTTTCCTGCACTCGTGAGACAAACCGCAGTCATGCCGATTTCCAATGCCCTGCCCGGCCGTACCTTCGCACCGAGGGCGTTCGCCATCAACTGACTGCCCAGACAGACTCCGATCACGGGTTTCCCCGCCAGCAGCGCCGATCTGATGAATGCGGTTTCTTCAGTGATCCATGTATCTGAATCGTTGACTGACATCGGTCCACCCATCACGATGAGAAGATCACCAGCGTCTTTGGGTAGGCCGTCCTGCGGGACCAGATAGCGTTCTAAAGAGACACCGCGTTCGGCGAGCGCCGAACGAAAACCACCTGGGCCTTCAAAGGGAACGTGTTGGAGACAAACCGCGCGCATAGTATTTCCTTAACACCCACCCTCTTTCGCTTCCCACCTCACCCCTCGAACACAATTGTTTTCCAGTCACACTCGTTGCCCATTCTCCGAGAACCCTCAGCGGATATCTTCTCTACCATAGCCGACGACAGGCCCCGAAGAAAAGAGCAGCAGATCTTTACTGTAGTGCCATACAGTTGGCTATGGACTACATGGCATGACATCGTACATATGCACGCCTCTCGCACCGATCGCTTTGTCTCGATTGAACGCAACCATGATCGCCTCTGGTTGTTGACCCCTGACCAAGCAGATAGGTGCCGACAAGCCCTCTCCGGCTGATCCTGACCATCTTTTGCGCCGACTCCCCTTTAGCCCATTGGCGAATCTGCCGATGAAAGCATATGGCCGTCTCCGTCGTTGAGCACAATGCAGTCGTGGAACAGCCTATAGGCTCTCAAGATCGGACGCCATCCCTATCCTCGATTTCTCCGGAATGCGACACGTCCTATTCGATTCGGCAGCGGCTGGCTTCCCAGTATCACGCATTCTGGTTTCGCCTAGGTCAGGGGGTCGCCTGGTCGCGCGGGATCTATCGTGAACGCTCATCCGGACAGTTGGATCAACTCAGCGGAGTTGTCCGTGAGCGGATCGAACGGCTTCAACAGCGATTTGGCGTTCGGTTCGAAGCGTCTGCGCGACAACTGACGGCCCTGAAACAGTACGATTACCTCGATATTCTGGAACAGGCCTGGTCAGGAATGCGACTTCCCCATTTGAGAGGCGGAGTCGTTCAGGATATCGGCTCCAGTAATTTTTGGTACGCACCCGTCCTGCACACCTTCTTCCGTCCCGCTGAGTTATTGGGAATCGAGGTCGAAGGCCACCGGATCTACTTGAACGGGTATAGTCGCCTCGACTATGCACACGGGTATATCCACTCGCTGCCTAACACGGAGTTCATCGTCGGTGACTATGCCTATTACGACCGTCCGGCGGACATCGTGACGGCCTGGTATCCCTTCGTGACGCCTGACCCTGTGTTGGCCTGGCGATTACCACTCTCCCTCTTTACACCGCACACCTTATTTGCACGGATCGCTCGTAATCTGCAGCCCCACGGTCGATTCGTCATGATTAATCAGGGTCGAAACGAGGCGACTCTCGCGGCCTCACTCTGCAGAAAGGTCGGACTCACTCGGCAGGGTGCCTGTGAGATCACCACCCCACTCCGACCTCGCCGCCCCCCTGTACTGTCGGTTTGGGGGCATACGCAGAGGTAGCAGCTCGTCCACACGTAGGCTACAATCGCCCCATGACGTACCTCATCCAGAACGCTGACGATTTGCGCTGGTTGATCGGCTATACCGGCGGGTTCCGCTCGGGGTATGTCACCGACATCCGGATCACCAAACGTCGCCTTTTTGACGAACGCTCGGGACGTGAGGTGCCGGCTGGAACGACGATCGCCGTGACCATTCGCTATGAGGTACGGGAACTGGTCCGAGTGGCGACGCTCACGATGACGGGGGTGACGGATTTTTCGGTGTTCGAGCAAGATGGAGTTGACTGTTCATCGCTCGGCATTATCCAGACGGAATGGAGCGCTGGAAAACTGCGGTTTTGGTTCGACCCGCAGGGCGAACTGTACGTTGTCTGTGATGAGGCCCACCTCGAGGAAGTCGCCGTTCCGTTCGTGACGGCTCGGCATGCGACGGAACTCGCTCGGTGGGTTTTCCAAGGGCGGACTCCTCAGGGTCCCACTGTCGACTGGTTGTTAGACGAGCTGGACCAGGCGGGTCTGCCTTGCACCTGGCGAAAGACGAATCGGAACGCAGGGACACATTCCGTCGTGCAGTGGGAAGGGGATCTGATTCCAGTCCACAACTCCCTCGCCGGCGAGGACAATATGATGCATGTCCTGGCCTATGGCCCGCTGGAAGGGCATGGCTTCGGATTAATGCTGCGTGTATTCGGGGATCAAAACCAGCAGATGAGCCGCATTCTTGAAGTCCTCGCCGATCACATCACCCGGCAATTTCCTGGTGACTGCCTGGTCGGCACGACGATCATCCCCGGTCGCGACTGGGAGGGCTGGCTGGCACGGGAAGACCACTCACGGCGTAGTCAGTAAGAACCGATGATCTGAAAGTCAGTGCACGTGTTCCGGGGAATACTGTTCCTTCCCATTCCCCGATGAAAAACCGACACCATCACTACCGTTCATATAGCTAGGAATGCGGTGTCCTGCACCGTTTCCGTTCGTCTGCTTGGTCTTTCCGTTCACACACTCGACCAGCGCCCAAAACCGCAAGGGATTGACGCTCTGCTTCCTTGCAACATGCAAAGACGTCCCTTCCAACACAGTATTCAGCGAGAGATCCGTGCGCCAACCCAAGTGTTTGGTCAATGGCGAGATCACTTTCTCCACCGCCGCGATCACTTTGTTTCCGTTGCTGAAGTGGTTCAACATGACAATCCGGCCACCAGGACGACAGACCCGAATCATCTCATTCACGACCTTTCGATAGTCTGGAACCGCCGTGACGACGTATGCGGCGACCACCGTATCAAAGCTGTCGTCTTCAAATTCCATCGCGCCCGCATCCATGCGATGAAGCTCAACATGATCGAGTTCAAGCGCTCCGGCCTTTTCTTTGGCTTTTGCCAGCATGCCCTCCGAGAGATCGATCCCGACGATGCGGCAATGGCGTGGATACATCGGAAGGGCCAGCCCAGTCCCCACACCCACTTCCAAAATGTGTTCGTTCGGCTGTACGTTCAGATTCCGAATGGCCGATTCACGCCCCTCATGGAACACTTTTCCAAACACCTTATCGTAAAAGCCCGCGTACGTCGTGTAGACACGCTCAATTTTGATGGGATCCATGCTCTCCTCCAAACGCCAGACGACCCACTCGCTGCGTGCGCTTTGCTGCGGAGTGTAGACAATTAATTCGCGATGTGTGGACGTAGGAATAAAATTGTGGCGGGAAACCCCAGTGATACAAGACCCGCCCGGAACGTCGCCCGCCGTACTCTAGCCAAACTGCTCTTCGTGAGTCAACAGATTCCTTGGACGACTTGGAAATCGGAGTCTTCGCGTGACTCTTTGGTGTGGGACACGAATAATCCTGCGATCCCGTTGTCTTGATTCAGGCTCCACTCCTATGGGATAGCTACGGCCATGCTTCTCGCGGGTCTCTTTGCAGCTGCCTTATGCGTCGGGTTGGTCGTCGGCGATTGGCTGTATTTCATCCGGCTGACGCCGTACGCCGTTCGGTATGGCTGCCGGGTGGCAGATCGTTCGGAACAATGGCCGAATACCGCACTGAGCACGGTGCGTGAACGATTCACTCCCACCGGCGTGTTGATGCTCCCCCACGGAGTCGCCCGCTTTTACCCGGAATCATCTCAGATCGCAATTCGTCCGCGGTATCGATTCTTCTCGAGGCGATTTCGTACGGCCTGGCCGGTGAAGGGTCTGATTCATCTTGCTGCGCACGACCATGCGCTGGGGACTCTCTGTGTGAAACGCATTCCATGGTCATCGACGCTGATTACATTCATGTGGTTTGCACTTGTGTTCATCGGATCACTGACCTTTGTCGTTCAATACGCCATGGAAGGTGGGTTCGCCTCGCTAGGAGGCGCGCTGGTTGGGCTCGGCATTGTCGGGCTGGCAGGTCTTGTCTTGGCCTTCGGGCTCGTCACCCTCGCCTTTTCCTATCGTCTGGAAGATACCCGCCTGATGAAGGTCTACGAGGAGCTGCGCGAGACGCTCTCGAGTCCAGCCTCTTCCTAACCATTGCTCTGGCCATGCCCCTCGAGTCGAAAAAACTCCAGGAAATGGTCGTATTCGGCAGGCAAACTGACTGCCGATCGATCTCGCACCAGGCCGGCGATGATCCCACGGTGTTTCTTCGACAGGCCTGAGGCTTCAAAGGCGCGTTGGAATTGCCGCCAGCGCAAGACAGGATCAGTCAGGACTCGGGTTTGTTCTTCAATCGGAAGTCCATGGACCGTGGTTGTCAGGGTGCGGACCGCTTTTTCCACGCTTTCGTACGGTGGAGCCAGTTTGAGCCCCGCATAGAACGTGTCGAGGTGGTGACGAAACTCCGTTTTAAGCGCATGGAACTCATCAGGTGTGGCCGGGAAGAATTCTGGCATGATATTCCGGACAATGATACGGTAAGAAGGAGCCAGGTCACAACTTATTCATGGAGGGACATATGCATCGGATGGTCAATGGTTTACTTGTGGCGATAGGAATGGTCGTTCTGGTCGGGTGTTCCTCATACCACCATCATCACCACGGCATGGGAGCAAGCAAGAGCGACGCCTATTGGCAGAAGGGTCAGCAAGACATGGAAGGGCTGATCAATCGGACGGTACAGGACCCTACTAAGGCCAAAGAGGTCAATGCGCTCGTTGCTGAGATCATCACCGAACTGAAAGCCGGCCGAGAACAGGAACGGAACTATCACCGGCAACTCTACACACTCAACACCAGTTACACGGCCGCGCCCGAGGAATTTTCAAAGATCCTCAACGAAGCGACCGTTCAACGGACGGAAAGTTCGGCCAAGGTCCTCTCTCTGAGATTTAAGATGAAGGAACTGATGACGGCCGATGAGTGGAAAGCCATGTCCGACAAGATGCTGTCCTACAGCGGTCGGTATCAGCACGGGAGTGGTGGAGCAAAGTCCGGCTACTGATGTATCACCGGCGCGGTTTTGAGCGGCACAGCCGCCCAGGTCGCGCCGGCATCGGTCGATCGATAGAGCCCACTCCCGTTCGTTCCGGCATACAGAAGCTGCGAGTTCTTTGGATTCATGGCCAGGGCGCGAATGTTCAGCGTGGCAATGCCCTGGTTCACTCCCTTCCAGGTTGTTCCACGATCGACGCTTTTCCAGACTCCGGCTGTGCCACCGACATAGAGTACCGACTGATCCGAGGGATGCAGGAGCAGGCTGCTGATAAAGGGATCCGACAAGGATTCTCCGATTCGGTCCCAGGCTTCCCCCTTATTCTCCGTCCGAAAAAGCCCTTTCGTCGTCCCTGCATACACGATATCGGGATTCGTCCGATCGATTTCAATGGCATTGACACCTAGCGCCATCGCCGCCATCAGCTCACTCTCCGGGATTAGCCCATTATTGATCCGTTTCCACGACATCCCGGCGTCGTCTGAGCGATACACTCCTCCCGTTGTCCCTCCAAACAAGATGGTGGGATCCTTTGGATTGATGGCGATCGACGTCACAATGTGGACTTCCTTCATCCCGTTCATCCGTTCTTCCCACTCGCGGCCTGCATCCTTTGAGTAGTAGGCACCGACGGTCGTGGCGATATAGATCTTTTCGTTGAGTGCCGGGTGAAACACGAACTGATTCACGAACGACACATGCTCTTTCAACCCGACGTTATGCGGCAACCACCGTTGCCCGCCATCCGGGCTCTTGTACACCGCGTCCCCCATCGTCCCGGCATAAATCGTGGCCGGCAGCACAGGATCGATCGCGAGCGTCGTCACCCGACGGGCACTAAAGCTTGGAAACCTCTCCCAGGTCCCACCCCCATCACGCGATTTGTAGACGGCATCGTTCGTCGCCACGTAGAGGATATTCGCGTTGGTGGGATGCAGCGCGATGGAGACGATGGACTCGCTCTCCTTCTGACAGGCGAGCGCGGAGATCAGAAGCGTAAGAGAAGCCAATGTAAGGGCAGCGCGAAGCAGCGTCATCGTGGTGCGGGACCTAACCACAGCGATCGGATGGGAGTCAAGCGGAGGGGACCAAACGACTATGTTGGTGAGGGGAAGGAGTGCCTACGCTGCGGTCCCTATGAGGCTCTCCAGGGGAATGTGTAACTTGCGGTGAAGTCGACGAATCATCTCGAGCGAGAGAGTCCGCTTCCTTGTGAAGATTTCCGACACACGTCCGCGCCCGCCCAATAGACTCTCCAAATCCCTCCGCGTCATGCCGAGTTGATCCATCCGAAATGTGATCGCGTCGACCGGGTCTGGAGGACAAATCGCGTGATGTTTCGCTTCATACGCTTCGACAAGCGTCGTGAGTACGTCCAGCTCATCACCGGCCTTCGTGCCTGGTTTCGCATCCATCAGTTGTTCAATGCGACCTAACGCCCGGTCATAGTCTCGGGCCGTCTTGATTGGAACAATGGTCATGGCAACTCCTCCCCTGCTAGATGCTCGTCACGTCGATCGCATCGTACTCGACGTGTGTGCCGATGAATCGAATGTACACCACTCGGTACGGATAATTGATCTTCACAATCAACCGATATTGATTCCCCGCCACGTTGAAGACAACCCGATTGCCATGCAGGACACTGGCTGAACGAAAGTGAGCTTTGACTGCCGATGGAGATGCCCAATCAGCATGGGTGACCTCCTGATGCCAGGCTTCCAAAGGCCCCTTGGCCTTTGGGTATCGCTTCCAGAAGTTTCGGAGTGCCCGCTTGGCAATGATGCGCACGTCCTACTATAGCACGCTCCCAATATGGGAACAATCGCCCCCGTCACAGATCGCAGTAGTATCGCACGCCTGAATCTTGCCTTTTGCACATCAGAGGCCTACAGTTCAGCCATCCTTGGGTTGATGGAATCCTTCATCTTCCTGCGAATACGACCGTATCCATTGATAACGAAGCTGGTTCTGCGTGACCAGAAATTTCGAGATGAGCAAAAAGCTGACCGGCAAGGCACTTGCCAAATTCGAGGCCAAACGCGATGTGTGGCAAGAAGTCTTAGCTGGCGCGCGCCAGAAGAAGTGAGGCCCCCTGGCTGTCATGGATAATCTACAAGCACTATACGATCGGTATCAGGCTGCTATCCAATCCCACGCAGAGAGCAATCCAGCTGACATGGAATCGTGGCATCAGCCTGACGTTGTCGAGTTTAGCGAGTTACAGCACCTGATGTTACCGCATGCTGAATCCGGAGATATGCACTGTCAGTACGCAATGGCCACAATCCTTTGGGGGGGGCTGTGCTGTGAGTCTGAAGATGACTGGATGGCAGGTTATCCAGTGAGGATTAAGGAAGCTACTCGCTGGTGGATAGCTGCGGCAACACAGGGACATGTGTATGCCCTCGATAACCTCGTTACATCGGGGATCGGACCTGAGGCAGAGCGTGCCAGAGAGGCATCTCGCGTTCTTGAACAGGAGCGTGGTGACCTATTAGGCGCCTCACACGGTATGCCTGTCTATGGGCCAGATTTTTTTGCAGAGCTCAGTAGGCGATTCTATGGCAAATAGGATAGGGCTACGAAGCAGGCATCGCGGACAGATCTTCCCTGGGGCACGCTATAAGTCCCAACCCATTGGACTAAACAGCTAGTTCTCCTCTGAGCTTTCACAGTTCTAGCGTCAGCTACATCAGCTCCTTCAACCTCTGCTACGATGCCTCACCTGCCCTCTAGGAGAAAGATATTGGACCTCCTCATCGTCTGCATCGTAGCATTACTTGCCTCCGCCCTCACGCTGTTTTCCGGATTTGGGCTCGGCACGCTGCTGATGCCGGTGGTCGCCCTCTTCTTCCCGCTGGACCTGGCGATTGCGATGACGGCCATGGTCCATCTGGCGAACAACCTCTTCAAGATTGGGCTGCTCGGCAGAAAGGCCAATCGCTCTGTACTGCTACAGTTCGGGTTGCCAGCAATCGCGGCAGCCTTTGTGGGAGCTGCATTGCTGACGTATCTGGGGGAAGTCAAACCGATCTACGAATACCACGCGTTTGGGAGCGCTCAGCAGGTGTCGGCGCTCAAGCTCGTGATCGGTGTCCTCATCATATCCTTCGTGGTCCTGGAGCTTTCTCCCACCTTCTCCAAGATCGCGCTCGATCGCCGATGGCTCCCGCTCGGCGGCCTTATCAGTGGGTTCTTCGGCGGCTTGTCGGGGCATCAAGGCGCCTTTCGGAGCATGTTTCTGATCAAGGCCGGACTTGAGAAAGAGGCGTTCGTCGCCACCGGGGTCGTACTCGCCGTCATGGTGGATCTCTCCCGCATGACCGTCTATGGCGCGGATATCTCAGCCCACGGGGAGCCCATCGCATGGCAGTTGGTCATCGGCGCGAGCTTGTCTGCCTTTGCCGGGGCCTACATTGGCGAAAGGTGCTCAAGAAGGTCACGCTTCGGTCGGTCCAACTGATTGTCTCGGGTCTGTTGATTGTAGTTGGAGTTGGGCTAATCGCGGGCGTCTTGTGATCCGGCGACTCAGTTTTTCGATTACAGTTTGAGCCGCTCGGTATAGCCGGTCAGCTCGACGTAGCCCTGGCCCTTCACAGGCCTGCCTTGTTTAGTCCCCGTCACCGCCACCGCACCTTCCCAGTAAGACACCATAGTGCTGCGAGAGGTACGCAATTCCTGATCAGCAACGAGCGGAACAACGTCCAACACAAGGTCGAGTGAGGGGAACTTCAAGCGCCACCTCGCCGGATAGGTGGCCTTGCTCCCAGGGCTGGTCCAGGTTGCAGTCGACTCGATCTGAAAGTCTGTCACTTCGAGGTGTTGAGTCCGTCCATCTGATGATATGACCGTCCCGCTGGACGCAAGGTCCGTGGCCCCATCATTAAGCCGCATGCCATAGAGCATCAGCTCCGTGTTGTCGCCCAACTGGATGCTGAACCAGTCCCAGCCGACTTGCTCGGCCCCCAGTTCAGATGATCCGAATTCATGGTCCATCCAGCTTGTTCCGGATACTTCGAACTGTTCACCATCGATCGTCAGGCTCCCCGTCGTCGAGAGTCTGGTAAACGAATAGTAGTGCGAGGCTTGACTCACATCCTTGCCTTTTTGGCTGATTCCCGCCGCGCCATGCGCAACCGGAGGCTTGGTCGGCTCGAGCCTGAGAGCGAGGCTATGTGTTTCATCGCGGGCAACGAGGGTATGGACTCCGGCAGAATCCGGCTCAGCCTCCGCGCTCCACTTGTCGATCCATACGCGAAGTCGCGATTCGTCGGCTCCCGCCTTTCCCAACCCTTCGCGGCTGAGTTTTTCCGAAAAGTGGAATCGTTTGCCGGTGATGTCGGTCACGGCGAAATGGGCCAGATAGATGTGGCGCAGCGACCATTTTGAAGGTAGGGTCTTAATATCTTCCGGCAAAACCCCGCGACGAAAAAAGGTCAGCTCGAAACCGAACGATCGTCCGTTCGTGGTGTGCAGGTGCCCTGTGTAGTACCACCACTCCGTCCGGCAGCTCGGATGCGAGCCGTGGTCTCTTGGAAACTCGTACCGATACCCGGCGGTTGCTGGTTGAAACGTTGCGGCGGGAGGATTTTCGCCGGACGCCAGGGCCCAATCAAAGCCAAGCGCAGCCGTGAGAAGCATGACGAGTCGAGCACCTCGAATCATTCGTGTTCCCTTCATGATTCCACTCAGAGTGCCGTGCTAGAGCCTGATGTCTCGGGCTGTTTATAGCATGCGCGTCCATGCGCGAACAAATCGCTTGTCTGTGAGCGCGGTTTCACGATTCTTCGGTATTCATCGATCAGTATCCAGCGTTGACAATTTTCACGCGCCTCAGCTATCGTGAGTTATGTTGACTGATCGCGAGCATGGACCATCGAACCCAGGTCCAGCCAAGCAGGAGGATGCCTTCATTATTCCGAACCGCCTTCCGGTGTTCCCGTTACCAAACGTCGTCTTTTTTCCAAAGACCTATTTACCTCTCCATGTGTTTGAACCACGGTACCGCCGCATGGTGGCCGACGTGACCTTAGGCAGTCAATGTATCGCCATGGCTCTCCTGAAAGAAGGCTGGGAGCAGGATTACTATGCAAACCCGGCCATCTATCCCACACTGTGCATTGGACGGGTCATGAGCGTACAGCCCTTGCCCGATGGCCGTTCCAACCTCTTGCTCCAAGGCCTCGAACGATGTGAGATTCTTGAGGAATACTTCGAGAAGCCCTACCGTGAAGCGACCATTCGCCTGACCCCCATGCAATCGAATGAGGGGCTGTCCACCAACGTCAGGCGCTCGCTGATCGAAGTGCTGGGACGGTATCTCCAGGCCAGGGAGGATAGCGCGGCATGGCAGGGGTTTTTCCGTGAAGAAGTCAGTGATGAAGTCCTCGTCAACACACTCTCCACCTACTTGGACTGCACACCGCTAGAAAAACAATTTTTGCTGGAAGCCGACGGATTGCACCAGCGGGCCCGTCGGCTGAACGATGTGGTGCAGTTCATGCTGCACGAGCATCGCGGCGCAAAGGACTGGGATTAGACATGGATCGAACCGTCGCGATTGACGTCAGCCGTTTGTGCAAGACCTACGAGACTCATAAAGCAGTCGATGACTTGTCGTTTCAGGTCTATGCCGGGGAGATTTTCGGCCTGCTGGGACCGAACGGCGCCGGCAAAAGCACGACGCTTCGCACGCTGATCACCCTGTTGCATCCAACATCGGGGACAGCCACCATTATGGGCTATGATTCCGTGCGGGAGGCGGACCAGGTGCGGACCGTGATCGGGTACGTACCGCAAGAACGGGCGATCGATCGGTTCCTGACTGGGCGGGAACACCTTCAATTGCTGGGTGCCCTCTACCATCTGTCGAAGGAAGAGGCGACTAAACGGATCGACGAGCTGCTCACGCTGGTGGAGTTAGAGGCTCACGCGGACCGCCCGGCGAAGACTTACTCCGGCGGAATGAAACGCAAGCTCGACATTGCCTGCGGGCTGCTGCCGGACCCCAAAATCTTGTTCCTCGACGAGCCGACCCTCGGCCTTGATGTGCAAAGCCGTCTCCGGATTTGGGAATATGTCCGGATGCTCAAAGCTCGCGGCATGACGGTCGTGATGACGACCAACTATCTGGATGAGGCCGATCAACTGTGCGATCGACTAGCTATTATCGATGGTGGGAAAATCAAAACGATGGGATCGCCGGTTGAACTCAAGATCGCGCTCGGCGGGGACATCGTCTCCTTGACCCTCAAGGAGCTCGACCGGATCCCGACACTCGAGACTGCGTTGAAGGGACAGCCAGCCATTAAATCCGTCCGAGCTACCACAAAGGGTTTGGACATTCGGGTCGAATCACCTGAGAAGGCGTTGCCCACCATTCTAGAGTCAGCCAATCGATTAAACTGCAATATTGAGTTCATTCAGTACAACCGACCTCGCTTGGACGATGTGTTCATCGCCCATACAGGCCGGGCCATCACCGAATCGATCCCCGAGGCCGAATCGGCATAAAGGAGTCCCGTGGAGCATTATTGGCAGGAAATCAGCGCGTTGACGATGCGGTGGGTTCGACGGTTGAGTCGCGAGAAATTCAGCATGCTGTTCACACTGGTCCAGCCTATGCTGTTCTGGCTTATTTTCTTCGGAAATCTGTTCCAGCGGGCGGCGGACACACAGGTCATGCAGGCCCCGAACTACATCAGCTTTCTGGCCGCCGGGGTCGTCGTGATGACCGTCTTGAACAACGGCCTAGCCGGCGGCGTCGATCTGCTGTTCGATAAGGAGAATGGATTCCTCGAGCGGTTGATGTCCACCCCGATTCATCGCACCTCCGTCATCTTGAGCCGATTTATCTTTGTCATGGCGATTACATCCATGCAGGTCCTCGTCATTCTTGGCGTGTCCTATCTCTTCGGTGTGCAGCCCGCCACGGGCATCCTCGGCGTGGCGATGATCTTAGTGATCGGCATGATGTTCGGCGTCGGCCTGACGGCCATCTCCATGGCCATGGCCTTTTCCGTCAAAAGCCACGGTGACTTCTTTTCGGTTCTCGGCTTCCTGTCGTTGCCGATGATTTTCCTCAGCTCTGCGCTGGTCCCATTGAATGCCATGCCGGGATGGATGAGTTTCTTGGCCCAGTTCAATCCGATGACCTGGGCAATTGATGCCGTACGCCCCCTCATCCTGTCCGGGTGGAGTGAGGCGTTGCCTCATGTGGGGATGGTGATCGTCGTCATGCTGGTCTTTGATGCGCTCTGTCTGTACGGAGGGGCCAAGGCGTTCCGTCGCGCGATGGGCTGATCGCACGGAACAAGCGATCGCTTGACGTCAACCGGCATCCATTGGATTATGAAATTACGCTGCGGTCGCCTGACCAGCGCACCATACAGCGGCTGAAGCTCCCAGATGCAATGATTCCTGAAAGCCAAATTCGTGCGCTGATTCGACTGTTGTCCGATGAGGATGACAAGATCGTTCGAACTATCAGCGGACGACTCATCGACATCGGTCCCTCGGCGCTCCCGCTGCTCCAGGAAGCTGAAATCGAGCAGCCAGAAATGGGGGACCGGATTGCGTCCGTCCTCGAAGAAATCCGTGGAGGAAAGCTGGAAGATGAGCTGACGAATCTGGTGGCTCGTTCGAACGCCTCTGTCTGCCTGGAAACCGGAGCCTTTCTCATCGCTCGTTACGCCTACCCGACGCTCGACGTGGCGCACTATCGTGAACGGTTGAACATGATGGCGGATGAAGTTCAAGCCAGGATCGGCTGTCGTGCGTCCGGTGAAGAAGCCGTCAATGCGTTAAATCGGTATCTGTTCACCGAACAAGGGTTTAAAGGGAACACCAAGAACTACTATGAAGTTGAGAACAGCTACCTTACCTGCGTCATGGATCGGCGTATCGGGATCCCCATCAGCTTGTCTGCTGTCTACCTCCTCCTCGGCCAGCGCTTGGGGTTTCCGGTGTTCGGCATCGGCATGCCGGGGCATTTTCTCGTGAAGTATGAGTCCGATCGGTACAAGATTTTCATCGATTGTTTCAACGGTGGAGCCTTGCTGACGGAAAAGAATTGTGCTCGATTTCTCACGGAAGCCGGCTACGGCTTTGATGATAAGTACCTGCAGAAGAGCCCGGTCCCTGCAATCTTGTCACGGATGGTCAAGAACCTCTTGGCGATCTATTCCAAAGCCGGAGACTCGATTAAGACTGAGCGTTTGACCAAGTTCATCGAAATCCTGGGTGGCGCTCCTCGCGAAGAGGGACTGTAGCCTACAGCTTAATCGTCAGCAGATCTTTTCCCTTCCAGATCTTTCCGCGATACTCTTCCGCCGCCTGCGCCTTCACATCGTAGCGATCCGCGATTGGGTAGAAATGCGAAAGGATGAGTTGCCCCACACCGGCCTCCTTTGCCACCTGGCCGCACTGGCCGGCGTGCAGATGCGCAGCCCCTGGGCGATTCGCAGGAAAGGAGCAATCAAGAACGGCCAGGTCGGCCTCCTTGCACAATGAGATCACCTCGTCACAATATTGGGTATCCCCTGAATAGACGACCGTCTTCCCCCGGTACTCAATCCGATAGCCGACACTCGAGAGATCCGGGACATGGACCACGGGTTTCGGAACGATATGAGTGTCCCCGATGGTAAATGGCTTACTGGTTACTTCTTTGAATGCGACCTTGAATGGTACCGGTGAAAAACTGGGGAAGCTCTGCATGATCGACCGCAAGAGCCGAATAGTGCCCTTCGGGCCGATCAGCGTCATCCCCGGACGATGCCCGCCTCCGTATTTGGCATAGATGACGGCGTCGAAAAAGAAGGTGATGAAGTCGGAAAAGTGGTCCGCATGAAAGTGGGAGAACAAGATGTGCGTGATCCTGTGCCTGTTCACACCGGTCTTGACCAGATTCATTAATGTACGTGGGCCGAAGTCCAAGAGAATATGTTGATCCGTCCGTACCAGATAGCCGGCTGCGGCACGAGTGGGATGTACGTTGGTACCGGAACCAAGAATAGTTAATCGCATGGGCACGATTGCAGGATGACCGTTGACGCAACATAGTCCTATTCGGAAGAACCGGTCAAGCCGACGATGTGAGCGGCAATTGATTGACGACTCTTCGATCACCTTCGTAAGATCACAATTCCATGAGGACATTGATCCGAAACGAACAGGGGGAGATCAACCCCGCCTGGCTTATTGTAGTAATTGGCCTCATCGTGGCCGGCGTGTGGATTTGGAAACGGCTGTCGATCGAGGCACAAGACTATATCGTCGATCAAGCCGTGCCGATGACGCTGATCGGCTCTGTGATGGCCCTGCTGTTGTGGATTCCGATCAATGCCCTTCGTCGCCGGC
Organism: Nitrospira sp.; assembly: GCA_016715825.1. Lineage (NCBI taxonomy): Bacteria > Pseudomonadati > Nitrospirota > Nitrospiria > Nitrospirales > Nitrospiraceae > Nitrospira > Nitrospira sp. The sequence goes on along the minus strand of JADJXO010000003.1, from coordinate 135,308 downwards.
AAGCCAAGTCGCAGGAACGAACCCGCCTATTGGCATTGTTTGACCGAGCAACCGTCCAGGAGAAACGGCTGGATCTGGCCTTTGCCCTGCTGGAGAACAATGCCTACCGAGTTGATGGATTGGATTCGGCTGTTCCCGCCTTGAAGGAACTGTTTACGACAACCTTGCAGCGAGCCCTGGACGACAAACAACATCGGATCAGGGGAATGGCCGCCAGTCATCTGGGTGCGCTGGAAGATCTATCAGTCGTGCCGTTGTTGCTCAAGGCCCTTGAGGACGACCACGCCTATGTCCGTTCCTGTGCTGCCTTGGGGTTGGGACGGCTGAGGGCAACCGAGGCACGGGAGCGGCTGAAGACTGTCATGGAGCATGACTGGGACCAAACCGTCCGAAGCCGGGCCAGAGAAGCACTGGAACGGATGCGAGAGTAAGAGCACGGCGTCGTAGATGGAGGTGGCGTAACCGGTGGCGATAAGCGCGGAGCTGACCGGATCACCGATTCCCAACGGTGCAATGGTGTCTACGGCACCTGCTGCTTAAAGGATTGGTATTGTTCCAATAGACGTATGATCAGCGAGGTGTCTGTAATGTTCTCGTCTTTCAACCTCCTTGCCAATGTCAAAGGTGTGTCACCCTTGGTGGCAAACTCGGTCGATTCCGGCACTGCTTGGTCCACCCGCGCACCGTTCTTGAGAAGGTGTTCGACGACCAGATGGTTCCCCGAACTCACGGCAAAATGGAGATTCGGGACGCCCAAGGGACCGATATCATTCACACGTTCTCCTGAAGCGAGGGCCAGGTCGATCATGCGATTGACTCGACCCGACTCTTCGGCAAACCCAGGCAATCCAGACCGGCACTTGATTTGACCTATGGAAAACGCGATCAAGGTGTTTTCGATGTTTCTGAATCCCTGCGCAAGGGAAGGAGACAGTGTTATGAATCGATAGGCTGTATTAGACAGAAATCGGTTCCTATCAGATGGAATCGCATGACACTGGGATTGGTCGCTGAATCCGGCTGCTCGAACAAGGAGGGGTTGAAAGAGGCCTCCATAAGGCAGTACGAACAGCACAGCCCACACAGCGACGAGAAAACCAGCGAAGACCGCGATGGTTTTGTGTGTCATGGACGGTTTGCTCCATGTCATCGATATTGCGCCAGTTGCTGAGAACGGACCGCTGTGTGACCTACAGCATGGTTATGGCTGAATGCCATGAGAGTCGAACGCAGCGATCACTGCATCAGCGAGATCTAAATAGAATTCCCGTTCACTGGCCGACCCACAGCCCGTCACCTGAACTTCGATACCCGGATGATTGCGCACCCGTACGGAGGCGGGCTTCCCGGCACCATATGAGAGAAATTTGCGTAGATGCTCAAAGTCGCCACGTTGTCGATCGGAAAGATCCTCAATGAATTCCATGCCAAAATCTGGATAGGCATACTCTAGTTTCTCGCTGGACTCCTACTTAAGATACGTGCGGTTACGAAGTACGACCTCCAGGCCGTCATATGATCCCCATCGTTCAGGTACGACTTCGGACTTCCACTCCTGGAGTTTGAACAGACCAACCATATCAACAGGTACAAATCCACCTAAGTGGTTACGATGGCTCAGACGAGTTTAGGCAGAGACTAACACAGAATCGAGCAACGGCCTATGGAGACCGAAAATGTGGCTCACGGGAGAAGGAAGATGAGTTGAATTCGACGGGAGTAAAGACTCTACAGCTTATGCCCCGATGCATACCTATATCCACTCAATCACGGCAATCTCAGGCCGACAGTTCAGGCGAAAGGGAAGGAAGGACCACCCTAACCCTCGGTTGACGTACAGCCTGTGCCGACCAGATTCGTGCCAGCCAGCCACACGGCCGTTGCACCCAGGAGGAAGCCAGAAGGTGGGGATTCCTGGCACTCTCCATTGCCCACCGTGGCTGTGTCCGCAGAGAATCAGATCAATGGCATGGTGCGGTTCGACGAGATCCAGGATGTTCGGCGCATGGGCCAGCAACAGCGTAAAGCGATGGTCCGCACAAGCAGGGACACATCGAAGATCGGCTCGATGCAGCGAGGGATCATCGACGCCGGCGATGACCAGCTCTCCCTTTCCCGTTGAAACCATCGCACTTTGATTCACCAGCAGGGTGATCTTGTGTCGATCGGCTCGTTCGGCATACTCTGCCACCGGCACGCCACTGTAATGATCATGATTGCCCAACGTCATGTACAGGGGAGCGATGGCACGGAGCTGTTGGAGAAATCGAAAGAGATGAGGAATACCTTCCGGCACGTTGAGCAGGTCTCCGGTGATGAAAATCCAATCTGGGCGAAGCTGCTCGACAGTGGCAACAATCTCGTCATGTCGCGTGTGATATCGGTCAAGATGGAGATCGGTGAGGTGGATGGCACGACGACCGGCGAGAATGGGATGACTGTGAGTGAGGAAGCAGACTTCATGATCGGACAACCCCCATTCCCAATGTGGGGCAAGGCTGAAAACTCGATAGAGGGGTTCACTCAAACAATAGCCGACACATGATCGAACATGGTCAGACCAAGACACTCTCCGCCTGGTGCTCATTCCTCAACCCGTGAGTGGTCTGATCCGTTGTCCATGGGCTGAAAAAGTATAGCATGGGGTCATTGTTCACCAGATTGAACGCTCTATTTTCACAGATCGCTGTGATTCCGATGAGGCAAAGCCTGTGACGCCATCAATCGACCCGTTCCTCACCAGCGAGATCCCTGGAATCGGCGGGCACATCCGCGTCGCGCCAGAAGACTTTCAGGTCGAAGAACGGCCACTCTATCTTCCCTGCGGCGACGGAGAACATCTGTACGTCAAGATCACCAAACGCGGCCTTTCTACGCCGGATCTTGTGCGCCTCCTTTCCTCGTCATTGGGCATCAAGCTGCAGGCCATCGGAGTCGCCGGACTCAAAGATGCGCGAGCTGTCACCACGCAGATGGTGTCGTTGCAAGGCATCCCATCGGAGCGACTGGCAGGGGTCAAGATCGACGACAAGATCCTGGATCTCCAAATCCTTGGACGCCATCGTAATCGTCTCCGCACCGGCCACCACGCCGGCAACCGCTTCCGTTTGATCATCCGCAACGTGGCTGATCACGCAGCTGAATCTGTGCCCGCCGTTCTTCAAATACTACGGGCACGTGGTGTGCCTAACTACTTCGGCCCTCAACGGCAAGGGAAGAAGGGCGACAACTACGAAGTCGGCGCCGCGCTCCTCCACGATGCGCGACGGCGAGAAAGGATGAATCGGTCCCAACGTATTTGGTATCTCAATGCCTATCAGTCGTTCTTGTTCAATCAGATGCTGGCGAAGCGGATCATGCGCATCGACCAAATCTTTGCCGGCGATTGGGCCATGAAATCTGAAAACGGGGCCTGTTTCCAGGTTGAGAACGCAGAAATTGAGCAGCCACGCGCCGATCGTTTCGAAATCAGCCCGACCGGAATTCTCTTTGGTTCACGCGTATCCTGGGCGGATGGGGAACCAGGGCGCATTGAAGAAGCCGTCATTGCCGAAGCGGGCACGACCAAAGAGACCCTTGTCGCTGCTGCAAAAGCTTGCGGATTCCGTGGCGAGCGCCGGACGTTTCGGGTACCGCTGGCAGAACTGGAATGGTCACTAGACGACCATGTCCTTACCCTTTCCTTCAACCTTCCCCCCGGGGCGTATGCGACGAGCGTACTCAGGGAACTGATGAAAGGACCACCCGTTTATCCGTAGCTTCCTCGCTTGCCGTTCTTCAGCTATGTAAGCCTGGTGGTACAATAGACTCACAGCTAAAGAGTCCGCCATGAATCACCATCAGGAATGTGTTGTCCTCCATGGTCACATCATCGACTCTCTGCTATTGCCTAAGGTTTTAGATCTCATCCTTATGATGGGTGGGGCATTCGACCTTGAGGATGTGCAGATCGGCAAGACACGAGAAGAACCCTCTCGTGCCCGTATCGTAATCCGAGCGACATCGAAGGCACTCTTAGACGACATCCTCAAGGCGATTCAACCGCACGGCGCCTCGATCGAACGGGAGGCCGACTGCCGCACCGGCCGAGCACCTGCCGACGGCGTGTTACCCGACAACTTCTACGCTACGACACATCTCTCGACCCAAATCCGCCTCAACAAACAATGGGTCGGCGTAGATGGGATTGAAATGGATTTGGCCGTTCGAGTAGATGCACAGCGTTCGACTGCGCATGCGATCCCAATGGGAGAGGTCCGGGAAGGCGATCACATCGTGATCGGCCGAGAAGGGGTACGTGTCGTTCCCTTGCAGCGACCCCAAGAACGAGATGTCTTCGGCTTCATGGAATCGCAGGTGTCCGCAGAACGGCCCCATGGTCATGTCATCGCCGACATCGCTACACGAATGCGTCATCTCCGAGCACAACAGCGGCAAGGCCGTCCTCAGTCCAAGGTGCTGCTCGCAGGAGGACCAGCCATCGTTCATGCTGGTGGTCGAGAGGCACTCACGTGGCTGATCGAGCAGAGATTGATTCATGTGCTCTTCTGCGGCAACGCCCTGGCGGCCCATGACATGGAAGCCGATCTCTATGGCACCTCCCTTGGATATCGGCTCAGTGCCGGGCGCGCCGTTCGACACGGCCACGAGCACCATTTACGAACCATTAACCGGATTCGAGCAATCGGAAGCATTGAGACAGCAGTGTCCTCCTGTGTGATTAAGCATGGCATCATGGCGGCTTGTGTCCGGCAAGGGGTTCCGGTGGTGATGGCTGGAACGATCCGCGACGACGGCCCCTTACCGGGCGTGATCACAGATTCCGTTCTGGCACAGCAGGCGATGCGAGCCCAGATTCCCGGCGTTGGGCTGGCCCTGCTCGTTGCCTCGACATTGCACGCCGTCGCCACCGGTAATCTTCTGCCAGCCATCGTTCCCACCGTCTGTGTGGACGTCAACCCATCAGTACCGACGAAATTGACCGATCGAGGCAGCTTTCAGGCAGTCGGCCTCGTCATGGATGCGGCATCATTTCTGACAGAACTGGCCCGAGCCTTGGGGAGGGCGACATGAGCCGGTTGCTTGTCTGTCCTCCTGATTTTTTCGGTATCGAGTACGAGATCAATCCCTGGATGCGACTCAGCAATCGAGTGGATCACGAGCAGGCAGTGCGACAGTGGTATGCACTGATGAGAGTGTTCGAGCAAGATCTGCATGTCGCCCTGGAACGGATAACACCCATGTCAGGGTTACCCGATCTCGTGTTTACCGCCAATGCCGGGGTCGTTGTCGGACAAACTGCGGTTATCAGCCACTTCCGGCATGCGGAACGGCAGCGAGAGGAGGCTCATTTTGAACGATGGTTTCGTGAGCACGGCTATCATGTCATGACGATTGAAGGAGGCCTGTGTTTTGAAGGAGCCGGGGACCTTCTGGGCTTTCCGGATGTCTGGTTCGGCGGCCATCGACAGCGATCGGATATCCGTGCCTTCCCGATTCTCAGCGGGCGGTTTCACCGAGAAATTATCCCACTCGAGCTCGTGGATGATCGTTTCTACCATCTTGATACCTGTTTCTGTCCCTTGAGTGGCGGTGAGTTGTTGTATTTTCCTGCCGCATTCGATGCCTACGGCCAGGCTGCCATCACAGAACGTGTTCCCGGTGAACGCTGTTTTGCTGTGCCTGAAGCTGAAGCCCTGAAATTCGCCTGCAATGCCGTTTGCATCGGCAACCATATTGTCCTTCCTGTAGGAAGTCCTGCGACGCAAACGTGGCTTCACGACCGAGGCTATACAACCCATGCCGTTCATCTGGATGAATTCATGAAATCTGGCGGGTCCGCCAAATGCCTGACCTTGGCGCTGGACTCATGTGATTCAGGACTTGCTCCTGAAAAGAAACGCGCCGTACATCCCGGCAATCGCAATGGTGACGAGTTCAATCGTCAGCAGCATACGGCTGACGACCGCCTCCGGCGTGGGAGGAGCGAGGATGAACGACATGCCTAGAAATTCCGGCTGCTGATCCGGAGAGGTCTCCCACGGGGGAAACAGGATGGCAAGAACCAGCAGAACGACCATTCCGTAGAGGACGTTGATATTCAGTTGCTCTGGAGCTTGCCGAGCAGAGCGTGACGCGGACGACTCGTTGGCTCGACCATCGAGGCGCCCACCACATTGTGCACAGAACCGATTGATCTGCGGTTGAGATCGCTGACACGCTGGGCAGACTTGCATAAGATTTACCGACGAATCCTGGAATGTTGGGACCATATCACGAATGGCCACAGCAATGCCTAGCTCCGTGGCCAGAATCAAGGGAGATGAACCCAGAGCCCCTTCAATTCGTTGACAGGCTCTTTGAGGCCTTCCTATAATCCGCGGTTCTGCATGAATGGTGATAAATAGGTCATGAGGCTGGTTACAGATGTCACCCACGATCAACAATATCGGCGTGATTGGAGCGGGAGCTTGGGGAACCGCCCTGGCCAAACACCTCGCCCAAAAGGGGCTGGTAGTTCGTCTCTGGGCTTATGAGCCGACCGTCGTTGAGTCGATTAACACGTCCCACGAAAATGCGGTTTATCTGAAGGGCGTCACCCTCCCTTCAAGTTTGGCGGCAACCTCATCCCTGGTCGAAGCACTTCACGCCTGCCACGGCCTTATTTTCGCCGTTCCGTCGCATGCCGCACGCGCTGCCTTGCGGCAACTCGCGCCTCACCTGGGCAACGCACGGCCGGTGGTATGCGCCACGAAAGGTATCGAAGAAGAATCCGCTAAGCTGATGACTCAGGTGATGGAGGATGAGCTGCCGACATCTGCGCATCGAGCGTTGATGGTCCTCTCCGGTCCCAGCTTCGCATCCGAATTGGCGGAGGGGCGGCCCACAGCCGTCTGTTTAGCGGGCAGCGATCACACATTGGTACGAAGTTTTCAAGAAGTCTTAATGACCTCCACATTTCGCGTGTACGCCGACACTGATGTTCTCGGCGTACAACTCGGCGGCGCACTGAAAAACGTGATGGCGTTGGCCGCCGGCGTGATCGACGGCCTGAACCTTGGTCTCAACGCTCGCGCAGCGCTGATTACTCGAGGTCTGGCAGAAACCATTCGGCTTGGAGTGGCAATGGGGGCCGACCCACGTACATTCTATGGCCTATCCGGCGTGGGAGATCTCGTGCTGACTTGCACCGGTGCCCTCAGCCGCAACCATGCGGTCGGCGTGCAACTCGGCAGAGGAGAGCGGCTTGAGACTATTTTGGCCGGCATGCAGGCTGTCGCCGAGGGCGTTCGAACGGCTCGCGCAGCGCTCACGTTGGCCCGCCGCCACCAAGTCGACATGCCGATCACTCAAGAGATCAACGCCGTGCTGGACAACAAGAAATCCTGTCAACAGGCGGTCAGTGATTTAATGGAACGCGACGCAAAACCTGAGAAAGGGTAGAGATGAATCCAGAAGGGCTTGAACGATTACTCCAAGACGTCCGCCAGGGAGAGGTGTCCGTTGAGCAAGCGCTAGAACGATTGCGGTCCTTGCCGTATGAGGATCTTGGATTTGCCTCCCTCGATCACCATCGATCGTTGCGACAGGGATTTCCTGAGGTCGTCTTATGCGAAGGGAAAAGCACGGCGCAGGTGGTCGCGATCGCACGAGCACTCTTCAAGAAGCAGGGTCCCTTTCTCGCCACGCGTGCAGAACCATCCGTCGCGCGCGCCATTTGCAAACTCAACCGGCGCGCACGCTACTATGCTGATGCACGTCTTGTGGCAGTGTACCCGTCGAAATCGAGGCCACGGGGTCACATCCTCGTCGTCACAGCCGGCACAGCGGATCTCCCTGTTGCCGAAGAGGCCAGAGTCACGGCGGGAGTAATGGGAAGCCGAGTCGAGCGGCTGTACGACGTCGGCGTCGCGGGAATTCACCGGCTGCTTGGTCGAAAAGAACGGCTGTTTGAAGCCCGTGTGGTGATCGTGGTCGCAGGGATGGATGGGGTCCTCCCGAGCGTCGTGGGTGGCTTAGTGTCGTGTCCGGTCATCGCGGTTCCAACGAGCCGTGGCTATGGGGCAAGTTTCGGCGGAGTGGCCGCGCTGTTGACGATGCTCAATTCCTGTGCGGCGGGCGTTGGCGTGATGAATATCGACAATGGATTCGGTGCGGCTTGTCTTGCGCATCGAATCAATATATTGGGACCGGAGTCGTAGGTGCGAGGGAGCCCACTGTAGGCCACTTCACTTGGAGTGTTCCGCGCTTCGGCCAGCCGACCATCACCGTTCGAAGCCCCTTCTCCCCATTCAGCAATAACTTCGTCCGAACTTCATAGGAATAGGTGCCTACCGCGGCAAGCTGCTTGCGTTGATCCTGACCATCCCAGACAAGCTCGATGGAGACCTTTTGCCGCTCCGTTCCTTTTCCCGAGGCAGCGGAACTCCCTGCTGGCTGCCGGTGCGACAGAAATCGCACGGAACTCTTGGACGGAGAGCTAATGAGCGAGCTGACTTCCAAAATAAGATCTCCGCGCATATCCTTGGGAAGTTGAACCGTGACCGAGAATTGAAGTGGCCCGTTACCAAGCGTATACGGTTTGGGCGCAATCTGGAGGTCGACGATTTTGAGTTCCGGTTCAGCCCGTGGAGCCCGCGACGGCTTGGCCTTTGACGTGACTCGGGAATCGGTCTCTGCCGGAAGAAGCAGGACCAGGGATCCGCAGAGACAAAGCAGTGCAAAGAGAACGCTCCTCCGGCTGATCCGACTCGAAGACCTGGAGGAGGACCAGAAATCTGTCATCGTGAATGACTCAGAATGGTTCGGTAAGAGGGTCGATCGCCACAACACAGCTTCATTCTTAGGGGGATAACACAGCATCTCTCGGCTGTCAACGAAGCTTCAACTAATGAACAATGATTGCCGTTCACTCGCGCCTTCGGTAAGATGACCGGTCATTTCGTATGGGCTGGATGAGGTATGTAGTGGGTCGACATCTGCATTTCGATTGTTTCTCAGGAGTCAGCGGGGACATGGTGTTGGGGGCCTTGGTCGACGCCGGGTTGTCCTGGCGCAAATTGGTCACTGGCCTTCAAGGCTTGAAGCTCAAAGGATACCGACTCCGCCAACGTCAAGTGCAGCGTGGCTCGCTTCCTGCTACAAAAGTCGATGTCATCATTCAAAACGGATTTCAGGAGCCACTGACTCTCGCTCGCATTCGTCAGATTTTGTCTGCCAGTACGCTCCCAGACCCGGTCAAGGCGCGCAGTCGGTCGGTATTCGACCGACTGGCGGAAGCAGAAGCTCTCGCCCATCGAGTTGCCGTCAAGGATGTCCATTTTCATGAAGTGGGAGTGGTGGATTCCTTCATTGATGTCGTCGGCGGGATCCTGGGTTGCTATCTCTTGAACGTAACCAGAGTCACCTCCTCCGCCATCAACGTCGGCTCCGGGTCCATACGGACCTCCCACGGGCTCTTACCCGTTCCAGGACCGGCGGTTGCGGTCTTGGCCAAGGGTTTCCCGATCTACTCCGAGGGGCCTCGATGCGAGCTGGCCACCCCGACCGGTGTGGCGTTAGTGCGGACCTTAGCATCTGAATTCGCATCAATGCCGACTATGAGGAGTGAGGCCGTCGGTTATGGAGCGGGCGACCAAGATCCCAAGGATTGGCCGAACGTTCTGCGGGTGTTTTTACAAGATGCGTCCGCCTCTGATGTGCGCAGGACCGAACAGGTGGTGCAGATTGAAACAAATCTCGACGACCTGAATCCTCAGACGTATGAGTATGTCATGGAGCGATTATTTGAGGTTGGAGCCATGGACGTTGCACTGATCCCCATCGTGATGAAGAAAACCAGACCAGGGATCGTCTTGAGCTGTCTCACCAGACCAGAGCGGATCGATGCCATCCTGGAAATCCTCTTTCAGGAAACTCCCACATTGGGCGTCCGGCTGCAAGAGATGACCCGACACATACTCCCCCGTCAATTTGTGCCTGTCACGATCCCTGGTGGAACGGTGCAGATAAAGGTTGCCGATATCGGTGCGGGATGGGGGAAGGCCTCGCCCGAGTATCTCGATTGTAAAAAGATCGCACAAAAAACAGGGCAACCGCTCAAGACGATCATGGAAGAAGCCATGGCGACCTATCGACAGGGTCTCGGTAAAAGCAACCCAGCCTCAAAGCGAGGCCGGGCATGACCGTCCTGCTATACGTCCTACTCTTCTTCGTCTCCATTGCCATCACGCTCGGTGGTTGTGCGCTCTTCACCAACGCCATTGAATGGTTGGGCAAGCGCCGGGGGATTTCCGAGGGTGCCGTTGGCAGCATCTTTGCGGCGATCGGAACCACGCTGCCTGAAACTTCAATCCCGATCATCGCCATTTTCTTCGGGGAAAGTCAGGAGGAGATGGAAGTCGGATTGGGCGCCATCCTCGGCGCCCCTTTCATGCTGAGCACGCTGGTGCTACCTATTTTGGCGGTGCTCCTCTTGCTCTATGCTCGAGCGGGCAAGCGGGCGGCTCGCTTTCAGCTGAATTACCGAGAGATCATGACGGATCTCACGTTTTTTATGTTCGGCTATCTCATAGCGCTCGGCTGTGCGTTCAGCCCATCCAGACTTATCCATCTCATCGCTGCCGGCCTATTAGTCTGTCTGTACCTGTATTACATGAAGGTGAAATTGACCCCGACGGATGCAGAAGAGGGTAGCGAATTGGAGCCTCTCATTTTCGACAAGGGCGCGAGCACACCCTCGTACCTCAAGATCGGACTCCAAGCATTCTTAGGACTAGGAGGATTGATACTAGGCGCCCATTTGTTTGTGATGGCAGCTGAATCGATGGCCGGACTGTTTGAAATGTCCCCGTTGATTTTGGCACTGCTGATCGCACCTCTTGCCACCGAGTTACCGGAGATGTCTAATAGCTTTCTCTGGCTCTACCGCAAGAAAGATCGCCTCGCTGTCGCAAATGTCACCGGCGCTATGGTGTTTCAAGGCACCTTACCCGTTTCACTGGGCTTGATCGGCACCGAATGGGTGATTGAACAGTCTGCCTTAACCAGCATGATCTTAGCGGTACAGGCTGTGGGGCTGTGTCTGTTGCAAATCCTGATCGGAGGCCGGTGGCGTCCCTGGCTGCTTGCGGCGGGGATGGTATTCTATATCGGCTACACGCTGCATCTCTATGCCAACTAAGACGGTATCATCCCAACCACAGACCTTGCTCCCCTTGCTCGGCATCACGATGGGAGATCCAGCCGGTATCGGCCCAGAAGTCATCGCAAAAGCGCTCTCACAACCTCGCCTGCGGAAGTTTTGCCGAACACTCGTGATCGGCTCGTTACCGGTGATGGAACGAACGATTAAAGCGTTGAGACTCAAGCTGACCGTACGTCCTCTTCAGGACCACGAGACGGCTCTCTTCCGACAGGGAACGGTCGCCGTCTTGGACCCTCTTGAGACGCCGTTGCCAAGATTTAAACCAGGCTTCGCAGCTGCCGAGACAGGCACGGCATCGGTCATGTTCATCAAGAAAGCCGTGGAGTTGGCTCGACTCGGTTGTATCGATGCGATGGTAACGGCTCCCATCAACAAGGCAGCCATCAATATGGCCGGCTGTCACTACCCAGGGCACACGGAACTGTTGGCAGATCTGACCCACGCGAATGAGTCCGGTATGATGATCGTGGGCGGACCGTTACGGATTATGTTCGTGACGACTCATGTCGCGATCAGAGATCTCCCATCGACGCTCACCCAAGCGAAGATCGAAAAAGCGATTCGCTTGGCTCAACTGGCACTGACAACCTTGTTCAGAATCAAACGGCCAAAGATCGGCGTGGCTGCTCTTAATCCCCATGCGGGTGAGCATGGCCTGTTCGGCGATGAAGAAGCACGAATTGTACTTCCAGCCGCACGGGTCGCCCAACAGCAGGGGATTCTAGCCAGCGATCCTCTGCCGGCCGATACCTTGTTCGGGAAAGCCGCAAAGGGCCAGTATGACGGTATCGTCGCCCTCTACCACGATCAAGGGTTGATTCCGCTGAAGCTTGTTGCGTTTGGCACTTGTGTCAATCTCACCGTGGGACTGCCGATTATACGGACCTCGGTCGACCATGGAACCGCCTTTGATATTGTGGGAAAAGGAATCGCCGACCCGGGGAGTCTTGTAGAGGCCATGAAATTAGCTGCGAGCATTGCACAACTCAAGGCTGGACCAAACCATGTCCGGAAGGGGTCCTCCAGACATGTCAGCTGATGTACCAACCGGCCTTTCCATCGTTCTTCGGCAAATTGAGGAACTGGAAGCTCTAGCGAAACAGACCCTCCAAGATCTGAATACGGTCGCTGGAACCGAACGGCTCTTGAAATGGAAGGCACGTACCGCTGGACTCATCTCGAATGCGGTCGGCCAGGAACAGGGCTCCGCCTTCGCCGGCATCCAACCAGGGCCTTCGTTCACCAACGATTTGGTCGAAGAGTTTACCGATCTTGTGGACTGTTATCGCATACCGCTGCAGACGCTCGCCAAACAGTTGTCCCAGTCCCCCTCGCCCGGGAGTTGACGGTGGGCGTTTCTCCCCCCACAGCCCTGAAACACCTCGGGCAGAATTTTCTGATCGACCCCAACATCATCCGCAAAATCATCGCACTGGCTGAATTATCTCCGACAGATCGTGTGCTGGAAATCGGGCCTGGTCGGGGTATCTTGACGGAAGCCCTGTGCCGATCCGCTGGTCATGTCACGGCGATTGAAGTCGATCCTCGACTGTATGCGTACGTATCCGAACAACAAGCCCAGTTTCAGAATCTCACGCTGGTCCTCGGTGACGCGATGACGTATCCGGTTGAACAGCTTCCCATCGGTACGATCGTGGTCGCGAATCTTCCCTATTGTCTGTCGACTCCCCTTCTTTTTCGTCTGCTCGAGCATGCCCATCGCATCCCTCGACTCGTCCTGATGCTTCAAAATGAAGTCGCCGATCGATTGGTCGCGAAGTCTGGACGTTCCGCCTACGGAGTCTTGTCCGTTATGGCTCAATATTCGGCGGACATCACCAAAGCCTTCAAGGTTTCCCCGCAATGTTTTAGACCGAGACCGGATGTGGACTCGGCCGTCGTGTTGCTGCGAGTCAAGGATCGGATAGAGCAGACCAGAGAAGCTAGAGAACAGTTCGCAACATTCGTGAGGTCAGCCTTTGCACATCGCCGCAAGACGCTGGTCAATTCACTGAAAGATCAAGGGTACGAGCAGAAGCACGTGGAAGCGGCATTGACGACACTGCGTTTCTCTCTTTCCATCCGTGCAGAAACGCTTTCCCTCGATGAGTTGATCTCACTAAGCCAGCACATCCATCGCATCTGAGGCCCAGCAAGAGGATGGGCTCTGTTGAAACGGATAGCAGTTGAAATCCGAGCCAATGCACCTGCATGTTGCACGCACTCGCATGCACGCATGCGATTCCTATCTCCCACTACCTTACATAGGGTGTTTGTGAATTTTGAAAACGACGCGCCTGCTATTATTGCGGTCGGGATAGCCTATTTCATTCCGTAACAGATCTTGCCTCCCACGCCCGTTGGCAACGGCTTTTTGTAAGAAACACTCGTAGGCCCAGGGAAGTCGATCTCGTACGATGTCCAGGCTTTTTGCCAGGACCGCAAAGGATCGTTCCTGACTTAGTCGTAAGTTGTGCACATCATCACCAAGATCATCGGTGTATCCTTCAATAACAAATGCCTCGACATCCTGTCCTTCAGGGCCACAGATCATCGACACGTACTGGGGAATGGTCTCTATCAGGAACTCCTCCGATGATGGCAAGAGTGCGCTTTTCCCAAAGTCGAACCGTAGCGCGGCATCCGGGACCGTTAGGGCCAGTACGTGAGGCTCGCTGGACTCCGGAGTGGAAGTGCGAATACCTCCTATCGTTACGTTCTCTGCCGGAGTCGCACGACCGGGGACTGGTTCAAGGGTTCCGGTGTCCACCCGTGCGATGGACGCCGCGAACAACAGAATAAAGATCACGGCTAGGGAGGTCATGAGATCGACAACCCCATTGGTCAGGACTGAGGACTCTTCGTCACGCCCTGATCTATACGACGCCTTCATCGGTTTCATCGAGTCCGTACCGCATCATCGGTCGCCTTCTGTGTATGACTCTTGAGCCCATGAAACATGCCTTCGATCTCAGCCTGCGTAAGATGCACCGAGGTTGATTGGGTATTGATCGCCCGGGTGAGTTCCTGCATAGCCTCCAGGACAGGTTTCATAATCGGTTTCAAGGCACGTTGTACTTCATGAGCAATCTCCGCCGGGAGATCATCAGATTTCATCGGAGACTGCCTTGAGTTCAATGCTGTGAGAGCTTGCGTTGCTGCAGTCAGGGCAGTAACCGTCGAGCTTAGACGTTGCTGTATGACTTCCGCGAGCTGAATTGTTCCATCATTTGTGATTGAGCTCCTCGCAGGATCAGGAGCTCCACTCCGCAATTGATGAGGCTGGCTGTAATGGTCGACTACTTTCTGAGGGAACAGTTCGTCCAGCAAGGATAGACAAGTTCGGTGTTGGCCTTCCAGGCCGTGCCATACTGAGTGTTCCAGAAGCGTGAAGGCGTTCGCGCAGGCTAGGCCGACGATTGACGTTACAAACTTTCCGGACAGCCCGTTAATAAGGCCTTGAATCCCCTCGATGTGCAGTCCGTTCGCATGGAGCTTACTGAGACCAATCAGAATGGCAACGAAGGTGAACAACAACCCTATTCCCGTCAGGAAGGAGGGAAGTTGCCTGTAGAAGCGGATGTTGAACTGATCTGCGCAGAGGGCTTCAAAGGAAAAGAAATCCGTTGCCGACCTTTGACTATGGACCGTCGGCTCGAGAAACCATGCAGACTGCTCCACCGCCAGCGTCTTGCGGTACGAACACCATTCTTTCACGAGGGCCGGTTCAGCACGAAGAGCACGATCGAGAGCTTGAAGATCATCGAGGTCGCATCGAGTCTGCGGCGTCTTGTTTCGACTCGTTCGTTTCGCAGCTAAGGCCGGAATAATGATCCAGTCCTTGGCAGCCTGTTGCCGTGCGAGGGCCAACGGCAAGAGAGATCCGTGGAATCTAGATAGAGTCCGTCCAAGCGCGATTCGGCCGCGGAGCAATGTCGCGCTTTGCCAGAGACAGAGGACAAGAATTCCTACGGCACCGATCCAGCTGACCAGCGGACTCTGAATACCGCTGATAGGGGTCACATCTTGACTGAGGAGTTCCCACAGATTGTGGAATAGTTCACCCATATCCATGAAACAAGCCTCCCGTGTCGCCTCAGCACCATCCTACAGTGTGCACAAGGCCCGCTTGCTTTCCTCAACTTCCGTGCCAGAGAAACTCGTACGTATACTGGTCTAAGATCACCCTATGCCTGGCGATATGTCAGAAGTGACTGGAACTTTTTGCAGGCAGGACGGCAAATCTTTCCGGTTAGCTTCGCGTAACAGAACTCTCGGTTACTTTTTGAGAATGAGGATCACTCTGAGTAATATCACCCCGTAACGACTGACAGTGCTATGCACTGCAGAGGTTAGTAGGGAGTTCGAGCCGTCTGCTGAGCAATATCTGGTAGGCACTCGATTGAAACCCACTGTTCGTGTTATGGTTTGACTTGTCTGTTGGATCTTCAGGATTGACCTTGGTGTTTCAAGAGGCCCACATTCCCATGACACGCCAAACACTCATGAGAGTTCTCATTGGTATGCTCTTGGTTTCAATGGGACTGACCGGCTGTGCCAGTGAATTTACTATTGTAGGAAGCTCTGGAGAACCTCTCCTCATCTCGCGACGTGGGTTTTCCCCCGATGGATGTACCGCCATGGTGAAAGATGACGCCGCACGCATGGGTGTGACACTGCGATATGTCCATATACGTGGAAACGCCGTCGGCCGTTCATTGTTATGGCCCTTTGAACCCGGCTACGCCTGTGAGGGTGGGATTGGGCCGGAGCAGGGGCCTGCCGGTATTTACCTGCAGCGTCCTTCTTTTTTTCATCGCCGTTCCTAGTCATTTCTTTCCGCCTTCACCTCTCTTGTTTCACCTCTGCAATTTAGTCGGTACCTAAGTAGCGCGGGTGTGCGAAGGACTGACGGTCTGCGGGACCGATCTTCTCACCCAGGACAAAGGGGAAAGATAGGATAGCCGCGGTTGTCTGCGCATTAGAAGCCGTGAGGCATTCCCATCACCCTGTGAGCTCTTCCGCGATTCCCTTGTTGGAAGCGTGTCTTAGGCTATACTTATTGTTGGGTCTATAGGATGACCCTGTGAGCAGGACCGATCGACCGATGACCGCCCCATGATCCAAATCCTCTTGGTTGAAGACAACGACGTCGATGCACGCCTCACCCAGGATATCCTGGCAGAATGGAGTCTGGAGCAGTTTGAGATTACCCATGTCAGTCGTTTGAGTGATGCCTTTAAGCATTTGGCTCGTGCCCGCTTTGATGCCGTGCTGTTGGATCTCTCGCTTCCGGATGGGTACGGACTTTCAACGGTCCGCCAGATGCAAGCTGCAAACCCGACCATTGCGATTATCGTGCTGAGTGGTCTCAGCGATCAAACCCTTGCGTTACAAACGGTCCGTAACGGGGCGCAGGATTACCTCGTCAAGGGAGAGCGGCAATCAGACCTGCTGGGCCGCTCGATTCAGTATGCCATTGAACGAAAACGTGCTGAAGAACGTTTGACCTACCTCGCCCAATATGACCAGTTGACCGGCCTGGTGAATCGTACACTCTTCCGTGATCGTCTTATTCAGGCTATGGCCAGGAGTAAGCGACTCCAACAACCACTTGGCCTGATGCTCCTCGATCTTGATCGATTCAAGCCGGTCAATGACACGTTGGGCCACAATGTCGGGGATCAAGTCTTGAAGTTGGTGGCTGAACGCCTGCACGAGTGCGTACGTGAAGTGGATACGGTAGCGCGCATGGGTGGAGATGAGTTCACCATTATATTGGAAGGGCTGATGTGTGAAGAAGACATTACGCTGGTAGCAGAACGAATCACGAAATCACTGGCCCAGCCGTTTCAGATCGACACCCATCAGGCATTGATCGGGGTCAGCATCGGGATTACTGTTTATCCGACCGACGATCACGATGTTGATGAACTGTTGAAGCACGCCGATGCCGCCATGTACCGCGCCAAGCAGCAAGGTGGCAACTCTTTTCAGTTCCATATCCCAAACGACGCACAAGCGACGACATTGCCCTCAACTCCGGATACGCACTGATCAGGTACCTGGCGCAGCTAATACATTATGGGGAAGCTCCGCTTGTACAATCCTGTATCCTTGCGGATGAAGCATAGGAAACATTTCGTGGTCCATGAGCGTGCGATCTTTTCATAACACGTGGTTACGCTTTGATTCTTTGCCAGGAAGATCCATATCGCTTGGCACAGTCATTGCGTAGTTTTGGCGTTTGGGTTCCGTTGAGCGAGGGAGGACCGGTATGGTTCGGCTAAAGATCACCATCGTCATGCTCCTGCTTCTCCTCACTCCCGCAAGCCTATCATTCGGGGCCCCGACGCAGCGGCAGGATTCGATTCGTCAACTCTATGATCGAGTCATGGACGAATTTAAACATCGTGATTATACGGCCGCGATGGCGGGTTTTCAGTTCTTCCTTGAACTGCACGGTCAGTCCTCGCTAGCGGCCAATGCACAATACTGGATCGGAGAATGTCAGTACCGCACGGGGCGGTACCGTGACGCGCTTAAGTCATTTTATGATGTCGTGTCAAATTACCCACTCAGCCCTAAACAGGCGGCTTCTACGCTAAAACTCGGCCAGACCTACAACAAGTTAGGTGATCCGGAAAAAGCGAGGCTCATGTTCGACCGAGTTGTGGAGCAGCACCCAGATAGCGCCGAGGCAGAAGTCGCTCGCAGAGCCCTTGAAGCATTCGCCGACACCGATGAGACAGCCGCTCCCTCGGAGTGAACTCGATTGTTGTAGGGATGGTCTCTCTTCCTTATTCCTCGACGCTCAATTCTAATCTGGCAGTCAGATCGGGCAGAGAATAGCTTTGTTTTGACTGTAGCTTCATGAGTTTGATGCCGGCTGCCTCAAGGACCGATTCAATAACACGCTGGCCCTCTGTTTCACCAGGTCCCGGAGATTCGTGCTCAATTTGGACCGCGCATTCGACGAGGCATGTTCCAGGATGAATCAAGACGAAATCGACTCGTTTCAGCGCGATGTGGCGTAGGATCTGTGAGCGCGCACGATCGCCGGCATCAACCGCTACGACAGACCATAACGGCACTTGAGCAAAGACAAGATATCGCTCTTGGGCGACCAATTGAAGGAGATTATAGAGAGCAATCTCTTCTTTACCGAGCAACGGAATCGTACGAATGCTGGCCTCATGGGGGATTTTGAAAGGCAACACCTGCTGCCTTTTTCGACGTCGATTCCGTCTAAACACCCGAATGCCTAAGACGAGGAGAACGATCACAACTCCGAGCAGAACGATCTTCATTGGTAGCTATCTTGTCCTCCTGCTTGGGCGTAATCGGTCAAACCATCGCGGGCCGTTCGGAACAATGGACCCCAAGAGTCTTGAGGATGCGGCGCCTGTCACTGAAGGCACGTTTCCACTTTGCTCCATCACGGTCTGATAGGCTAAAACAGCGAAGGCTACCGATTCAAGCGCTTTACTATCCCACCCATGTGATTCAAAGGTGGTGACTGGAATGGGAGCATAGAGTGCCGTTAACTGCCCCATGATGGCACGGTTCCGGACTCCGCCTCCTCCGACAATCACTTCATCAACCCTACCTTTGATCCAACGTCTGGCTGTACCCACGGCCTCGGCGGTCCATCGGCTACAGGTGGCGAGAAGATCTTCCGTTGACATCGAGCGTGTTTGTTGCCAGCTGAATATGTCATCAAGCATCTTTGAGCCGAAGGCCTCACGCCCTGTCGATTTGGGTGGAGGCTGAGAGAGATACGGATGCGCGAGCAGTTTGGCTAATAACCGAGAATCAACCTGTCCCCGTAGCGCCAGACGCCCTTCCCGGTCCATGAGGGAGCGCCCATTGGTCTTACGCGACATAATTCCATCCAGCACCATATTGGCCGGACCGGTGTCGAATGCGACGAGTCCTTCCGTCCCTGATCCTCGGGGCAGATACGTGACGTTGCTGATACCCCCCAGATTCACGATCAGGCGGGAGCGGCGTGGGTGCCGAAACAACAATGCGTGGACCCCCGGCGTTAACGGAGCCCCTTGGCCACCGGCAGCAATGTCACGTGGACGGAAATTGGCGACCGTCGTGATCCCTGTTCGTTCGGTGATCACCGCCGGCTCTGCAATCTGCAGCGTGGAACGTATGGAGCCGACATTCGTATCTTTGATCCCTGCTGGAAGATGATGCACGGTTTGGCCGTGCGAGCCAATCAAGTCTACCTTTTCCGAAGTCAATTTCGCTGATCGGATAACGCCCAAGGCTGCATCCGCAAACCATTCTCCGAGGAGCGCATTCAAGTGACAAATATCCGCGACTGTTCCCGAGACCGAGGCGGAAAGGATTCGTTGTTGCAGCGATCGTGGGTATGGAAGCGAATAGAACGCCAGCATCTTCACCTGAATGCCGGCCTTCTGTCGAGCGATTGAGACGAGTGCGGCATCGACTCCGTCAGCCGATGTTCCTGACATCAACCCCACAACGTTCATTCGTTTGATCCTTTCGTCATTCTGTCATGAAGTCGTTCGGGTGAAGGTGTGCGCTACGCTAATGGAACTCATCCCAGCGGTCAAGGAGTCGAATGGACAGGGCCAAGGAGAACGACCTCCATGGTGGACGTCGTTGACACTGGGTAACGTGGATGGTAGGGTCCCCGCCGATGTTTTTGGTCAATTACCTCTGGAAATGTGCTGCCTTAGCTCTTGGTACCGTTCTGGCCGGTTCCCTCACGCCGTCTATTCCAAAGATAGAGGCCCGTGAACCCATCCCGGTGGTGGTCACGATTCCGATCCTGAAGGATTTGACCGAGCAGGTCGGTGGCCCCTATGTGCGCGTCACCTCTTTATTGAACGGCTACGAGAACGAGCATACCTATTCCCCAAAGCCCACCGATCTGGTCGCCGTACGAAAGGCCCAGTTGTTATTCCAAGTGGGGCTTGGGCTCGAGGTCTGGGTCTCGTCCCTGGTAAGGAATGCCGGGAGCAAAACGTTACGTGTGGTGACAACGTCCAACGGGGTAGACCTGATTCATGATGGTGGCGATACGCATGCGGAGCGTCATGGGGGAGACCACGAGACCAACCAGGATGGCAACCCGCACATTTGGCTCGACCCGGTGAATGCTCTGACCATGCTTCGACATATTACCGATGCCCTTATTGAAGCCGATCCGAGACACAAGGCTGAATTCCTCGCGAATCATGCGGCCTACCAGCAGCGATTGAGACTGTTGCAAAACGAACTGCTCGATCGGACTCGGGTCCTGACTGATCGGCGCTTTATCGCACATCACTCAGCTTGGCCATACTTGGCCAAGCGCTTCGACCTTCATATTGTCGGCACCATTCATATTCAGTCCGGTACGGAGCCTTCAGCCCGTCACCTTCAATCCCTTATCCAAAAGATCAGAAAGGATCACGTAAGAGTCATTGCCTCCGAGATTCAATTAAGTCAACGGCTCCCAGACCTGCTTTCGAGAGAAACGCAAGCCCGTGTGGTGGTCCTCACGACGATGCCTGGTGGCTTGCCTGGCACGGAGACCTACCTCGACATGCTTCGCTATAATGTGCTCCAATTGGCCGGCGCCTTGGAAACCAACTAATTGCCCTTCAGAATACGTGGTGTGCCGGCGGAAGGAGCCGTGAATCCGTGGCTGATCCTCAGGATCCTATCATCTGTTTTGATCATGCTTCCTTTGGATTTCCAGGGCTTATCGCCCTGGACGATATTTCATTAACGATTCACGACGGTGAGTTCGTCGGAGTGATCGGTCCTAACGGATCAGGAAAAACCACACTCTGTCGAGCCGTCTTAGGGTTACTGGCTCCGATTACAGGGCATCTTCATATCTTCGACTGTGCCTGCGATGAACTTCGGTGCCATCATCGTGCGATGATCGGCTATCTTCCGCAGAAAGGGGTCGTGGACCGGAACTTTCCTGTGACGGTACTCGAGACCGTAATTATGGGTCGCTACGGAGCCCTTGGTCTGTTCAAACGACCGGGACGGGAAGATCGTGCGATCGCGCTGGATGCTTTGCGTCAGGTTGAAATGGAATCTCATCGGGATGATGCGCTTGGGCACCTTTCCGGCGGCCAGCAGCAGCGGGTGTTTATTGCCAGAGCGCTCGCTCAGCAGCCCAAAGTCCTGATACTAGATGAACCGACAACCGGCTTGGATATCACTGCGCAACACAACGTAATTGAGCTCGTACAGAGTCTCCATGATGAGCTCAAATTGACCGTTCTTTTGATTACGCATGACATTAATATGATCCGAACCAGGGTGGATCGAATGGTACTGCTCAAGACTAGACTCTTCGCCGCCGGTCCTCCGGCCGACGTGCTCAAGCCTAATATTCTGCACCAAGTGTACGGCAAGGATCTGGTGATTACGGAGAAAGACCTTGTCATCGTTGAGGATTACCACCACCACCACTGAGCAGTGATTCCAAAGCATGCTTGATCTCCTCGCCTACGACTTCATGCAACGCTCCCTCCTCGCGGCCGCGATGGTGGGCGGTCTCTGCTCAATCATCGGGGTGTTTGTCGTACTCCGGGGATTGGCCTTCGTCGGCGCGGGGACGTCACACGCAGCCTTTGCGGGTGTAGCACTCGGCTACCTCATAGGATGGCCCCCCTTGCTCCTGGCCATCGTCTTCGGGCTCGCCACCGTGTGGATTACAGGTTGGGTGGAAGAAAGAGGTCGGATGAAGCTGGATGTTTCAATCGGCATTCTCTACACCACGACTATGTCGCTGGGAATTCTTTTTATCGGGCTGATGAAAACCTACAATGCCGAAGTGTATGGATACTTGTTCGGCAGCGTGCTCTCCGTGACTCCTGAGGAGATTCGCATCATCGGAGGCTTGAGTATTCTGGTGCTCGGCCTGATCGTCGTTTTTTCCAAGGAGCTCTATTTCATTGCCTTTGATCAAGAGATGGCAGAGGCCTCAGGTGTTCCTGCGCGACACATCTTTTTCCTTCTCCTGACGCTCGTCGCCTTGACCGTAGTCGTGTCGTTAAAGACGGTTGGTGCAATTCTGGTGTTTGCCATGATTCTGATTCCCGCTTCGACCGCCTACCAGCTGACTCACAGCCTCCGGACACTGACCCTGTATTCAGCGGCCATCGGCATCTTCACCTCCGTAGCGGGTGTCCTCATTTCGGCTATCTGGGACGTGCCGTCCGGACCAGCCATTGTCCTGTTAGCCACCACGCTGTTCTTTATTGCCATGCTCTGCTCGCCCAAGCGCTCGAGACACGCACGGCTGGCACATTCCCATTAACGCATTCTGAACTGTACCCAAACTAGATTGTTGGAAGCTGGGTTTGAGTGTTCCAACGTGGGAGAGATTCCCCCGCTCTACAAGCAGGGGAATCTGGTTGAGGCCCGCGAGGGTTTCACTCGCTCCACCTATTGGATATAGCGGTGGGAATCAAAACGTGTGTCGTACTCCGAATAGCAGGCCGATGGTGGACGCGTCGCTCGTCGGATGATTTCGCTTCCACGCTGTTTCCACGTTCAACATGAGGCCTTTGGGCGCACCCGCCATTAAGTTGCTCAAGGCATAGTCAATGCCGCCACCGACCCGCCATGCAAACGTATCCGAGACATTATGCGTGTTGACATTCACGCCGATGCCGGTCGTAACATACGGCACCAAGGGGCCAAAGTGCCCTGGGCGATATTCGAGATTAACCGGAAGAATAGAAATGGTGCTAACTCCGCCGCTTCCAACATCCACCCCGTGTCGTTCCCATTCTATAATTGCCCCGACACGAAACCATCGGTTCAGATCGTACATGCCCTGAAAATTGACAAGAGGCCCAACTGTAGACACTCCTGAACTCTGTGTCGTAAAGCTCGGCCCCACCCGAAATCCGGCTGTGAGCCGCCCTTCTTCTGCCATCCCTTCGTGTACCCATTCTGCGGCCGTCGATGTAACCGGAGCTCCGTAGCCTATGGACGCCCCAACGAGCAGGGCACCGATCAGACATTCCTTCATGACATTCCTCATCAGAATCCTCCTTAGTGCTTGTTCTATACCAGGCCGATGCAATGTAGAGGAATCGTTGCCTGAATTCAAGGCTGCGTATGTGATTGCCGGGAGATGCTAGATGGACCTGCCCAATGAAACTTTTTCTTTTGGCTGCACTACAGTGCTGCACTACAGTATAGAGTCGGCTCCTCTTTCTATGCTGGATGGGACCTTCTACTTTATGCGCTATAGGTGAACAATGAATTGCCCTCACATCACGAGGTCCTGGCAGTGCAGCTCTGCCGTGTAGGCAGCTGTTATTGCTAACGTAGTTCACTGTATGAGGGTACATTTCATCGGAATCAAGGGGGTTGAGCGAGACAGATTATGGTGTTATTCGCTAATGATGGAATTGCGTCGGCACTGGCGGGCGGAATGAGGACTGGAATGCGTCCGCCTTCGCCTTCCTCTTCGGAGGAACGCTTTACTTCCGACCGGTCTTGGATTCTCGGTTGCCCATCATCTGTTTCCTTGGCGTGAAAGGGGCGGCGTGATTCGGTGGTTTACTCTTTTTGGCTCTCTTTTGTTCGACTCCAGACCATCCCGGTCTGCTCTTTTGACGTGAAACCCAATCTTTCATAAAATCCTGGACGTCTCGTACACAGCCACACAAGTTCTACCCGACTCAGACGTGGGTGGTTGAGAATGCGCTTCACGATTTCTGTTCCAATCCCTTGTCCCTGATAGGCCTGATCAACGATGACGTCCCAGATCGTGGCACGGTAGATAAAGTCTGTAAGGACTCTCCCGAACCCGACAAGCTGCTCACCGTCCCATGCGCATAGCGTCAGGTCGGTATGTTGGAGCATCTCCTTGGCATCTTTAAGGGACCGCTGCTTGGCCCACGGCGCCTGATGGAACAAGCGTAAGAGCTGAAAGGCTTCGGGTGGGCTCCGATGGGAATAGGTAACCACGGACTTGAGGGTAGACGGCATCTTATATTAGAGTATTTCTCAAATGTTCTTGGAGTGTACGAGGAAATGTATGTCAACGCAAGTCCGTAGCTGCTCGAAGTGTTTTCAACTCATGTGGCTCAAACCTGATGAGTATGAGATCCTTGACGAAGAGACCGTCAGAGCCAAATGCCCACATTGTGCCGCCGTTGTACGATATAAACTCGTCACGACCGGAACAAACGCATTAGGGCCTAAGATGGGGCATTAACCACCCCGACCGACGCCATCTTTCGGTGCTCGTCCGATTCGCGGTATCCGTCGCCGTTAGCCAGTCTCGCAGCCCGACTCCTTGAGGGGTTCACGGGGCGGGTTAGGTTGGGTTATCCAATTCCGGGCGATTTCCAGGAAGAACTTTGTGCAATGCTGCACGGTACTCCTTGAATCGTTGTTCATCGAGTCGCCCGACTTCGATTTCTTTTTCAGATTGCAGCCGTTCGAGATGATCCAAGACCAAGAGTAATGGCTGCACGGCCCCGAGAAGGTTTCCCATTTCAAAGGCTTCCAGCGATGACACCAAGGATTCATTCAGCCCCTTGTATGGAGTCCCGGCAGTCTGACTGCGTGTACGAGAGACAATGGTTTCATAACTATCGATGGCCTCCAATGAGGGCTTCACTCCAGACGGCACCGCCTTCAAATGCACGACCGACGGAAGTTTTGTGGCATAGATTTTGATGTGTGACGTCAGGCCGCCTAAGGCGTCAAGAAATTCCGCGGTCAGCATACATTCTCGGCAAAATATATGTGGAGAGTCATGTCCTGGAGGTATTCTCTACTGGAATGGTTTTCTGTTCAAGCTCGCACATCACCGTTTCCATATCCGCCGGGACCGGTCTCGTGAATTGCGCCATCACGCCTGTCATGGGATGAACGAACCCCAGCGTATTGGCATGGAGCATCACCCGAGGTATTGTCAGCCCATCCAGTACACACACCCGCCGCCCACCATACATGTCATCGCCTAAAATGGGATGCCCTAAAGAAGTGAGATGCACCCGCAGCTGGTGCGTACGACCGGTTCGTGGGTAGAGCATGACGTGGGCAGCCACCTTGCCATATCGCCGGACGACCACATACTCCGTCGTCGATTGTTTAGGACTCGTGGTCCTTGCCGAAAATTTCTTTCGCTCCTTGCTATCTCGACCGATAGCCAGCTCAATGACCCCTCGGCCTTTTTTCGGGACTCCCCAGACCAACGCTTCATAGACACGCGTGATGCTATGAAGTTTGAATTGTGCGGCGAGGGCTCGGTGTGCGACATCAGTCTTGCTAATCACCATGATGCCGGAGGTTTGTTTGTCGAGCCGATGAACGAGTCCGGGTCGCTCCTTCCCGCCGATCGTTGAAATCGTTCCGCCCGATGTCTGAAAATGATGTAGTAAGGCGTTGACGAGGGTCCCCGTCCAATTTCCTGGAGCCGGGTGAGAGACGATACCGGACGGTTTGTTCAGCACAAGAAGCGAGTCATCTTCATAGAGGACGTCAAGGGGAATGGCCTCCCCCCTGATAGAGAGCGGTTCCGGCTTCGGCACATCCATTGTGATTCTATCTCCGGGCTTGATCTTCTGGCTCGCCTTCACAACCTGGTCGTTGAGTCTGATCCGGCCTAACTCAATCAGACGTTGGAGGGCTGACCGCGAGATATCCCGTTCTCGATTCACGAGAAACACATCTAACCGCTTGGGTTGTTCTCCGGAAGTGACGATGAATTCCGTAATCATGGAATCCACTCCGCGGACAAATGTCTATTGTTTGCAATCACTTATGATGCGTCGAAACGAAACAGTGTCATGGAAAAACGGAGCGAAGGACAAAACGTAGGTGGTGAGGAAGAGATCAAACGTAAACCCGGCGTATCAGGCGTGACCGGTTTTTCTCGCGCGCTCGGCAATTTTTTTACGTAGGCGCGCCTTCTCAAGACTGATTTGCGCTTCTTTCACTTCTGACGGCAAACCTCCTGCTTGGAGGCGCCGCTCTGCATCAGCGACTTTAGTGGTCGCCCGCTCAACATCAATGTCTTCGGCTTTCTCGGCAACTTCAGCCATAATAGTGACTTTGGT
The DNA here is from genome assembly GCA_016715825.1 of Nitrospira sp. Taxonomy (NCBI): domain Bacteria; kingdom Pseudomonadati; phylum Nitrospirota; class Nitrospiria; order Nitrospirales; family Nitrospiraceae; genus Nitrospira; species Nitrospira sp. The sequence continues at coordinate 109,028 of JADJXO010000003.1, read as the reverse complement.
CGGCGTGACTTCAGCAAACCCCCAAAGCACAGCCATGGAATTCGTCTGATCCCCGATACGGTAGCGGAGTTCACCGATGCGGAGCGTCGAGAGAAAATGACAATGTCCAGGAAGCACGCCAAATTCACCTTCTGACCCTGGCGCGATGACCTCATCGACCTGTTGGCTCAGCAGCAGTTTTTCCGGCGTCACAACTTCTAATAGAATTGTTCCTGGCATTCCTTCCTCTTTTCTTACCTCTTCCCCACTACAGGCGGGGAAGCGAGGCGTTCTCCATTGCGCGCATCCAACGAGGATCTTCCGAGACCGCGGGTTGCGCGAGCAAGGCGGATGCTCGGTTCATCCGCCTCCCTATACTTTCACGCCCATTTTTTCAGCCTTGGCCACCGCCTCTTCGATCGGGCCGACCATGTAGAAGGCCTGCTCCGGCAAGTGGTCGTATTTTCCATCGAGGATCTCTTTGAAGCTGCGGACCGTGTCCTTGAGCTTGACGTACTTCCCAGGCGCGCCGGTAAAGGCTTCCGCCACATGGAAGGGCTGCGACAGAAAGCGCTGGATCTTTCTCGCACGCGCGACAGCCATCTTGTCATCTTCGGACAATTCATCCATACCGAGAATGGCAATAATATCTTGGAGATCCTTATAGCGCTGGAGTACGGACTGCACACCACGCGCGATCTTGTAATGCTCATCCCCGATAATCTGTGGATCCAAAATACGCGAGGTGGAGTCCAACGGGTCGACCGCCGGATAAATACCCAACTCAGCGAGCGAGCGAGACAACACGGTCGTCGCATCCAAGTGCGCGAAGGCGGTAGCTGGAGCCGGGTCCGTCAGGTCGTCGGCGGGCACATAAATCGCTTGTACGGACGTGATCGAACCTCGTTTCGTTGAGGTAATACGCTCCTGTAGTGCCCCCATCTCGGTCGAAAGGTTCGGCTGGTATCCGACGGCTGACGGCATACGGCCTAACAACGCGGAGACCTCTGACCCGGCCTGGGTAAACCGGAAGATATTGTCCACGAACAGCAACACGTCCTGATTCTCTTCATCGCGAAAGAATTCGGCGACAGCCAATCCGGTCAAGGCGACCCGGAGGCGGGCCCCAGGGGGCTCGTTCATCTGACCATAGACCAATGCTGCCTTCGACTTCGTAAAATCGTCCGGATCGATGACCTTCGACTCTTGCATTTCATGCCACAGATCGTTCCCTTCACGAGTCCGCTCACCAACCCCCGCGAACACGGAGAATCCTCCGTGATGCAACGCAATGTTGTTGATCAGTTCCATGATGATGACGGTCTTGCCGACACCGGCGCCGCCGAAGAGTCCGACTTTTCCGCCCTTGCTGTAGGGCTCGAGCAGGTCCACGACCTTGATGCCCGTTTCGAGGACCTCGGTCTTGGTTTCTTGATCTTCCAGTTTTGGGGCCGGCCTATGAATTGCGTACGTCTTCTTCGCCTTGATTGGTCCTCGTTCATCGACCGGCTCTCCCAGTACGTTGATGAGGCGACCGAGCGTTTCACGACCAACTGGCACGGAGATGGGCGCTCCGGTGTCCTGCACATCCATCCCTCTCGTGAGACCATCGGTCGTCGACATCGCGATACTCCGGACTCGGTTTTCCCCCTGGTGCGAGGCCACCTCAAGAGTGATCTTAATGGCAGGTGTACCCGCCGCCTTATTTTCTTCCTGGGTGACTTTGAGTGCGTTATAGATGTTCGGTAGTTGGCCGGGAGGGAACTCGACGTCCACAACCGGTCCGATGACCTGGATGACTGTACCTGTTGCCACGAGATGCTCCTTTCGACGAAACGGGGTCGGTTATTTCAGCGCTTCAGCGCCACCGACGATATCCATCAGTTCTTTTGTAATCGCTGCTTGTCTGGTTTTGTTGTAGTACAGCGTCACTTTCTTGATGAGTTGTCCGGCATTGCGCGTCGCTCCGTCCATGGCAGCCATGCGGGCACCGTGCTCGGCGGCAGCGGACTCCAACAAAATTCTATAGGTTTGCACTTGGAAATGTTTTGGTATCAGCGCACTCAACAGCTCGGCTTCATCCGGTTCATAGAGGTACCCGCCCCCGCTCATCCCTTCGTGCGGCGCAGAACCGAATTCTTCCTGCGCATCGATCGGAAAGAGCTTTTCAACGATCACCCGCTGCTGAATGGCGGACTTGAACTCGTTGTAGACGACATACAATTCATCGAACGTGCCTTTGATGAAGTTATCCGTCAGATCCGCCCCGATATCGAGCGCATGTTCGAAGCTGAGCTTATCGAAAATCCCGGCCCATTCCTGGCGAATGGGCCAATCACGGCGGCGAAAATAGTCGCGGCCCTTACGGCCGACCAGGCTCAAGTTGACGTGGAGACCGTTCGCTTCACATTGCCGGACGAACTCCGAGCTCTTGCGCACAATGTTGCCGTTAAAGCCGCCGCATAACCCTCGGTCGCTTGTGACGACGAGCACTTCGACTTTTTTCCCCTCGCGCTTCTGCAACAGGGGATGAGAAGAGCGATTCACACGCTGACTCAGGTTGCTCAACACCCCGCGCATCTTATGCGCATAGGGACGAGCAGCCAGAATGCGGTCCTGAGACCGTTTCAGCTTCGCCGCGGCGACCATCTTCATGGCCTTGGTGATTTTCTGCGTATTTTTGAACGCCGCAATCTTACGGCGTAACGATTGAAGACTTGGCATTGTATTCTCTTAGGGCAGTGAACTGAGCGTTGAGGACTGTGGTCGTCCCAGACTCCCTACTTTTCGTCTTGATCCTGAGTCCTCGCTACTCGGTCCTGTGCTTATGCTTTTCCCCCGTACCCCATCTTTTGCTTGAAGGTCGAGAGGATCTCTTTTAAGCGGCCGCCGACCTTATCATCGATCTTGCCGATGCTGGCCACTTCTTTCTTGAGGTCGGGATGGTTTTGTTGAACATAATGCAAGAAGTCCGCTTCAAACTGAAGCACCTTGTCGACCGGAACGTCGTCCAGAAATCCATTCACACCGGCATAGATCGACAGCACTTGATCCGCCACTGGCATCGGTTTGTATTGGCCCTGCTTGAGCAATTCGACCATCCGAACACCGCGTGCCAGCTGCATCTGGGTGGCCTTGTCCAATTCGCTGCCGAACTGGGAAAAAGCCGCCATCTCGCGATACTGAGCGAGATCGAGCCGCAGCGTACCCGCCACCTGTTTCATCGTCTTAATCTGCGCCGACCCGCCGACTCGTGAAACCGACAACCCCACGTTGATCGCCGGACGAATACCGGAATAAAAGAGGTCGCTGCCGAGATAGATTTGGCCGTCGGTGATCGAAATGACGTTGGTCGGGATGTAGGCCGACACGTCACCGGCTTGCGTTTCGATGATCGGAAGCGCGGTGAGGCTGCCTCCACCCAGCTTGTCGCTCAGTTTGGCAGCGCGTTCAAGCAGTCGAGAGTGCAAATAGAAGACATCGCCTGGGTAGGCTTCTCGGCCTGGTGGTCTGCGGAGCAACAAAGATAACTCACGATAGGCAACCGCGTGCTTGGATAAATCGTCATAGACAATCAACGCGTGCTTGCCGTTGTCGCGGAAATACTCACCGATGGCGGCTCCGGCGAAGGGGGCCAGGAACTGCATAGGCGCCGGGTCGCTGGCACTCGCCGATACGACCACGCTGTATTCCATCGCATGACTCTCTTCCAGGGTCTTTACGACGCGCGCAACGGTCGAACGCTTTTGTCCGATGGCGACATAGATACAAAATACGCCGAGTCCTTTTTGATTGATAATCGTATCGACGGCGATTGCGGTTTTGCCTGTCTGACGATCGCCGATGATCAGTTCCCGCTGTCCACGACCGATGGGGATCATGGCATCGATGGCCTTGATGCCGGTTTGCAACGGTTCCCGAACCGATTGGCGGGTATTGACCCCAGGGGCGACCATTTCGATGCGCGAAGAAAGCGAAGACTTGATGGCTCCCTTCCCGTCGATCGGCTGACCGATCGCATTCACCACACGACCGACCAAGGCTTCCCCGACGGGAATTTCCGCAATACGGCCGGTCCGCTTGACGGGATCGCCTTCCTTAACCCCGGCAGAGTCGCCCATCAACACAGCGCCGACGTTGTCTTCTTCAAGGTTCAGCGCGATGCCGTAGAGGCCTCCGGGAAATTCGAGCATTTCACCGGCCATGGCGCCATCCAGGCCGTACACCTTGGCAATCCCGTCTCCGACCTGGATAACGGAACCCGTTTCTTTAACATCGACCTGCTTGTCGAAGCCTTTAATCTTTTCTTTGATAATCCCACTGATTTCTTCTGCCCTAATCTGCATGACAACTCCTTATTCTCGTGTCAACGCGACTTGCAAATCGCGCAGGCGGCCTCGGACCGTACTGTCGACCACCGTGCTGCCGATCGAGATCTGCAAGCCGGCGAGATGACTCGCATCGGTCTGAAACGTCACATCCACCTCGCGCTTGAGCGTTTCGCGGAGACGCACCTTGATACGATCTTGTTCCGTTCCTGGAAGGGGGGCTGCAGAGGACACCGTGACCGGTTGAGTCCCCTTGGCTTGATCAACAAGCGTGCCGAACGCATGGGCGATTTCAGGCAGAAATCCTATCCGGCTTTTCTTCACCAATTGGCCGAGAAACGCCCTGCCGATCGGCGGGCAGCCGAGCTTGTCGGCAAGCGCCGTCAGGACCGCGGTCTTTTCCTCCACCCCGAAGGCCGGCGACGCCACCACGTGACGCAGCTGGTCCGACTCCCTCATCGCCTGGCTCAGGCTGTCGAGGGTGCTCCTTGTCACTTCGATGGTGGATTGATCGAGAAGCTCGAAAAGTGCCTGTGCGTAACGTCGCGCAACTGTTGTCTTTATCACCGTTCTCTACCCACTCTTGTTGTTTGGACAGATCTGAAAGTTTCGTGTGAGTCACGAAGTAGAGCAGCGGAAATTAGCATTGGGACCTGCAAACTGTCAATATGATGCTCGCGACTGATTCTCAATGCTCTAACATGAGAACCCATCGGTGTATACTCACATTCGAGCGTTGCACCAGCACCAGCCGCCTCACAAGATTGCGCACCCGCATCCTGTGGGACAGTGCGGGAGAGGTGAACCATGCGAATTCGGTCTTTGTTACTCGGACTTGGGTTCTGTCTCGCTCTAGGCCTATGCCACAATCTCGCGCTGGCTTACCGCGAATACTTCACGCCGGAACAGCGAACTCAGCTGGAGCACATTCAGACCATTATGGTTCACGTCCTCGCCCTCACCGATCAAGGCGAAGCCCAGGGTACGGCTCTGGCTGACGTCGTGGCACAGCGTCTTGGCGAAGTTGGATACGCGACCGTTCGAGATCCTGCCTTGCCTCACGATGTCGTTGTTCGAGTCAAATGCGAGCAACGCAAGACCTGGGAAGGGACGACAGCGACTGGCGGAGATGCGGACCTGCCGGACTCGCCGTCTCGTCTTTGGAAAGGCCCCGCCTGCCAACTCACCTACTTGCTTGGTGGCATGAAGATCAAATGGCAGAAAGAAGTGCGGACGGAGTTCGAAGATGCCGTCGCAGCCGCACAAGCGGCCCAGGCAGCCGATCCCGGCCTGTATGCGCTGGCCAAGCTACAGGACGCGCTGGGGAAATATGAATTCCCCCTCCTCCTGGCTGCAGAATGGGGCCACGTCGATCGCCTCCTCAAGATTCTGGATTCGCCCGATACCAGCCAGGCTCGAAAGATCAAGATCATGTCCCTCCTGGGAGACATGCAGGCAGACGAAGCACTGCCAAAACTGAAAGACGCACTGAAGGACCGAGACCTCGCGAAACAGGCGCTCGTCGCCATGGGTAATCTCGGCAGGGAAGGGATTCCCCTCCTCATCGATATGATGAACACAGCGCCTCAGCTGGAAGTCCAGGCAGCAGCAGCAAAAGGACTTGGGCAGATCGGTGGCATTGCAGGAGATGCGTCGGTCGTCCTTCCGTTATTGGCGAAGCTCCAAGATCCCAAGACTGATTGGGCCGTCTTAACGGAAGTCGCCTGGGCGCTCGGGAAGATACCCGACAAACGATCGATCCAACCGCTCTATGATCTTGACAGGAAGCTGCAGGCCATTCGCGATCCCGACAACCTGACGCTCAAGAAACTCAAGGAGGCCGTGTTCTGGGCGATCAAGCAGTGCGATACGTGGGATCAGTATAGCTAGAGTGGTCATCCTTCATTGAGCCTTCCCCCCCTTTTCAGTTCCACTCTCGGATCGTTTCCACTATAGCCTTATAGGCTCGGGGCTATGACCTGGCCTGGTGTAAGGTCGGTGCTACCAGGCCGTCTTCACGGCATATTGCGTGATCAATGGATCAGGCGTGAGCAGGGTGAGTTCATGGTGAATGGCTTGGCGGATCAACATACGATCAAACGGGTCTCGATGAAGCGACGGCAACCGAGACAGATAGAATACCGACTGTTCCTCCAACGGCAATGTGACAACCCCATGTCGTTCACGTTGCGCAGGGATAAAGCGTTCGGGGGCTTGCGGCAGTGGAAGCTTGCCAAGACCGAACTTCACCTCATTCCCACGGGAATGGTGCTGAGATGGGCCTCATTGACGGGTCGGTAAAAAAGATCGCCTTGCTCAGAAAGCGCCGGATCATCCGTAATCAGCCATAAAGGTGCAGGTATCGGAAGGCTTTGCATATCTTGCCGGAAAGGCATCAAGGACGTCATTGAGAGGTTTAAAGAACGCTGGAGAGGCACAGAAAAGCTCCTAATTCGCCAATCCGATGGGACGCTTGCGGTGAGGAGTGATGGCAACAGGCGTATTTCTGCAATCGGTTGATTGCGGTTGCACAAAATGATTGTTTCTCCTTTTTTCTGAGTTTCGTCAAATGATAGGAGAGATGCGTCTTCGCTATGGTTTCATTGATACGAATCCTTGGTCACATAGTAGACTAACAATGTGACTAAGTCAAGATTGTAACTCGTCGGCAGGGCTGATTCTTCATGAATTGATTACTGGGATGACCTCTGCGCGCGGTGTTATTCGGGCTGCTGCAGTGGCTCAGAACAGGTCGGCAGTCTGCATGGTGATGCATCGGTCGTCCTGCCGTTATTGCGGCTAGCCGCAGGAAACAAAGACCGGACTGGACGGTGTTGAGGAGGCTGGCCAGGGCGCTCAGCAAGTCGGATAAGCTTGCTATACAGCTCCTCTACAACCTGGACAAGAAGCTACAGGCGATTCGCGATCCCGACAACGTGACGCTCAAGAAACTCAAAGGCCGTGTTCTGGGCGATCAAGCAATGCGATACGTGGGATCAGTATAGCTAAAGGAATGAGTGGAGGCTGACGATCTTCTGTGCTCATGCAACGTGTGGTCGTGGACTCGCCTCGTTCAGTGAACACCCGATAGGAAATCGTTAAGGCGTCTAAGCGCCTTGGAAGAGTGAAACTATCTAATCGAGCAAATCGTCGAAGTAACGAAATCCTTTCGCAGTAAGATATTCAAGCCGGTATCTCGATGCTGTTAATCTCCTTGCAAGCACCTGGTTTATTTAATCACAACAGAAGAAAAGATCTGTACTTCTGTTCATCATGGCAGAAATTTCCCATAACGCCGTCCTCGCACATCAAACGCAAACGGCGTATGGCCTCCAGAAGGCATACTACGACTAACAATGAGGGCAGCTCAAAGAACCAGATAATCCACGTCTATTGTTTTAGCCAGACGAAGGACCATAGCCAGCTGAACCATTGACCATTTCTGCGAAATTTCGGAAGCAAACCACCATCCATATACCAGCAAAGGTCTTTCCTGTTCTACGACTGGATCTGCCAGCATATCGCTCTTTTAGAGTTTACGGAGTCGTTCAATAACAGTAGGAGATACCTTTCCTGAGGAATGAATACTTCGCCCCAGGAACTCAAGCGCGTGCCCGCGGAGCTTATCAGTAGCGTTGGAGAAGAATTTTCCTAGGATCCCCGATGCCTCTCCCGGTAAGGCAGTTACCATACCAATAGAAGACGTCATTAGATGCTCGGCCAATCTCTCTTTGGGATCTCACCCCATGCTCAATGGTAGATGACCTGCTAAGTTCTGCCCACAGCCTTTGAGTATTGCGCTCATAAAGACGTCAGCATATTTAGATGTATGGCGTTGAGAATATGATGTAGGTATCCCATACACAGCGTCTCTGTACTTGCGCAACCCTGTCAGCTCGGGAAAGATTTTCTTAACGTTCGTATAGCCCACTTGGCATCCAACCAGTGGAGTGTAGGAACCAACGACCGTATACCGATCGAATTGCCAAAGAAGGATCTCTTGTCGGTTCCAAATATTGCCTCTAGCACATCGCGCACTTCCGGCATTGACCTTAGGCCCTGTCCGGCTAATCTCTTCTTACCTTCCTTACCTAGACTCCGCTGGACCCAGCAGGCATAGCGAACTACGGCTTCGACGGCTTCCCCTCGAACACTGTTAGTCACCGCAAGATGTGACGGGTCGGCGCTGAGACCTTTCCTTTCGACTTCATCCTCAGGTTCAGGATGTGGGTCGTTGGTAACAGGAAGGAGAGTTGCCCACGCCCGCTCTCTCAAATGCCATGGAATAGAGCCGTCACCTTCAAGGAAGCCGAATGAGAGCAAGCCTGCCACAGTCTTACGTGCCCAGCTCCAATCCGGATCTGCTCCCCACTTGTCAACGTTGCGATCGGGAATTCCTCTCGGCTGGGTGACTACCCAATATGACAAGTCGATTACCGGAGCCCATGCAAACGGTTTCTTTTGCCCAATCGCATCTCGAAACCCTTGCAGGAATGATCGGACATAGGTTGGGCCAAGTCCTTCGAAGGACGGCGCAAGCGGCGCATACTTTGCAGGATCGTTCGCCACCATTTGACTGATCTCGCCCCAGTCCCTTCTTGAGAAGGAGCTATACCTAGTGCTTCCTTGGTTGGCTTCCAGTCTGTTAGAAATTGACGAAGCTCATCCACTTGCATCTGTGCAAGATTGGCCGAACCCTTAGGACTTATAGGTCCTCTCATTACTCCCATCGAGTAATGTGAGAATTCTGGATGGTCAGCTGGACCTAGCTCGTTCACCATGGCGTTGTATCTATTGGCCCATGGCTTTGGGAGTGAGTGATAAAAAACGGCCAATTTATCTCGCTGCCAGGATCTCTTGCGCTTCTCGATGTCTTCTAGGCTCGGAACCTCGCCAACTGCTTCCGTAACACGCTGTGTCCATCCTTCAACGTCATCAGGTCCAGCTTCAATCCAACCTAATATGATCTGCTGGTCATTCGAATCAAGCTTCTGAAACATCTCTTTGAGAAGCAGGCGGTACTCATGCGACAAACGTAGATCTTCAAACTTTGCATGATCTGTCAGATCGTCTCTAATAAGATCCTTCACTGTATCTGGGTACTCACGCATAACATGGAGTATGATTCTGTCAAAGACTTTCCACCTACGAAGCGTCGTTTTGTCCGTTCTGTAATGCAGACAGCGGACAACATCTCTCACCAGTGCCGGATTAGAACTCACAATCAACTCGCTTGCATCCCGCACAGCTGAAACCAAATGTTCTCTTAAATCTCGTCCCTCGTTTTGGCTATGGCTTTCTATTGCTCCTCGCCAAATATATGAATAGTCTTCACGTCCGGGATCTTCATTTCTTTCCGACATAGAAATGGCTTCTTCAAGAAGGTCACAAAGCAAGATCAACGCCCTCGGTCAGTCTCCTTAACGAGGTCAGGAATGTGCTTTTTTAGGATCTGCTCATAGTTCCAATCCGAAAGAACTGATTTTGGCTCAGGTGGATATAGGTATTTTTCACCTTCAGAGCCTTCCATCGGTTCCTTCTGTTCTTGGTGGAGCTCTAGCAATGCCTTCGCCAGGTCTAATGCCTTCTCGGCTTGTCCCCCACGAGCGAGATGGCTGATCAATTTCCCGAGCCTATCTGCCAATCGGAGCTGATACTTGGATTTGGCCCACCCTATCGCCTTGGGAATGATTCTTTGTGCAATATCCGCAGGCATTGCCAAGGCTGCGTCACTAAGATCCTCATGAATTCGGACGTTTTCAGTTTCGGGAATTCTCAAGGCCAGCTCTACAACCTTATCTGGCGCTTGCCCAGCCATGCGTGCGAGATAGCGCGAGGGTGGCCAGATGGGAAAACTTATCAAGTCCTGTTCTTCAACAGGGGGATATGGCTTATCGAACACTCGTTCTTCGGCAAGAGGTTCCAACCACTCGGGTGATTTCAATTCACTAAAGAAAAACTCAAAGTCCACCGGTCGTTCTATGGCTTTGAGGGCTTTTTACGAGTTCGCGACTAGGCATTACCTTCGCCTTCTTTAATGATCGCAGAAGCTTTTTCTTTGATAGGGTTGTTTGCGGAATCAGGCGACCATGAAGGGAACTCCTCAAATCTTATAACACGCTGCAAACTTGTCTTTGCTAGCAACAAGAACCATGATGTGCAACTTGCTCCGTACTTGTTGTATTGTTTCCACTCCTGGATTCGAAGTTGTTCAATCGGCTCGGGAAGAGGAGCGTGAATGAAATCCGTATGCTTCAGCAAATTCGCTCCTTGCTGGTCTCTCGGTGGGGTGAAATTGTCTACCTTATTAAAGAACTCTGCTCCTCTAGGCAATAAAGCCGTCACGGGTGCAGCGTCGCATGGAAGCGCCGCACACCTTTGATTTCTTTCTCTCGGCGGCGCGTCTCGGCAATGTCATAGTTGGATTGCATCTTCATCAGTGTATCCATTTTGACGCCGAACGCCTTTTCGATTCGCAAGGCCATGTCGCCGGTCAAGTCGGCCTTGCCGTTCAACAAATTCGAGAGGGCAGGACGCGACACATCCAGCACATCGGCGGCAGCGGTCACGGACAGGCCAGCCGGTTGAATAATTTCCGTTCGGATAAAATCGCCGGGGTGCGGCGGGTTCTTCATGGGCATGGTCTGGTACTCCTGTGCTAGTGATAATCCTCTAAATTCACGTCATAGATTTCTTGTTCGGCGGTATCAACGCGGAACGTCAAGCGGCGGTTGCGTGTCACGCTCAAGCTGACCGTGCCTTTACGGTCTCCGGTCAACGTGTGCGCCTTCCATGAGGTGAGGGCGCGCACTTCGTCGGCACTGCTCATCACCTCCAGAAACGGGAACATCTTCCGCAGCTTGTCCACGGTATCTGGCGGTACACCCTTGGCGCTGCCGTCCAGATAAAGCCGTTGCAAGCCTTTATGAATAAAGTTCCGTATCTTCACCTGGAGACTGTAGCTTGTAACGCAACACGTGTCAAAACATAACTCTAGACAGAGCGCGGGGCCCGATAGTGGCGGGGATTGAATTATTTCGCTACAACGCTGACCACTTGTGAAAACGTGTCATTCTAATTGGGCGGGGCGCGCCAAAAGAGTAACGCGTGCCGAGTAAATAGTGTCAGGTCTTGCGATCCAACATTGCCAGGCATGATACTGTCCTGGAAAGAATGTACTTGGCCGCGGATAGTTGATGAACGACGAGTACAATCTTCAACGCTTTCTCGACGCGCAAGAGGGCGTCTATGACACAGCCCTCGATGAGCTGCGGGCCGGGAGAAAGTCCAGCCACTGGATCTGGTTTATCTTTCCGCAGATCACCGGTCTTGGATACAGTGCGATGGCGCAGCAGTTCGCCATCAGCTCACTCGACGAGGCCACGGCCTATCTGCAACATCCCACCCTCGGCCCACGGCTCAGAGCATGTACGCAGCTGGTTCTCGACGTGAACGGTCGTAGCGTTGAGGAGATCTTCGGCTATCCCGACCATCTCAAATTCCGGTCCTGCATGACCCTGTTTCTGACCGCTGCCCCCGACAGCACCATCTTCAAAGACGCCCTGCTCACATACTTCGACGGCCAGCCAGACCACCTGACCCTCGACATCCTGGCACACCGCCATTCGCAACACCCCTAGTACCTTGGCCAGCAGCTTGATGTGCGATATCTGACGACTGGAATGCTTGTCAGATCGCAGGAACCTGGGTATCCTAGTCGAAGACATTGGGATGACCGCTATGACCACCCGTGACGCACTCAGCACGAAGCGCGACCATATTCTCCAACTCGCCGCGCAGCACGGCGCGCACAATGTCCGCGTCTTTGGATCAGTGGCGCGTGGAGAAGCCGGCTCAACCAGCGACCTCGATTTGTTGGTGCAGATGCACCCAGGACGAAGCTTGCTGGATGTGATCGCTCTGAGTCAGGAGCTCGAATCCGTCCTGCACTGCCATGTTGATATCCTCACCGATGAGGGACTCAGTCCCTACCTTGCCCAGCACATCCAGGCAGAAGCCGTACCCTTATGAAGGACGACCGTATCTACCTCCTTCACATTCGAGACGCCATCCAACACATTCTGACCTACACGACATCCGGCAAAGACGGCTTCTTCGCAGACCGGAAGACACAGGACGCGGTGATTCGCAATCTTGAAATCATTGGCGAAGCCACAAAACGCCTCTCCGCCTCCCTCAAGAATGCCAACCCAGATATCGCGTGGAAACCCATCGCCGGTATGCGAGATAAGTTGGTGCATGATTACTTCGGCGTGAATCTCCAACTCGTCTGGGATGTGATCGAGCGAGATCTTCCAGGGCTCAAAGTAAAGGTGCTCCACCTCCTGACCGCACTCAACCCACCTACTTCACGGTAGCCATCTCCCAAAAATCCAACAAGCGAACAACGAAGTAGCCTCCTTACATCCTCTCGTTCACCTCACCGACTGATGGTTACGGCGGAGCATTCGGCTTGTGACGCAGGAGTTGCCAGCCATGGGGCTCGAGCGGCATACGATCTGAATAGAATTGTTTGCCCGGGTGACCCCGCTCTCCTACTGATTGACAATCCTCTATTAGGCCTTTATCGTCCTCCACGCTAGATCCAGTCCTGATTGGAGGCCACCAGTTGGATAGTCCCTCTGCATCACCCCTATCCTGCCCCGATGGCAAAGCGCTCGAACGCATCGCGCTGCAGATGGCGTCGAGCTTGGATCTCCACGTCGTCCTCACGACGATCACCCAAGGGCTCGTGGATGACCTGGATGCCGCCTTTGCCCGTATCTGGCTCCTCGGTCCCGGCGATCTCTGTACCGGCTGTTACAAGGCCTCTGACTGCAGAGACCAGACCCAGTGTTTACATCTCAGGGCCAGCGCGGGACTCTATTCAAACCTCGATGGGGAATACCGCCGCATTCCGCTGGGGTCGCTGAAGATCGGCAAGATCGCCCAAGGATTCGGGCCGATGCAGAGCAACGACGTCCTCGGCGACGATCGCCTCCCAAACAAGCAATGGATGAAAGACAACGGGCTCCAGTCCTTTGCCGGATACCCCCTCGTCTTTCGCGGGGACGTGCTCGGCGTCATCGCGATGTTTGGACGACGCCCGTTGGCTGATGATGAATATGAACGGCTGGCCACCTTCGCCTATCAAGCCGCCACCGCGATCAAGAACGCGCAGCTCTTTACAGAAGTCGCACAGCTCACAAATAGACTCGAGGCGGAGAACCTCTACCTTCGCGAGGAGATCAAACTCAATCACAATTTTGAGGAGATCGTCGGTGAGAGCCCGATCATCACATCTGTTCTCCGACTCATCGAACAGGTCTCGCCGACGGATTCGACGGTCCTGATCCGGGGAGATACAGGGACCGGCAAAGAATTGCTGGCCAGAGCCATTCACAACCTGAGCCCGCGAAGAGATCGCTCGCTGGTGAAGGTCAACTGCGGGGCAATTCCCGTGAACCTCGTCGAAAGCGAGCTCTTCGGCCATGAGAAGGGATCGTTCACCGGAGCATTACAGCGCCGCATCGGCCGATTTGAGTTGGCGGACGGAGGAACGATCTTCTTGGACGAAGTCGGAGAATTGCCGCTGGACGCTCAAGTCAAACTCCTCCGGGTACTACAAGAAAAAGAGGTCGAACGGATCGGCAGTGGCCATTCAACCAAAGTCGATGTCCGAGTCATTGCCGCCACGAATCGTGATCTTCATGCAGCGGTGAAGGCCGGTTCCTTCCGGGCCGATCTGCTTTACCGGCTGAATGTCTTTCCGATCGAGGTACCGCCCCTACCCGCCCGTGCGTCGGATATCCCACTCTTGGTCAATCGATTTGTCGCCAAGTTCTCACGCAAGCTCGGCAAGCAGATCGACGGAGTGTCGCAATCGACGATGGATCGCCTCATGAAATACTCCTGGCCTGGCAACATTCGGGAGTTGGAGAATGTGATCGAACGGGCCACCATCCTCGCGAATGGGCCACTACTTCAGATTGACGATATGATGCTTCAAGGGAACTCCGCCCCGCCGTCGCCGGTCGCCGATTCTCTGGAAGAGGTCGAACGAGTCCACATTCTCCGCATCCTTCAGGATACAAACTGGGTCGTCGAAGGGAAGCAGGGCACCGCGACTCGACTTGGTCTCCATCCCAACACGCTCCGATCCCGCATGCAGAAGCTTGGGATCAAGAAACCTCGCCCCACCGTATAGCAGCGCATCTCACGTCCATCCCCACGACATATCATAGTTCCACGATATGTCGTGGAGGCGCCTCTCTTTTGAGTTCATTGTTCCTTCTACACCGACTTCGCTAACTCCATCTCCCACTGGCAGTTTATCTCGTCTCACTGATCGTCATGGCATGTGGCATCGGCCTTGCGCTAGCCGATGAACATGATGACCAAGGCAACGTAGAGAAAACGCCGATAGAAAAACATTTCCTTTTTCAAAGGAGCTCACACCATGAAGGTGGCACAGATATGGCGTTATCCGGTGAAGTCGATGGCCGGTGAACAGATTGATCATACCCGCATCGGACCACTCGGCATTGAGGGAGATCGCGTCGTGCATGTGGAGGATGAGGATGGTCATGTCATCACGTCCAGGACGCACCATCGGCTGCTCGGTCACCATGCCACGCTCAATGAATCCGGCGAGCCTGTGGTTGATGGCCTGCCATGGAGCGATCCCAAGGTCCGCAAAGACGTGGTGGATATCGTGGGCCCGGGCGCCAAGCTGGTACGCGATGATTCCAGTGATCGTTTCGACGTGCTGCCGTTGCTGGTGGCAACGGATGGAGCAATTGCAGCATTCGGGCGTGACGGCCGGCGGCTCAGACCGAATCTGGTCATCGGAGGGGTCGAAGGCCTGGCAGAGCGCTCGTGGCCAGGGCAGTGCTTGCACATCGGAGAGGTCATCATCGGAATCCAAGATCTCCGTAGGCGCTGCATCATGACGACCTTTGACCCCGACACCCTGAAACAAGACCGTCAGGTGCTCACAGACATTGTGCGGAGATTCGGCGGCACGCTCGCGTTGAATTGTTTCGTGATCCGGGGCGGAGACATTCGAGTCGGCGACACAGTTGAGCTAGCCCGGCACCGTGAATGCGAGGCTGTTCGTACGTAGAGGGACCAACATTTTACCATCGCTTGCGTGGGAGCTTTTGGCTTTCACGCTTTCAACCGCCGCAAGGCATAGAGGGAGGACGCATCATGAGCAAGTCAGTGAAGGACACGTTGGAAGAAATGTTGGGCATGTTGAAGCAGGGTCAAATGACCGAAGGTCAGAAGATCTACTTTGCGGATTCGGTCGTGACACAGGAAGGCAATCAGCCACCGGTCGTGGGTAAACAGGCCGCCATTGAGCGACTGGACAAATTCAGAGAGACAATCGGAGTGGCCGCCTTTGTCAGCTACATCATCGGTGCCGTGGCTGTTTCTGGAAATACCAGCTTCTACGACTCAGTGCTGACCGTGAAATTAAAGAATGGGCAAATCATCAGCCTCGAACAAGTCGTCAAGACGGACTGGCAGGACGGCAAGATCGTCAAGGAGCGTTACTACCATAGCTGATCACGGGTGATGTCACGTGGGAGTGGATGGCTAAGGCCGTTCGCTCCCACATACATCTGAAATCTGTAGCAAAAGCGTTCATGTAAAGGGAGTGCAAACCATGACAATTCGAAGACAATCATATCGGTATCCGCAGACACAGCTGTGGCGACGACTTCTGTCACCACTGTTGTTAGGCCTGGTGCTTCTCACTGTGGAGATCTCGGTGTTCGCGCAAACGACGGAGCCATCGACTCCGGCTCGCGTGACGCACAACACCGTCAAAATTGATGGCGTGGATGTGTTCTATCGTGAGGCAGGGCCGAAGGACGCGCCCGTTCTATTGCTACTTCACGGCTTCCCAACATCATCACATATGTATCGTAACCTCATCCCGCAACTTGCCGACAAGTACCATGTCATCGCGCCCGACTACCCGGGCTTTGGCCAGAGTGGGATGCCCGACCGATCAAAGTTCGCCTACACGTTCGACAACTACGCCCAGGTGGTGGACAGGCTGATCCGCCAACTCGGCGTGAACCGCTATGCCTTGTACGTGATGGATTATGGGGCGCCGGTCGGTTTCCGGCTAGCGGCAAAGAATCCGGAACGAGTGCTCGCGCTTATCGTGCAGAACGGCAACGCTTACGACGAAGGACTCGAAAAGTTCTGGGACCCCATCAAGGCCTATTGGGGCACAGGAGGATCAACCGAGCGTGAAGCGATCCGCTGGCTGACCTCTCTTGCGGCCACGAAGTGGCAGTATACGAACGGCGTGAAGGACGCGTCACTGGTGAGTCCCGATACCTGGACCATGGACCAAACGTTCCTCGACCGACCGGGGAACGCGGAGATTCAGCTCGACTTATTCTACGACTATCGCACGAATATCCCGCTGTACCCCCAGTGGCAGGCCTATTTTCGCGACCACAAGCCGGCGACGCTGGTCGTGTGGGGCAAGAACGACGCCATCTTCGTGGCAGCCGGTACCACGCCTTACAAACGCGATATTCCGAACGCGGACATCCATCTCCTTGATACCGGACACTTCGCCTTGGAGACGCACAGGCACGAGATCGCGAAGCTGATTCGGGAGTTCCTCAACCGCAACCTGAAGTCTGGAGGCCAAGGTTGACCGGGCAACGAACGTCTCTCATGCCGATCTGTCTGCAAGGGAGAGGATGGAAGAATGGCGGTAGTCCAATCCGCGCAGTGACGTCATGCTCTATCGTCCTCTTATGTGAGGACAATTTAAAGAGGTCATCATCATGAACGGTCTCGAACAGACTAGACCGCCTTTGCCCCCATTCGATGCTGAATCCGCGACCCAAAAAGTACGGATGGCTGAGGACGCGTGGAATACGCGAGACCCTGAGCGGGTGTCGCTGGCATACACGCACGACAGTGCCTGGAGAAACCGTTCAGAATTTCTGGCTGGTCGGGAAGCGATCGTTCACTTCCTAACGCATAAGTGGAACAAGGAATTGGATTATCGACTCATCAAGGAACTGTGGGCGTACCACGAGAACCGAATCGCCGTGCAGTTCGCCTATGAGTGGCACGATGCCTCAGGAAATTGGTTTCGCTCATATGGGAACGAGAATTGGGAATTTGCCGACAATGGCCTCATGCGTCGGCGCATCGCGAGCATTAATGATGTACCGATCGCGGAAAAGGATCGAAGATATTTCTGGCCCCTTGGTCCCCGGCCAGACAATCACCCAGGGCTGTCTGAGCTTGGGCTATAGGAGTTCACCTGATTACGTGGCCCAGGCTATGGCTGGAGGTAGGCAGAAGGGGCGGCGCGTCACAGACGCGCCGCCCCAGACAAGACGGAATCTATCTACGCACTATTTGCCCATCGCCGCATCTTTGAGTTTCTTCCCCTCATCCTTCATTTCTCCTGCGTTTTTCGCGGCATCTTTCGCCTTCATATCTTTCGCGCTTTGCACTGTCTCTCCGCCTTCTTTCTTCACATTCTCCGCTTGCCCTTTTACGGTCTCAACCTTCTCCTTCATGGCACCCATATCGACGGCCCAGCCTGATGTGGTCAGACCGATCAGGAAAACCGACAACGCAAGGCTTACAACGGCTGTTTTCGTCTTCATTGCTCATCTCCCTATTATTCAGCCAAGTCACAGATCAGTCTGCGAGGATCGGCCACAAACTTGAAATTTCTCGCCCTCTATCTAGTGACGACCACTTCGACGCGCCGGTTTTTTGCCCGACCCACCTCAGTCGTATTGGGCGCCTTGGGCTTGGTGTCCGCATATCCTTGAGTGGTGGCGTTGCTCAAGCCACCCTCTTCCAGCGCTTTGGCCGCGTTGACGGCACGGGCTTCTGAGAGTTCCATATTCGTTGGGAACTTTTTCTTCAACGTCCCGCTGATCCGCTGGTTGTCCGTATGGCCGTCGACCGCGACTTTATATTCAGGGTAGTCTTTTAAGATCCCGCCCACCTGCTTCAGTGCGTCCACGCCGGCCGGTTTCAGTTGATCTTGGCCTGACGCAAAGAGATAGCCCGATGCCAAGTTGATCAAGAGGCGTTCGTCGTTCAAATGGACGGTAATATCACCCTTCTTGATTTGAGGGCCAAGCGATCGGATCAATCCACGCTCTGCCTCTTTCAGCTTGGCCATTTCTGCCGATAAGTCACCCTGTAGCCCGGCGAGTTGCCCTTCGAGCTCTGCATTCCGTTGCTTCGCTGCGGCTAATTCTGCTGCGAGCCGATCCTTTTCATCTTGGGATTGGCCTAAGTCGCCTCGCACAGCAGCGAGCTGACTCGCCAAGGCGGCGCTGTCACCGGATCCAGAACGAAGTGCAGCGATTTCCCGATCACGTTCAGCGAGCTGACGTTCCAGTTCACTCACGCGACCGCTCAGAGCTCCATTCTCTCGGCGTGCCGCCTCCAGTTCATCGGCTAATCGGTTGCGCTCTTGTTCCAGCGCTGCGAGGCGATCTGCTGCAGGATCTGAGGCCACGGCCTTCGTCGTCGAAGGGCATCCGCTGCCCTGGTAATAGCCGTACCAGTTCTTGTCAACGCAAACGGTCGGCTGCTTGATATAGCCAGAAGGATGGTCCTTGGACAATGATGAACAACCAGCCAGTGCCACCAACCCTATCAGCACCATCGAGGTCTTAAACGTTCGCATGATGATCTCCTTCTCCTCTCGTGTGCGTGGCAGACACCCCGCCCACGTTCTGGCCCAGGTTGTAGCCGTCGCCTTACTGACGGCCTTTCAGTGCATCGCGGATTTCCATCAACAATTTCTCTTCATTTGTCGGCCCAGGGGGCGGTGGGGGAGGGGGTGGGGCCTCATTCTTGAAGCGATTGACCTGCTTCACCAGCATAAAGATGACGAAGGCGATGATCAGAAAATCGAAGACACTCTGCAAGAACACGCCGTAGTTGAGCGTTGGCGCTCCTGCGGCTTTGGCCGCGGCCAAGGACGCTGGGGATGTTTGGGACAAATCGATGAACAAGCTCGAAAAATCCACCTTTCCCATCAGCAACCCCAGTGGCGGCATCAACACGTCGCTGACCAGCGATGACACGATTTTTCCAAACGCTCCACCGATGATGACACCGATCGCCATATCCAGGACATTGCCCTTCATGGCGAATTCTTTAAATTCTTTCAGCATGACTTTCCTCCTCTGAGACGTCCGTTTAGGACACGACGACTGGCTCCCTATCGCTTGCGGGTGGTGTCGAACGCATACCCCAGCGTCAGCAAATATAAATTATCCGTATCACCGGTTCCGGCAGGCGGCCGATTGTTGTAGCGGGTGGTCACTTGGAACCCGCTCGAAAGCCCGGCTAAAATCTTCATGCGAACCCCGTTATCCATCGTGAAGAAGAAATCCGAGGCGTTCTGCACCGAGGGGAAAATCTCGTTGTAATGATAGAGCGTCACGCGTCCATCCCACAGCGGCCAATCGAATTTCATGGCTACACGGGCACGAAAGCTGGCCCGATCTCCTGTGATGCTGTTATCCCGATAATCTTCATTGAAATAGGCCGGACCAGCTTCGGCATAGAACGTCATATCCCGAAACATGCCGGAGAGGTCTCCACGCTCGAGGAATTGGTACCCCGGCCCAGTCGCAATCGCTGTTCTCAGCTTGAGGTTTTGAAGAAAATCGTTTTCGACATACGCCGAGGCAAACCAGAAGAGCCGTTTCGTGATAAAGAAGTCCAGTTTGATGGTTCCTCTGGCATTCCTTACCTGTAAGCTGCCATTGTTGTCTCCGTTGACATACCGACCCAAGAGGGTCAGCCTGAGCTGTTCACTCCTGGCGATAAAGTCTCCGAGTATGCTGACGTTCCGTAAGTGGCTGTTTCCCACAGATTGTGAGTAGCCGGCGTTCAAGCTGCCGCTGTAAACGACCGGAGGTTGGATCATGGGGTTGACCTGCGTCACGGCATCCATCGGCATCGTCATCGTGCTGCCGGTCGGACCAGCCTTCAGCGTCATCGTGCCAGGCTCACTCTCTTCGGCTGTGCCCACGAGTACCGTGCCCTCCTTTAGGTGGAACGGAATGGGATGCGAGACGGCCAATTTGCTCACTTCAGACCACTTGATCTTAATCAGATCGTCCGCCAGAGCGCTCTTCATCTGGAGCACCCCACCCACCATTTCGATCACTTCCCCATGGATGACGCTGCCGTCTTTCAGCGTGACCACATCATGGACTGGAGCGGCTGCGTCAGACACCGGGGCCGGATCATCGAATGGAAATGCTGAACACACCGCCGTAGTCGAGAGAGAAAGAAGGACGCCTAACCCAACCAATGCGATGGAATGCTTCATTTATCCTCCTTTATGTGATTACGTACTTACCTAGAGCCACTCAACCTTAGGTTGTATACCGATTTTCATGAGGCAGTGCAACAAGATTGTCGGGACATCTACACTGTTAGGTGTACGAATAGTATGACGTTCTTCGATGGATCTGTGCCGTTTTGCTCAGCCGATTCAACTCAGGCGGGAGAAGCGAGACTCGTGGCTTTACTCCTCCCGCCGTGAAGGTGGCCATGGGCGGAGGTGGAGGGCATTGAGACCGTCTCCACGATTCTTCAGCTCCCATGAAGCGGCGTCTCTCTTACTGATCCACGCCCATTTCAAGATGTACATAGTACCGCGCGGCTTCCGATCTTCTGGATATTCGGAGGCGCTTGTAGATTCGTTGTAGGCGCGTTGCCACGGCGGTGGGGAGCACGCCTAATTCGAGGGCTATCTCCCTATTGGTCTTGCCTGATGCCACATACCCCAACAAGCGACGATCATCGCGCGACAGGTGCCCCTTTCCCATTGCCGACGGACCTGCACCTCTAGCCTTCACCCACGTAATCACGTGCTCAGTCAAGTGTTGATCCATAATCGCTTGTCCGGTCGCGACAATTTCGATGCTCTTCGTGACGGCATCCGCTGCAGCACTCTTCAAGAGATACCCTTGAGCGCCGGCCAGGATCGCTGCGCGCAGGAGATCCTTATTGTCATGAGCTGTGAAAAAGAGTACCCCGATATGTGGATAGCCGTCCCGTATTTTCTTACACAGTTCGATCCCGCTTCTTCGCTCCACCTCCACCTCCAACATGACGACATTAGGTCGGTGGGTTTCTATGGCGGTCAGGGCCTCACCGCAGGTCGTGGCGATACCGACGACTTCGATATGATCGCTTTTCGACACGAAGGTCTTGAGGCCATACAGGGTGAGTATGGATTCGTCTATCAGCAAGACACGTATTGCCTTCCGCACTCCCGTCGAGCCACCCATCGCATGATTCCCCTTGAATAGATTTCCTATCTGTTCCGCTGCCTTCGATGCCCGGTCAGTTGAAAGATCTACGTTCATCGGCGCCCCTTCCTTTCGATTAGGCCTTTGATGAAGGCAAGCCAGCCTCTGTCGCTCCACACACGCAACGGCGTCCTGATAGAGACATGCACTGGCACTGACGTCGCGTGACCTTGGTGGCCTAGGTCGGTTCCCTGTATTCGTGGGAGACAGGTTGGGCAATAGGTGTGGACGAACGGCACGTCCCGGAGTTGCACGGCGTGTTTCCTTCGATAGGCCGCCATCGTCATCCACGCGGCTGTTTGCTCACGTTCGCTCGCCGCATCGTCTCGAACAACGCCGCAGTACTGACACACCAAGAGTGGGTGTGGCTCTCCGGCTGAGGCCTGATCGAGCCATTCCATTGGCCCATGCGGTTGGTACGCCATAGCAATCATCGTGTGGTCCAAAGGTTTGGTTGAGACTTTGCCCTTGCCTGAGCACGTCGAGATCTCGGAGTGCTCCCGGACACGCGTTCCGATTCCGATCCCGTGGAATTCAGCACTCTGCACATATCCACAAAGAAGTCCACGAACGCCCCGATGACCGATTCTCGACAGCTTTGTGCCTGCAGTCCCGTCACCGGCTCCCATGTATCGCCGATGTGCTGGAGTACAACCAACCGATGTACCTTCGTCTTCGGACACGATTCGGTGGTCAGCAGGAAGTTCTGTCCCAGATGATTTTCGACAAGGAGCCCATGAGTGGTCATTGCTTTGAGCCTCTCCAATCTGTTGCCGAAGAATGATTCACGCTCTTGCCCGATTACCTCAACCGTCTCAACGTGACTGTTATGATTTCAAACTTCATGCCGTTTCATCTGGAATTCTGATTCCCTTAATAATGAAGACGTTCTTTCTCACCTGCTCGTGATGAGGCTCATTCAAATTGTCTCATCCTGAAACAGGTGCCTGTCTCATGAGACAGGCACCGGCTGCCCTGAGACAGGTACGGCGTCCGAGAATGCAGTGTGGTGGTGAAGCGGGATCGCTGAATATCAGATCGGCACACCGCCTTCGAAACCGATTAACGGCAGGGGAGAAAACAGATTCTAGAAATTCTGCTAACGAGGCTGGATATGGAGTTCGATGAGGCGTCGATAGAACGTGGCCCTGCTGACTCCCAGGCGTCTGGCCGCCTCTGTTCGATTGCCTTTGGCATCCGCGAGCGCGGCTAGCAATCGGGCTTTCTCATCGTGCTCAGGAAGCGGGACCGAAGCGGAAGGATCCAGAACGGCTGAGGCTCCCACAATTTCCGGAGGAAGATCGTCGGCAGACACTTCCCTCCCCTTGCAGCTGATGACGGCGAATTCAATCGCACTCCGCAGCTCACGTACGTTTCCTGGCCAGACATAGCTCATCAGCCGATGGAGCGCGTCCGGTTTCAGGAAGTCGACGGTCTTCGCGGCGGCCGTACAAATGGTCGCCAGGAAGGATTGTGCGAGCAACGGGATATCTTCTCGGCGTTCTCTGAGCGGGGGAAGGTGTATTCTGGCGACACGGATCCGATACAGAAGATCGGCACGAAATGAGCCACGAACGACGTCTTCGCTTAAATTATGGTGCGTGGCCGCCACCACACGCACATTCACCTTGCGTGGTCTGGCTTCTCCCAGGCGGGTAATTTCCTTCTCCTGCAGCACCCGCAGAAGCGCTGTTTGAACCGGCGGCGGGATATCGCCGATTTCATCGAGGAACAAGGTTCCGCCGTCCGCGGCTTCGAATAATCCCTGTTGGTCATTGACAGCCCCGGTAAAGGCCCCTCGCTTGTGGCCGAAGAGTTGACTCGTGAGGAGTGAATCGGTCAAGCCGGCACAGTTGGCGGCAATGAACGGTTTGTTCCGTCTTTCGCTGACTGAATGGATGGCGCGTGCAATCAATTCTTTTCCGGTCCCCGTTTCACCTTCGATCAGCACCGTGGTGTCAACCGAGGCCACATCTCGGACCAGTTGGTACACGCGAAGCATCGCAGGGCTCTTCCCCACAAGATCATGAAACGAGGACTGCTCCTTGAGCACACGCCGGAGCGCATGGAGCTCCGTGCGGTCGGTCACCACCAGGATTCTCCGATCGGGGTGTCGGGGATCGTGATGAATACCCAGTTCAACCCAAGAGGGATTGGGCTTCCTCAGACACAATGGTCCGACGATCCGGCCGTTCGTTGGAGCTTCGATCAGCTGGCGGAGCATCACACGGTCCTGTTCGTTAATCGGAAATACCGTTTCCCACTCACGCCCGAGCGCCTCCTCGGCCGCGACGCCGAGCAATTCAAGTCCGCGATCGCTGGCAAAGGTGATACGGCCACGTTCATCGAGAACAAGCGCTGCGAGCCCGAGGTGTTGAAGCAGAGCCAATGCGTCGTCTTTCGTGCGTTCGCTGGCTTCGAGCTGATGAATCAGACGTGTCTCCGTTTTGCGCTGAGCCTTTGAAGCAATGGTTTCGGCAAGCACACGTTCTCGGGCTCGTTGCACAATGGCTCGCATCTGCTCAAACCCGGTCCCTAAACATTCAATGAGTAAGATCGTACGAGCTTCTATGGACAATACCGTGGCCTCAAACGTCATCGTGCGGCCCTGGCCATCCGTCTCCGTCCATGGCCCCGACTTCTCCACCGTAGTGGCTTCTGCGTTCCGGGCCGGATCATCTGCAATGAGGTAGTCCTTCAAGAATGGTGACCAGAGGTCAAGGTCCAACACCGGGCGTGGTTCGGGACCGCAGCGCGCATGCCACCATTCAGGTGCACGCCCTTGAAGGGAAAACTCTCCTGTCATCCCGTTCCGCTCAAAGACCGCGATATCGAGACTCGACAGCACACGATCGAGGAGTGGGTTCTCGGAGGGAACGGGATGGAGCGGCGGTAAACTCATGGGTGTGTGTTGGGAAGGGGAGATCTCTGCACCATCTGGGTGGCGAGGTTTAGAAACAGCTCGTCGACACCTTGCCCAAGCTTGGCGCTTCCAAAGAGAACGGTCCAATTCCGGTCTCGGAGTTGTTCAATCACATGCTCGTCGATTTCCCACTCGGATCGCACATCCGCCTTATTAATAATCGAGACAAATGGGACCGGTCCCACCGTGGTCGCCGCGGTCTGCTGGAGGGCAAGGGCCGTTTCCAACGTGTCCTTTCGGGTGCCATCCATCACTACGATATACCCTGATGATCCGCGAAGGTACGAGTCGCGCACATGCTGGAACTCATCTTCTCCATAGAGATCCCACAACACCAACATGACTCCTCGGCCGTCCACTGTGACACACTTCTTTTCCACGGTGACGCCAATCGTGGTCCGATACTGATCCGAAAACACATTACTCACAAACCGTCGCACGAGGCTGGTTTTCCCCACGGCGAATCCGCCCAACATACAGATTTTTTTCTGGATCATGGATCAGCCGTCTGGGAGTCCTGCCCCTGAGCGGTCAGCGTAGCCCGCAGAGTCGCAATCCGCCGATTACCGATTTCCTGGGTCGAGCCACGCTGGTCCTGCGGCCCAACGGTGCCAATCACCATGGTGTCGGACCTATCGAGCCGTTTCTCACTCAGCACCGCGACCACAGCCCTTGCTCGTTCCTGGCTCAGTTGAAGATTCCTCGCCGGAGAACCGGTCGCATCGGTCCACCCTAAGACCTCGAGATCCACCCGTTGGCCCGACTGCGACACCAGCTGATCCAATTCTCGTAAAATCGCTGACACCGTG
This sequence comes from Nitrospira sp., assembly GCA_016715825.1. Classification (NCBI taxonomy): domain Bacteria; kingdom Pseudomonadati; phylum Nitrospirota; class Nitrospiria; order Nitrospirales; family Nitrospiraceae; genus Nitrospira; species Nitrospira sp. The sequence goes on along the minus strand of JADJXO010000003.1, from coordinate 83,638 downwards.
CCCAGTGCATCACGTTCGGCCCCTTCCACGGTCGATGAACCGGACGGAAAGTGAATCACTGTGCGATTGATTCGGTCCAGGAGAGCCGGGATGGAGGCCGTCATGAGGCCGTCGTCTTGGTACTGTGAGATTCCAGGAACGAGCACCGCCAACCGTCTAGCCTCTCTGGCCCAGTCGGGCGAGGCAGCGCCGGTGGCAACCAAGAGGCCACCCTCGATGTGGAACTTCACGCTCTCCGGTGCCCGCAAGATCGATTGCGCCCTGGCCACCACGAGCGAGGCATCTAATGCATAAAACGGAGCCCACTCCATTTTCACGGTGGCGGGATTGAAGCCGGCTTCGACCACCAGCGCTGTGGGAGATTTTGCCAACGGGTCACGCAATCCCTCAATATGATACTCACCCCACATCGACCTTGCCTGTGTGATCACGATGCCAGGCTCCTCGCGTAACCGATCGAGAAGATGCGACCATCTACTTTGCGCCTGATATGCCATCCATCCCCACCAGACGACGCCCAGGACGATGAGGCCGATCAGAATCCACCCTTTGAGAGCCCCTTGTTTCGGTGGCCGCTCATAGTGGGCTTCTAAACAATGCTCTAAGTCGACCTGTGTCGTCTTGAATGGGGCTGCATCCCCGGTAAAATGCGCCAAGGCATCGGCATGGTGCGCATGAATATGGTCGAGCACGTCACGGAACCGTTCTCGTAGGTCGGCAGGTGGTGTTCCGCGAATGACACCGGCTAAATAGGAGTGTGCCCCCTGTTCGACCCACACTGTCCACTCGCCCACCTGAAACTGGTCCAGCGCCTGATCTGGAGCGGCACCGAACGAATCCCTCACATAGTTTTGAATGGCGGTCAACATGCCCGACACGACGTGTTGATCCTGCACGACGGCCCCATCGCTCGCCACATGATGTAACAGGAGGCCTGTCTCCCGATGGATCAGAAAGACTTGTTCAACGCGATACCGGAGCCGATGGAGCAGTACGACTTCCGCAAAAGGCTTCCCCGTCCGCCAGGCTTCCAATCGCCACCGCATGCCACGAACAGATAGACTCTCGTCCAGGGTATGATTGAAAGACTGTGTCATGCTCTGCAGCGCGCGGGCGATGGCCTGTCGGATCGCCGGTCCCATGATCGGAGCAATCGCATCCACAATCGTTCTCGGCGATTTCCGAATCGCCGTCACGAAACCGCTTTCGACATAGGGGGTCAAGACCGTCGACAACTGTTGGTCGCCTTCCCCTCGAATGGCAAACGCTTCGGGGAGCACTCTGCTGACATCACCAGGTTCAATAATATGGTTGTCCAGTCGATCCCGGAGTTCGTCGAGCTGGGTGTGTTCGGGAGCCAGTAGTAAGGTGCGGAGCTCCGTCCAGTCTTCATGAACGGACGCATCCCTATGGGGGCGGGAGGATTCGCTGCTTGGTTTGCCGTAATCTCGAGACATTGCTGTACGCATCCGTACGTCAGTCGAAACTGGACTCGGACCCGTCAGATGATGTCGATCGCTGGACGCAACATAGCGGGTGTGGATCCGAGTGACGCTGGTAGACCCGGCTCATGAGCGCCCCGCATTCGCCTCATCATTGACTAGTCGTTTCCCGGCTTCCATCAGAATGGCTGCGAGCATGGAACGATCGGTCTTTTCAGACCGAAGATCGTGCACGGCTTGATTGAGCGCCGAGGTGGTTTCGGCATGGCGTGCACGAACGTCATTCGCCAGCTCTGCGGAGCGTTCGGTCAATTGTTGCAGGACATGGTGTTGTGATTGGGTGGACTGACTTTCCAGTTCACGAGCTTTGTCGTGCAGAGCCGTGGCCAACTGCGTGAGGTCCTGCGCGAGCTTCGTGACCGACGCGCCTCGAATCTCCTGCTCCTTTGTGAGTCTGTCCGCCAGGGCATCAACCTCTTTCTTGATGTAGATTTCAAGGCTGTCAAAACGACGTTTCAGATCATTACGAAGATCCGTGGCTTCACGAAGCAGGTGCTGTTCAAGTTGTGCAAACCGGCGATCATGTTCCCGAGCCTGTGCGCCGAAGAGAATGTCCCGAATTTTATCCAGATTTCCGCTCGCCGAAGGATCATCGGCAGACGCCACCTCCACTTCTCGAGTAGGATGTACCGTGGGGTCTCCTTGAGCCTTCCTGGGCTGACCGGTATAGATTGATGGAGTCATAGCTTCACCTCATATTCTTAAAGGGTCGCGCTGGACCAGCTCTACCTGGACTAGCCTCTTAGTTCACAGCCATTCCGGGACGCTGACCCGGCGCCTGCTTCCCTTGGAGGAATCGTTGTAAGGATGCTAATCCTAGCACCGGCACAGAGAGGCAACAAGACCAAATCTATGGGGTCTGTTCCCGTTAGCCCCAAGGGGGAGTTGGGGGAAGGGTTGTTCCGTCAGGCTCTGACCGTTTACCAGCTGCCTATCGTAACGAGTTGAGGATGGTTCAATGTCATAGACTCGGAATGATGGAGGATCGGGATATTTCGATCTCCTCAGAGTGAACGGTGCTCGCCGATTTTCTTAACCGTCTCCTACCGGCCGAACAATCCTTTGAGCAACTCTTGCCCTTCCCGTTTGAGATCTTCCGGTCTCGTCGTGCCTTTGAGCAGACCTCCGACGGTTTCTTCCACCTTCTTCTTGACCTGCTCCTGAACTTTTCCGGTCAGGCCTTTGACATCGACCCCGTAGGACGGAGCCTGTGCGGTACCGGTGATGGTCAGCGGGAGACTGAGTCGACCGTCTTTCATTGCGATCTTGACGACGGGTGACGCACCGGAGAGCTTTTGGCTCACCTCCTGCGAGAGATTCAGGTTGACGAGCAAATTCAGTTGTTGGTCGAATCCGATGGTGCCGCCGCCCGTGGCCTGAAAGTCATGACTGTCCATCAAGAGATTTTGCAACTTGATGAGACCTTGCTTGATGGCGAGGTCCGTCTCGATCGTGGAGAAAACCGTGGCTTTGGGGTCATCGACCGAAATACCTGCCACGTTGAGAGCGGAGACCACCTCTTGGAGTATATTCACGCCTTGAATCTTCCCATCCTTTACGGCCAAGTGACCCGTTCCCTGCAACGCTTTGGTCAAGTCAGGCATCGAGAAGCCACGCCCCTCCACCGATAGGTTCGCACCGGCTGCTCCGCTGACAGAAACCGGCGTGTCGGCAACCGTGCTGAGAGCCGGACCGAGCTGGAGTCCTTGTATTGTCACGCCGCCGTTAAATGGAGGCGCATCGGATCCTGCGACCAACTTGCCGTTCCCCTTTACCTGGCCATCAAATAGCCCAAACGAAAGGGTATTGAGCTTGGCCTCCTGCCCTTTGACTTCTGCCGAAATCTGAAGATTCTTGATCTCGACCGGTTTCTTGAACGGGAGGGCAATTGGAAGATTCGCGGTGTTGATGAGCGGCGAGCTGACGTTGACCGTCGCACTATGGTCGACTGCTTCCCCAGTAATGGCAAAGTCCGTCTTCCCGACGGACAGCTGGAAGTTGATCGCCTCGACATCCATCGTGTCCTTGAGTGGACCGAAGGTCCCGTCGAGTTTGACTGGCATGTTAAAAGGCTGAACAAGCGACGCGACATGTACGTTGGGCGTCTGCCCAAGACGAACATCGCGAAGAAGCACCTCCAAATCCTGTAATACATATTCGGTCATCTTGGCCACCGATTGATCTCGGTAGGTCAGTTTCCCGCCGTCGATTGACACTCGATCCACGGCCAAGAGGGCGAGAATTTTCAGCGGGCCTTCGGCGGAAGGAATTGGCGCTTTCGAGGGAGCCTCGGGAACCGCGACACCCTTACGGCCGATCGTCGAAGCATTCAGAACACCGTTCTTATTCTTAATCACCGTAATGACCGGATTACGGAGAGTCACTTCCTCCACCTCAACCTGACCGCTCAACAGCGGCATCAGTTTCACGCCCACATCCAAGGAGGAGAGTGATGCGAAGGGACCTGAGTCAAATGATGGATCGTCCATTACCGCGAAGCCTGCCACAGTCGCGCCGATTCTCGGCCAAACTGTCAAACGAATGTCTTGTAGTTGGACCTTGCGATTGAGGGCTTCTTCGATGAGCGGTTTGTATTGGTCTTGATACTTATTCAGGTCGACCAGGAAGGGAAGCGAGAGCAGGGTTCCGATCAGCAAGACCGCGAGGACGAACAGGCCTATCAGGATTTTCATCGGTGATCCCCTCCAGGTGAAGTGTAAGTATAGAAACTGATTTGGTGTGAGTCAAACGAGCAGTGGCTCAGACCGCATTGTGAGCATTCCCAGGAGAACCGTCATTTCTTACAGTTGCCACAACCGGCGCCCCGATTACTGGTCTTGTTCGAAGCGGCTCGCAGGAGAAGGTCCATCTCATCGTCAGTTGCCGATCAGCGAGTGCAGTGCTCTCGCCCGCATGCAGACAGATGTCGCCTCTGTCGTCATTGGCATGCTATTTGACGATAGAGTCGTCACTTGTTGCCATACTCCATGAGTTCGACACCGGCGATCGATCACTGCATTTAACAAGTCTCCTGGTGAAGAAGTCGTATTTCCTCTTAGGGCCCCGACAGACCGGGAAGAGCTTCTTGATCGCCCAGACCTTCCGAGGCACCCGCCTGTATGACCTCTTGGATACATCCATCTATCTGACACTCAGCCAGCGTCCGAAGCGATTGGCCGAAGAACTCACCTCCAACGATCTCAAATCATTGAAGGCACTGGCAGAGGAGCGGAAACTCAAACGCTATCTTTGCGTCAGTCTGGAAGCCCGGCGACGAAAAGTTGGCGAGGTAACGATCCTTCCCATCCACGAGTTTGTGAATAACCTTTGGAATGAGTCGTATTCGTAGCTCCACGCCCGCCAAGAAAAGATTTTCTAAAGTTTAGGTCAGATACTTATAGCTGCGCGTTGAAAAGCCGTTGACGAGCTTGCATGCATGCAAGCCCGTCAACGGCTCCTTCGTCATCGTGAGATCAGTGCATTTCAGCGCTGTTTTCGGTTGGCCAGGTTCCCGGATCGTACTTGGCATGCCAAGACATCGCAGATCACCCGAGTGGCCATGAGGCTGGTAATCTCCGCCGCGTCGTAGGGTGGTGAACACTCGACGATTTCCATCCCGGCCAGCGGCTTCGTGTCCGCGATGATCTGGAGAAACTTCAGCACTTCACGCGGAAGAAAGCCGCCCGGCTCAGGCCAGCCGGTGCCTGGCACAAAGGCCGCATCCAAGCAATCCACGTCGAAGCTCAGCCACACCGCATCCACCCCATCAAATGCCACTTCGAGCGCTTGCTTCGCGGCATTCTCGATGCCCATTTCCACGCAGTCGGTCACGGTCATGATCGTGGTTTGGCGTTCACGGCCGGACTTCACGCCGGGTCTGGGCGCTTGCCAGCCGCCGATGCCGATCTGAACAAGATTCTTGGCCGGCACGTTGGGGATATTGGTCGCATGGAACCACGGCGTGGTGTGCATACGTTCATCGAGATCCGTCTCCTGCGTATCCACATGCCGGTCGAAGTGCAGGATGCCGAGTTTCTTGCCGTTCATGTTCTGAGCCACGCCCCGCACGGTGGCAAAGCCAAGCGAATGGTCTCCACCCAATACCACGGGAAAGGCCCCGCTCGCGTAGACATGGCCGACCCCTTTGCTGACTTGATCGAACGTCTTTTCGATGTTGCCAGGAATCGTAAAGACGTCACCAAGATCGCACATGGAAATGGACTCCCGGAGATCCACGCCCAGCTCGAAACTGTACGTCCCATATAAGGCCGAAATCTTGCGGATGCCCTGCGGGCCGAACCGGGTACCCGCCCGATAGGTGGTTCCGCCGTCGAACGGCGCTCCGAGAATGGCGACATCGTATTCCCCACATTTGCGGACGTCTTCGACATACGGCGCTTTGGTGAAGGTATTGATGCCCGCGAAATGCGGGAGCTCTCCGCGACTAAAGGTGGGAATGCGGCGATCTTTGATGGAATCGGCACCAGGCAGGCCTAATTCAAGACCTCGGGCCACTTCCTCTTCATATTTCGTCGTCGGCAGCAGCGCCTCCGCTTCGACGGCAAATTTCGCCTCCGGCCCGTACTTGTCATGTAGAGGAACCTTGCCTTGGTATGTTCTCTTCTTTGCCATGAGCACTCCTTTCTACGGGATAGATGGATTCTGACTCTCTGTGAAACGTTCCTTACAGTGCAAGTCTTCGTACACTCCTTCCGTCATTCTTTCTGTGGCTCGGCCTTTCTCGGATGGGCTGATGCCTCGTGCCTGCCGACGAGGACATACAGCGTCGTCACCGTGAGTATGCTACCTAATACCAGCGGGACAGCCCAGAGTTGCCACCAGGGCGCATTGGGCGACGTGGCATAGGGACGTGGCCACGCAATATTGACAAACTCAAATGCCGACCAGAGAAACGCTGCCATATTGATCAGGAGTCCCCACGAGCCGAGTTTCAGTTGACCTAACGAGGGGTCCCAGCGACCTGTGAGCCTGGTGTAGAGCCCAACCCCCGTGGTCATCGCAAACATGGCGTACAAGCCGCCCGTCCCGAATGCCAGGACCGTCGCGACTGCTTCATCATTGAGGCCAAAGAGCAGGCCAAGCGTGGCCAGCAGCACTGTGAACAGTACGGCATTCCGCGGTGCGCCGGCAGCGGTCACTCGACTGAGGACTACCGGCATACTACCTTCCCGCGCCATGGAGAACACGATCCGGGAGGTGTACTGGACCATAGATGACCCGCAAGCCAAGAACGCGATCATGACGATGGCCAGAAACGGAGTCTCTGCCCAGGCGCCAAAATTGGCGACGATCACCGGTGTGACAGGATCGGAGGCGGCACTCGTCTGCTGCAGGGTTTCGCGGTTAAAGCTCAAGGTCAGCGCGGCGGAGTTGAAGAGCACGACGCTTCCCACCATGCAGAGCGAGAAAAAGATCGCACGCGGCACCATCCGCTTCGGATCGTGCGTTTCCTCGGCGATGGTTGAGCAGGCATCGAAGCCGATGAACGCCCACCCGGAAATAGCGAGCGCCGCGAGAAACGCCGCTGTTTGACTGGGTGCGGTGCCTGTCCCTAGATGGGCCAACAGTTCAGAAAAATCATGCTGCCGAAAAAAGAAGAACAGCAACAGCGCAACGCCGAACGAGCCGACGATTTCTGCATAGACCCCCAAGGAGATGAGGAACTTAAAGACCGAGACGTGGACGAGATTGAGGACGGTGCAGACCAGCAGAAACAGCGCGCCGCAAATGACCAGCGTCACTCCCGTCCCGCTTGTAGATCCGAAGAATATCGCCAGCCAGACCCCGCCAGTGTAGGCGGTCGTGGTCAGCATCGCAATCGTGGAGCTGACATAGATGGCCCCGGCGTACGTGCCGGTGGTGGCCCCTCCGAGCTGCCTGGCCCATTTGTATGCGCCTCCCGCGATCGGAATCTGCGAGGACAACTCCGCATACACCGTGGCGACTAACAACTGCATCACTAGACAGAGCGCCAGCGCCGGAAACCAACCGCCACCCGTCACAACCGTCTGCACACCGATAATGGCATAGAGTCCCGCCACCGGTGAGACCGTTGCGAAGCCGATGGTTAGGCTGTTCCAGAGGCTGAGGCTGCGGCGGAGCGTCTCGGAAGGTTGCGAAGCGGGGGCCGGAGGAACCGTACCTGAACTTTCGTGACTTACCATGACAGACCTCTCTGCCTAGGTCGTAGGTCAGGTTGATCCGGCATGACAAGAACTATGCGATGGAGATGCATAACAAAGCCTCCTGCAGGAAGGTTAAATTCCCAAAAGGCCATGTACCTCAGTACATGATCTCCCGGGTTTTTATCCCTCCGTGGAGCCCCGTTATGCGAGGCCGAAAACTCTTGGACCAGACACTCCCTGACAGAAAGAGGAAGCCGGAACCCTAGTTTTCCTTTTGGAACAATTTTTTCAGAATCCTATTGCCTTGCCATACCAAAGTCAAGTTTCTTAGATGCACCCCACATCCTCACTGATAGCTCGGCCTCTGTAGCCTTTCCTCGATTGACTTTTTTTGCGCCTGGCGAGTAGGGTCCATGTAAGAAATAGTTCATGTGAGGGAGGGAGTCCGATGCAGATTCAGGTCAATACCGATAATCATATCCATGGGCGCGAGGAGATCGTCGCGCTTGTTGAGACCAGTGTCGAGGGAGCGGTTGGGCGATTTCGTGATCGGATTACTCGAGTCGAAGCGCATCTCAGCGACACCAACAGCCATAAGACCAAGGGGGACGACATCCGATGTGTGCTGGAAGCCAGGCTAGCCGGCCACCAGCCCATCGCCGTAACGCATCAAGCTGCCACCGTCGAGCTGGCGGTCGGTGGAGCTGCGGATAAACTCGAGCGATCAGTCGAGAGTACGCTCGGCCGACTCAAGGATCGATAACTCGTGGCACCACGAGCACCTCTCACCCTTAGGAGATCGATCGATGCGCAAACGAATCCTCGATTCAACTCAGAAGCAAGTGGTCTCCGACGATTCTAACTGGTTGAATCTGGACAATCTGGCAGACGTCGAAGTCACCTCAGAAGATCCCGCCCGTCCCATTGAAGCCGCACTGCTACCCAACCGATCGTCAGGATGGCGAGCAGGCGGACTGGGCGAGCAAACGATCCGGCTGCTTTTTTCGTCTCCACAGCGAATTCGTCGAATCTGGCTGAACTTCGTGGAGTCTGAAAGCGAACGGACGCAAGAATATGCATTGCGCTGGTCTCACGATGGAGGGAAAACCTTCCGAGATATCGTCCGTCAACAGTGGAACTTCAGCCCCCAAGGGTCGACCCGCGAAACAGAAGATCACCATGTCGACCTTCCCGGGGTCACGGCACTTGAGCTCCACATCATTCCTGACATCGGTGGGAACAGTATCCCGGCATCACTTGAACGAATGCGGGTGGCCTAACTTTCCAGCAAAGAGACAGAATAAACTGTGCTAGGATGTGCCACCTCGTTGACACGGCGACCATCTGCATCGGTTACGTCTCGATGTCATGACACCCACGGCTGCCTCATCCGCCTCCGACTATCGCTTCCTGCTTCTTATCATTCCCCCTGTGTTTATCCTGCTGCTCGCGATCGGCCTCTTCGAGTTCAGCGCTAACATCACGGTTGACAACTTTCATACCCTCACGAATTGGCTTATGCACTCAACCCCGGGGGATCCGGATCAGCCGTTCAGTGCTACTCCATTTCTCGTGGAGACTAAATCTCGGTATATCTGGCTCACCACCGTTGTTCTGGTCCTGGTGGCCGGACTCTATGCGTTTCTTCTCTGCGCAATGATCATTTACCAATGTCACAGAGGTACACGGCTGGTTATCGTCACGGCCATTGGAATAGTCTTTGCGCTAGGTGGTGTGATTTTCATGTGGGCGCTCGATGAATCCCATACGCTCTACCGGGCTGTCTTCGGTTTTAGCTACGACAACCTGAGTCGGGCCGGATCTCAGCGAATCAGCGAGCATCTCTTGCACTATGTCATGGTGGTGGTGTCCACCGTGAATGTGCAAGCTTTGATTGTCCCTGTCGTGGCACTCCTGGCGGCTTGCAGTACCCTCGCGCCGCCGGTCTCAGGCCAGCCCGACCCCAAATTCTATGCATCACAGATGAAGCGGCTCAAGGAGGTCTTGACCGCAGTCTCGGCGATTCTTGTTTCCGGAATCCTGCATATGGGCGCCTGGCTGCGATGGCCTGCAGCGCTGGTGGCAGACAAAGCCGGACAGGAAGCCGTGCTGGGCACAGCCTTGGCCATCACGCTTTTTTGGGGCGTCACGTTTACGTTGATGTTGGTGGCGACCTACCTGCCTGCGGCTCTCGCCCTCGCGAAACGAGCCGAGGCTCTACTCTTGGAGCGTCCTTGCGAAGCGGCTGAACCTGGGCTGGAGCAATGGCTGAAGGACCATGGTTTGTTCCTCTCGTTGCAGGATCACTTCCCCCAGTTCGGCTTGATTCTCGCCCCTCTCCTGGCCAGCCCCTTAAGCTCCTTACTGATCTCTCCGCTGAGTCCGACGGGGTAGCATCTTCCGTAAAATGGCCATCTGGTCCGTTCATTGCCTCACGTTGAGGGGCGGTCTCAGATAGGTCGTTACGTTTGAAGCAGTGGACCCTGTGCGTCAGCCGTACGTGTCGTATATCTTGCTGAGTTTCAACGAATTGGATCCAGGCTTGTCCAGAAACGTCAACAAGGCGATCAACGCCATACCTCCGAGTAACCAGGCTAATCCGGCAACCCATCGCCTTTGTGCAAAGGCAAACAGACCCATCATAAGCACCACACCGCCGACGAGCCCGGCAAGACCAGTACCAAAAGAACTCACCGCGTTCTCCTTATCACCGACAGGAAAAGTGACAATATTCGATCGGGCTGGGCGGAACCTGCAAGGCCATCTTGATGGCCTCGATCTCGTATCCGAGGCCTTCAAGATCTCTCTGCGCACGGATGAGTTCGTCTTCGGTCACGTACGCGACGGTGTCAGGAATGCCGTCGTCTTTCAATGAACGTAGGATGGCCCCCAAGGTCTCATGTTCTTCCGGCGGCATGTTCGTGCTGAGCGGAAATTCCAGCCGCCGGTGATAAGGACTCTCAAATGTTTCGTTCAACGTTCGGATGGTCTTGAGCACGAGACGGTCTTGCTCCCACGGCTGCAGCTTCGGTCCCGCGGACGGATGGGTGGCTAAGAGCTCCATGAGCGTGATCGCGTTCGTATTCAGCGATCGCCCCACGAACTCTCGTTGCGGCTCGATGGTCGCCGCCGTGAGGCCCACATGCTTCGCCACGGCTTCGACGAGCGCGAAGTTGATCATGAAACTGTATTGCCCGCCGAACTGGCCGTAACAGGGCTTCTCCGGATCGTTCAGGACCTTGAGGTCATTGGTCCCTGCATCGAAGGCGCTGAACCCGATGGCGTCCGGAGCCAAAAGCCGCTTTGCCTCTTTGAGGGTGGCAAAGGCTCCCATATTCACCGGCACCAACACCTCTTGGTCGATGCGTTGGAGAAACTCCACGATCGTTTTCCGATAGGGTACATCCTTCCACTCAACCTTGCGGTACTCCTTCTCCCACACCAATTCGTCGAGAAACGGCGGAAAGGTCTTGAGCGCATCGAAGTCCTTGGCTTGGAATGCTCGAACGAATGCCGACCAGTCCTGAATCGTCGCGTGCAGTGTTTCGCTGAGGTTGGGACGGATATACTCTTCCTCAACCTCACCTCCGTGTTTCGCCAACAACTTCGTCGGTAGGTCGTTCCATAGTTCGTTACAGATGATTCGATCGACCGACCCATCGGCCACTCCTGCTAGATGCTCTACAGAACCACACAAGGTGTCCACATGATCCCGATGGGGCACCAGGTCTGCGTGAGCCAAAGCCCCGTCCAGCATTGGTTGTTCCCAATCCATCAAGACATAGCGCAGACGTGGGTAGATGCGGCCCCGTGCATCGAGTGTCTTGAGATGACTGAGGAAACAGGCGGCAAGGTTACCGTTGCCGGGACCGAGCTCCAAAATCGTTACACGATCGGAGGATGACGACTGGCGACTCCGATTCTGCTCTCGCTTCATCACGCCTTCGTAGTAATCGGCCGCCAACGCATGGGCCAGCCGGAAATCCGCCGAGGCAAAGGTTTGGTAGTAGGATCGGAGTCGATCCCCTCTCAGCCCGTAGAAGAGCTGGTTGAGGTGAGTCTGCCACTGATCAAGCGGCTTATAGTCTCCGACAAGCTGAGGGAGGGCATCGGCGTCTTGCAGCATGTTCTACGATCACCCCAGTGTTGGTTTCATCAAGAAGCGGTACGGAAGGGAAAATCCTACCAGATGGCTGGAAAAGGCCGCAATGGGCAACTCCCTCGGTTGATTGACAGCGTCGTTTCAAGAGGTGTAGCAGACAGGCATGATGATCCGAATATCTCTGTGTACCTGCATGCTCCTCTCAGCCTGGCTCTCATGTATTCAAGTCGGCATAGCGGAACAGCCACCCATCACCGAACACGTCCCCATGTCTGAGTTCCAAAACCGGTCCGACGAGGTCCCAGCCTATGATTTCGATGCCCCTCCGCAAGGCATGTTCCGTTCAATCGTCATGGCTGAGGGATTTGACGAACAAATGGGGCGGTATCAGTCCCACGAGATCGTCCCGCTCAAACCGACTGATGAATTTTTCGCCGATGCCCAAGCCATTTATGTTGTGTTCTCGTTGCATCAACACTACCAGGCATTTACCATCTTCGGACGATGCAGACCAGAAGGAATTCATGGGCTCGATCCAGCCACCATCGTCGCGGAAGACGCGATGCACATCGCCCTGGAGGATGAGAGCGGCTATTTAAGATTGTCTTCCCCTCCACGCGGCTGGAAGCCCGGACGGTATACGGTGGAGATTCATGCCGGTGAGCAAGTCAACGAAATGAGCCTCATGGGGACCATGCGTTTCACCGTCGTGGCCTCGAACTGGTAGCCTCACCACAGCGTCTGTGTTTGACCACCCCCAAAGGAAATACCGTCAGGTCTTTTGTTCATACTCTTCGCTGCTCCGCCTGCTTGAGACGCCGGCTGATCGTCACGGCATGCACCCCCAACTGGTCCGCAATCTCTCGCAGCCGATACCCATACTGCCGATAGGCCATCGCAATCTGCCGGACCTTGTCTCCTCGCCGCTGAAAGAGCGCACTGAGCGACGGTCGAGCAGCCTGGGTCTGTCGACGGGGAATGTCTCGAATCACCCGATCCGGCTGATGATCTGCGATGAAAGCCTCAGAACCCAGGTAGATCTGCCCTTTGAGTTTGTCCCAGGGCCGCGGCCCTTCGCGGCCGTCCTCGACAAACGCCCGGTAGCGGACCTGTGCCTCTCGCTGCCGCAGGCCAAACTGCCCAAGAATCCAGTCCGTCGTGAGCCAGGTCGGCGCGGGCCGCGCGCCGACCGTGCCCCGATAACTACTCCAGGTCCAACGCTGTGGATGGGTGACGACCTTGGCCCTAACTGGGTTGAGCACGACGTAACGACAGAGTTCGAGGAGATGCGCTTCCTTTTCTACCAAGATGGCGGTAAACCGCCCTTGAAAGAGATGTCCTACTCGTTGGTGTCGACGGTTAACCGCCTGCGTGTAGGTACCATTGAGCTGCCGCATGCCCTGCGAGAGATTCGGCTTTGGCGTTTCGATCAGGAGATGATAGTGGTTATCCATCAAGCAGTAGGCATGGCATCGCCACCCAAACCGATCGATCACATGGGCTAGCCGATCCAGGAACACAGTACGATCCCGATCATCCGCGACAATGTTCTGTCGAGCATTGCCGCGACTCGTGACATGGTAGACGGCACCGGGATATTCGAGACGCAACGGACGAGCCATGACCGCAGAGCATATCAGAACACTTGTTTGATTGTAAGACCTGACCCTATTTACCTGTCGAGCGTGGTCGTGCCCGGCTGTAAGTCAGGTTCGTGAGCTCTGAAGCGCAGACAACAATCTGGTAAATGCCCCCTTCGCTAAGGAACCAGGACATGGGCACACACAATCACCGTGGCAGCAAAAAGACTAATAGCAATGAACATTGAATAGATTAGCCGCCCTCGCGATTGAATCTTCTTGAATTCACTCTCGAACGTTGACGTCGATTCCCACCAATAGCGAGTCGATTCCGCTTCCTTTCGTGCCGCTTCATCTAGTCTCGTTAGAAACCAAATCCATACGCCAGCAAAAACAACGAACCCCCCGGCAGCCCAGAGAGAAAATCTCTCCGCAACCCTACTTAGATAGTCCACAACACCCCTATCAAGGTCCAATAGCCCCAATGACTGTAGAGACCGCAAACCCCGTCAATGCACCGAGGACTGGGCCACCCGGGACCAAGTTGCCGATAGCTCCTCCTGCCGCACCACTAAAGGCACCGATCGCAATATTCAGTGTATTCCCTCCCCCTGCCGCAGCCGTCAGGCCTCCGGAAATACCACCTGTCACAGCACCTACTCCTGCCTTAATTGCAATTCCAATAGGTGTGGGTGGAAAGGGAATCCCCGACGCAATCAAGGTTCCAAACGCACACCCAAGACCTCCCCCAGTAAGAGCTCCAAACACTTTATTTTTCTTCGCACCTATTCCGCCTCCCACTCCTCCGAGCCCACACCCAAGGAGTGTGCCTTGCCCCAGTGTGAGCAACCCCATCGGGTCTCTGAGGAGAACGGGATTATTGCCCACATAGCCATAGAGATTCACATCCCCACCGAGGAACCCGATGGGATCTTCGGCGATGAACCGCTGGAACTGTGGCTGGTAATAGCGTGCCCGATAATAGTAGAGCCCCGTCCCATCATCTTCCCGCCCGGTGTATTTATAGCTATTCGTGCTCGCGGCGCCCGTCTGCGTCGTGACGCCAAATGGTTCATAGGTGTACTGGGTCTGGAGCACGCCGCTGCTGTCGGCCAACGCGACAGTCGAGCCGAGGGCGTCGGGCAAGAGGGCCCGAACTCCCACGCTATCCGTTCGCGTGAAGAATTCGTTGATCCCTAGGCCAGTGAGCAGGTTTGCCGTCACTGTCCCGCCATTCTTTTCTTGGACGGGATTGAGCACGTCGTAGAGAAAATTCGTCGTCGTGCCGTTGATCGTCTTGCCGGTTCGTCGGCCGAAGGAGTCATAGGTCAAGCTCGCAGTGAGACCCGTTCTGCTAATGCCCGTCAGCTGGTTCCTGGCATTCCAGGTATAGGTGGTGGTGACGCCAGCCTCGGTACTGGTTGCCAGATTGCCATTCAAGTCATAGGTCTCAGTAGTAGTCCCAAAGGCGGTCTGTTGATTGTTCGCATTGTAGGTGGCGGACGTGAGTGCGGGAGGCAGATTGGTGCGCGCGAAGGTGCCTCCCGTCTTGATTCGATTGCCCGCCGCTTCATAGGTGTAGGTGAGATCACCGAGCGTCGTGGTGCCCTGCTTGTACGTGACGCTCGTCAATTCTGAGGCCGCATTATAGGCATAGGTGAGACTGTTCGTATTGGGCAACGTGAGACTGGTGCGCCGTCCAGCGATATCATACCCGATTCCGACAGTATCGGTGCCTTGCTGCACTTGCGTGAGGCGGTTAGCGTTGTCATAGGTGTAGGTCACTTGTGTTTGGCCTGCGACCGTCATGCTGGTACGGCGCGAAGCGGTATCATACGTATAATCTACCTGTCCCTGTGGCGTGACTTCTTGGGTGAGTCGGTCGAGCCCATCATAGGTACGGGTGATCGTGGCCGTGACGACATTGCTGGCGTCTTTCTCTTGCACCTGCGTGATCCGATTCCCGGCATCATAGGTGTAGTTGGTACTCGTCCCATCCTGGAACGTGGCCTTGGTGCGCCGATTTAGGGCATCATAGGTGTAGGTCGTGACCTGGCTCTTCCGGTCCGTCACCGTAGCAACATTGCCATTGTTGTCGTAGGTGTAGGTCTCGGTGTTGAGCAGCGGATCTTGCAGGTCGTGGTCCGATTCATATTGTGGTGCGTGTCCTGAGTTCGCCTCCGTAGAGGCTGGAGTCTACGCGATTCCTCCCCCGGTGCAATCCCCGAAGATGGCCCTAGCTGGGGGGGAGGGGCTGTTCAGCCCTAGATTGACGACGGCGAAGACTCCATGTTCATCGCCCTGGAGGATGAGAGCGGCTATTTAAGATTGTCTTCCCCTCCACGCATCTGGAAGCCCGGACGGTATATGGTGGAGATTCATGCCGGCGAGTAAATCAATGAGATGAGTCTCATGGGCACGATGCGTTTCACCGTCGTGGCGGCCAAGCCCTAGCCTGCCCATCACCCATCTGAATATTTTTACCCTCGCTCGTTTGACCAACCCTCGACCTTCGGATAGAATGCTGCTCTTATCAACAGGCGCTCCGACTAGTGCTGGAGCTTTAGCGTAAGATGACCCTGCCTTCCAGCCCTTGGGCCTCTGTAATCATCCCCATCAAGGATGAACGCGACAATTTATCTCCGCTCATCGCCAGTTTATTGAAGGTCATGGACTCTCATGAGGCGTCTCAGTCGCGCCCGTATGAGATCATCTTTGTGGATGACGGGAGCAGCGACGGCAGCAGTGACGCGCTGGACCGATTGGCCGCTGAACATACCTGTGTCCGCGTCTTCCACTTTGACCGTAACTACGGTAAGACCTGTGCGCTTGAAGCCGGCTTTCATCAATCAAACGGTGACATCATTGTCCAGATCGACGGCGACCTTCAGCAAGATACCGAAGATATTTTGAAGCTGATTCCCTTGACCAACGCGTACGACCTGGTGTGCGGATGGAGACAGCACCGGCAGGACGGCTTTGTGAAGATGATCTCTTCTCGAATTGCGAACCGTGTGCGAAATGTGTTCACCCATGACGGCGTCCATGATACGGGGTGCCCGCTCAAGGTCTTTCGTCGCCCCGTGCTGGAGCGCATCCGGCTCTTTGAGGGGATGCATCGATTCTTTCCGGCACTCGCATTAATGTATGGATTCACGGTAACCGAAGTGCCCGTCCGGCATTATCCCCGCATTCATGGCGTCTCCAAGTACGGGATGGGAAACCGCTTGTTCACATCGCTGTACGATCTGATCGCCGTGCGTTGGATGCAGCAACGCGTGCTCCTGTATAAATTCCGAGGACCCGCGGCGTGAGTCGACCGTGCGTGATAGCAACCTCTCCCACACTTCATGAGTACTGAAACACTCTGGATCGGTATCGGATTCCTCGGTCAGGGGCTCTTCTTCGGCCGTTGGGTGGTTCAATGGATCGCCTCCGAGCGGACGGCGGAGAGCCGCGTCCCCGTCTCCTTTTGGTACATGAGTCTCATCGGCGGACTGATCACGCTCTCCTATGCGATCTACCGAATGGACCCGGTCTTTATTGCAGGACAGTCTATCGGATCGGTGGTGTATCTCCGCAATCTGGCTCTCATTCACCGTGCGAATCACACGAAGAGCGCGCCAGGGCCACAAGCATGAGTGATCCAGCCACGTCCTCTCGCTTGGCCTCTCCCCTTCCTCACGGGTAACCTGATACCGACTCATGGACCGCCTCACACCTCAGCCCGTCCACCTTCTGCTTTTGTTGCTCTTATCTGGTCTCCTCTTTTTTGTCGGTCTCGGCAGCATGGGTCTGACCGATCGCGATGAGGGTCGGAACGCCGAAGCAGGCCGCGAGATGTTCGCCTCCGGTGATCTCGTCACACCGACCTTCAACGGCGAACTTCGCGTGGCGAAACCGGTCTTCGTCTACTGGCTGATGACGGGGTCTTATCAGGTCTTTGGTGTCAACGAATTTGCCGCACGCGCTCCCTCCGCCATCTTCGGCGTGGCGTTGATTGTGATGCACTACTTGTTTCTCTCTCGCCTTCGAGGCCCGACCGTCGGCCTGATGGGCGCGCTCATGTTGCTGTTGAATGTTGAAATACTGGCGCTGGGGCGCATGGCCATCACCGATAGCGTGCTGATCTTTTTCACCACGATGTCGCTCTATAGTTTCTGGCTGGGGCTTCACGAACAGGGGGCAGGCCGACACTGGATCTGGGGCTTCTATGTCGGCATGGCCCTCGCAACCCTGACGAAGGGGCCTGTGGGATTTGCTGTCCCGCTGATCACCGCGCTGCTCTATCTCATCGCCACTCGGCAATGGCTGGTCTTTTGGCAAAGAGGCGCTCCCATCGTCGGCACCTTGCTGTTCATTCTCTTGGCGGGCCCCTGGTATACCGCGATGTTTCTGCTCCATGGGGATGCGTATACCTCCCAGGCCAAGGTCCACACAGTGGGGCGATTCCTCGCTCCGATGGAAGGGCATGGAGTGGGATGGTGGTTTTATTTTCCCGTTTTGCTTCTGGGCTTCTATCCCTGGAGCGCTTTTTTGCCCGCCGCGTTCTATCGAGCCTATGCCGCATGGCGGGAATCTCCTGGTCGGTTACACGAACGGAATGGTTCGCCTCGAACAAGCGAGCCGGCAGGATCCGGTCATGAATTGGATTGGTTTGCAGCCTTGTGGGTGATCGGGTCTTCATTTTTTTCAGCTTGTCATCCACCCGCCTCCCACACTATATCGGTCCGCTGTTTCCTGCCTGTGCGCTCCTCGCCACTTCCTATTGGGCCCTGGGTCTGAAAGATGCTTCGGCCAAAGGACTCCGCGGATCGATTCACTTCATGATGGGAATCGGGTATCTAGTCGCCATCGGGCTTGCAAGCGCCCCGTACCTCTTCCATAAATTTTCTGGGAAGATGGTCAAAGAGTTCCCCCTCGCCACCCAATTCGAACTAGGGATCGGCCCCTACCTGGGTGCGACCATCGTCGTGGCCGCCATGGGGTTCATCGGCTATTTTGGTCTCAACGATACAAAGCGCCACCTCACCTTTGGAGTAGCCGGCGCAGCGCTCGCAAGCGTCTTTCTGCTCGCCATCCTGGTCGTGGTCCCCAATCTCAATCGATACGCCATCGCACCGCCGCAGGAATTGGCCTATGCCGCAGGTCTGAATCTCAATCCCAACGACCAGTTGATCGCGTTTGGCACAACCAGACCATCGACTGCCTTCTATGCGAGACGGACGGTGCAGTTCATTCCATCCAATGAACTCGACCGACTGCGTACAGCCTTGAGTAAGGAGGGTCGCACGATGATTCTGCTGCCGGAGTCTTTACGGGAGGCTTTGCCGACGGAAGCGGCTGCATTTCAACCGATTCTCAAACGACATGGCTATGTCCTCTTGGCTAACGAACCGATGGTCGACCTGCCCCGGACTACGGGAGCTGTTCCCACGGCAACACCTCCCAAGATTCTCGGACACTAATCCGTGAACGTATTTCGTGAAGTGTGAAGCACATCGGCCCACGGTTCCAAGTTTTCTGTTTCAGGTTTCGCGTTTCAGGTTGTCCGGAAACTTGGAACATGAAACCTGGAACTCAGGATCGAGAGACGAGATACGAACGACGCTTGACGCGTGGCATATTGGTCACTGAAAGGGCAACACTCCTCGTGCACCAACGAGGATCAGCACGGCAAGAGCAACGCTCCCGAGCAAGACGCCTTCCTTCATGACAGACACACTCGACCATTCATCCACAATTATCTGCTCGTGCCCCAGCCTATCAAACCAAGACGCCATGCAGGTGAACCCTACTGCCACATGCACGAGTGGTGAGGTCGTCATCGCCGCAAGCCCATACGCAATCAGATAGAGGGAGGTCTTCGACGACCACGTTTCCCTTGGTCGATCCTGGGATAGCCAATAGGTCCGTCGTATCCAAAACCCAGCCATAACGGCTGATACCCCCACAGCCATGAACAACATGCCCGTAACGCTATCGTCCATCTTGTGGGACAATGTCCACAGCACGGCGAGGACCAGCGAGGCCCAAATCGCTGCATCGCGACATCCTTGCTGGACTGACGTACGCCACTCTTTGAGTGGAGCTGCAGCGATCGATCCGCTGAGAATGCCCACGACGGCCCCTCCCACCACATCTGTGGGGAAATGCGACCCGCGAAGGACGCGGCTCAGTGCCACGAATGCCGCGAATCCCATACACAGCGGGCCCCAGGTGGGGAATCGCTTGGCCAGTACGGTCGCAACCGCGAAACTGGCCGTACTGTGCCCCGACGGGAACGAATCCAGACCTGAGATCCAGGAGATGGCCATCTGCCAGTCTCCCGAGTGCAGAAACTTCGGGCGAGGCCTGCCGATGAGGTGTTTCAGAACGTTGGCCAATACAGCCGCAATTCCATGGGCGATGAGCGACTGAATCGCAGCGAGCTTGAGCATCGGCCTGTTGAACGCCCAGGCGGCGGCCAGGAGGAGGAGACTGACCGACGCGAGACGCCACCCTTGGCCGATCCAATCCCCGGCGTTACTCGTGAAAGCCATCCATGGGATGGTGAGCTGGTCCCAAGGGAGATGCACCGTCACCGATCGAACATACTTGGTAACCGGCAGATCAAATCGTTGTAATCCCAGAAAGCTGATGACCAGCGCTGCAATGGAACAGCCGAACACCGTGAGGGACACCATATTTTTCACAGATATGGGAGAGGACACGCGCCGGTTGGTCTGATTCGGATCAGAGACGTCTGAGTGCTCAGAGCTGGTCACCAATCACTCATGGCCGAATACGTCCGTCAGGGTATCCAGTCCGCCAAGAAGACGTTGAACTCGCCTGGTGCGTTGGTGTTTCGATCCGAGACCCAGACGAGACGTTTCCCGTCAGGCGAAAACATGGGGAAGCTATTGAAATGGCCTTCGGTGGTGATCCGTTCCGTACCTGCCCCGTCGTCTCCTACCAGGTATAAGTGGAAACTTGGGCGACCACCCTCTCCCCTCGTTTCCAGGTTCGAGGAGAAGATGATCCGTTTCCCGTCAGGATGAAAATAGGGTGAAAAATTCGAGGCGCCGGTTGAGGTGACCTGTTTCTTGCCTGACCCATCCGCATTGATCACGAAGAGTTCCAACTGGCCCGGCTCGACTAATCGCTGTGCCAACAGTTCTTTGTATTTTTCGATTTCTGCTGGGTCGGTTGGATGAGCCGCTCGATAGACCAGACGCGTACTGTCAGGGGAAAAGAACGCACCTCCATCGTACCCCAGGTCATCCGTCAGGCGCCGAACGTTCGTGCCGTCCAGATTCATCGTATACAAGTCCAGATCTCCGTCCTTGACCGACGTCCACACGATGGTTTTCCCGTTCGGCGAGACCGTCGCTTCTGCATCATAGCCCGGCGTAGCCGTCAACCTCTGGACTTGTTGTCCATCGATGCGTACCGAGTAAATGTCGTAATCGTCCAGGGCCCATCGGTAGGCCCCATCCCGTTTCGGTTTCGGGGGACAATTGGGTCCGGCCTGATGTGTAGAAGAATAGAGGACGCGCCGGTCGCCGGGAAAGAAATAACCGCAGGTTGTCGCCCCCACACCGGTACTGACCATGCGCGTCGTCATACTTTGCAGATCCATTACATACATTTGATAACACCCGCGTCCGGCGTCGGCTGGCTTCAACGGATTCGCTTTAGATACTTTCGACCAGTCATTGGTCGATTGAAAAATAAGTTTGGTTCCGTCAAAAGAGAAATACGCTTCCGCATTCTGGCGACCGAACGTTAGTTGCCGAATGTTGGCCAAGTGACGTTCGGTAGAACCAGCGGGAGAAACTTTTTCTTTTTGGCTGTCAGCCGTCTCTCCCAATTCTGGAGTGCTTATCAACACACAGCATCCTACCAGCCAGACTCCGACAATCTTACGACATGTCATCAATCCGTACCTCCATGGTGGCCTCTTGTCCAGGCCAGATCCCTCGCTTCTTGACGCCACCGTCTTGAAAAATAACATAGCTGTGCCACCCATAATAAAACAGGAGTCGTGCCACTTTCGCAACTGAGTCGGATGTCACGCCATACAAAACCGTCATGACGCTATCTGGAACATTCGCCCGATGGCAGGAAAACAACACCGCCATCGTTGGGCCCTCATACATCTGTCCATCAATCTGAAATCCGTTGTCCCTGAGTGCGGCGCGATCCCCACATGACTCTTGTACCAAAGATTGAACGGCATGGATCTGGTGCGCATCGGCCAGTATCAGAATCGAGCCATCCTGAGGAAGCGTCGCACCCTCGAGCGCCGACACTGTCGTGCGTTGCGAATCAGGCGAATCGTGATCCGCAAGGCGGGACACGACCTGCTCCAATGGAGAACCAGAGCTTGAAAATGCCCTCACCACCGCCTTGTGTGGATCGGTAACATAGCTGTTCAGGATTGGTGGCAGTTGATGCCTTGCCATTCGTCGAAACGTCATCAGCCCTGGGTCGAGCTCTACCCATAACGGTTTATTCGGCACGAGAAGTTCCGCGATGGTGACACGAGAAGGGGCCAAGTCCACCGATCGTACTTCCGTGGTGTCCTCCATCTCGATATGGATGGGAACTGCCATCCGATACGGCATTTCGTTCTGTTCAATCCGGAGGATCAGGTGCCACGCCTCTTGGTTTTCATTCCCGTCCACCTTCTTGGCACTGACATCTCCAATGGAGAGTACGGGAGCTCCAGGTTGCTCGACCCATTGTTTAAAAAGCCACCGTAAGTTTCTTCCACTTTCTTGCGAAAAGACTCGCTCGATCGATCCCCAATCTGCCGGCCGATGGCGATGGTGACTGACAAATGTCTTGAGACCCCGCCAAAACACCTCCTCTCCGACCTCTTGCCGAAGAAGGTGAAACACAAAGGCCGATTTCTGATAGCCGATCGCATTATCCTTCTCGTCGTGCTTTCTGAGAAACTGAGACACCGGGTAATCGTCTTCGGGCTTCACGTAGAGATTAAATCCTTGGAGCATCATCCGCCGTTGCTCCAGGGCTTGGCGATCATCTTGAACGAGTTCATGCCAGTAGTAATTCGCCAGATAGGTCGTCAGTCCTTCAACCCAGTTGGCATGGCCGTCTCGATTGAACACCGAGTTCCCGATCCATGAATGCACGATCTCGTGACCCAGGGCGTAGGGTTGTACATAGTGCCGCTTGATGCTGCCGCTGCCGAGGAGCGTGAAGGACGGCATGCCAAGACCACTCGCGAAAAAGTTCTCGACTACGGCAAATCTCTCAAACGGATATTCACCGAGTATTCGAATATACGCCTCGAGATATTCCGCGGTTGCATCGAGATACTCATCCGCCAAGGCGGCATTATCCGGCAAGAAATAGGTCTGCAGTTCGACGTGCTGCCCCGTTGACGCGCTCCATTCTCTTGATTTCACCACGAATTTATTGGCAACGAGAGTGAAGGCTTCAGACCTCTCTCCAACAGCCCATGTTGAAGAGACCATACCGGCGACTACGGTCTGCATGACTTTCCGTCCCGACCCAACTAGGGTCCACTCCTCTGGAATCGTAGCAGTCACCCGAAAGGTACTGAAGGAATCCGGGAGATCCGGGTACCATTGGCTTTCACCGCTTAGATACACACCCTCCGTGCCGATATGTCCTCCTGTTTCACTCGGGGTGACAAACCGCAAGTGACGGGGTTCTCTCGGGGGGTCGTTGATCAGCCCACGGTAGACCCAGACCAACGTCATCTTGCGGCCATGCTCCTCAGGAAGCAGAACGACGATCCGCCGTGTGGCGGAGTCTGGATTCTGCACGGTTGTAAAGGACGCGAGCCGGCTCGACCTGTCTTGCTCAATCCTGGTCGATGGCGTTTCCACTGTAATTGATTTAACTTCTAACGTCCCCGCAAGCGTGAAGGTGAGGGACTGAACCGGCTCATCAATCTCCAGTGTGATTCGATCCTCCGCTGTTATTTCGTGGCTCGCTGGGGTGAGCCCAACCGATAGTTCATGGTGGACGTGAATGCTATCGCCACTCGCGGGTAGAGCCCACGCATCCTGTAGGGGTACAAGGAAGATTAGGATCAGCGCAAAGAGGTACGATGCAAGCGTCTGTTTTCTGATAGGCATCAGAAAACTTTTAACACTCGCGGCACACGAGTACAAGCTGGATCACGGTCAAAAGGCGATCGAGGTCAATCGGTTTCAGGAGAATTTCTTGTGGTCCTAAGTTCCAGGCCTCTTCAAGCAATTCCTCGCTCTGGCTCCCCGACATGATGATGATCCCCCCGGGATATTCTTTCTCGCGCAGGGCGCGAAGCACATCGATCCCGGCCATTCCCGGCATGATCATGTCGAGCAAGATGGCATCTGGCGGTGTGTCACTTATGATTCGAAGGGCCTCTTGCCCATCATTCACCCCGAAGGCTCGATACCCTCGGAGACTCAGAAAGCGGACGAGGAGATCGCATACGAGAGGCTCGTCATCGACCACCAAGACCGATTCATCAATCTGCTGAATCGATGGCCCGATGCCTGATGAGGATGAGGTGATCGTGGATTGCATCGACACCTGCGTAATTCGGTTCACAGCCTCAACAAGAACATCGAGCGAGAGTCCTTTCCGGATAAAGTCGGTCGCTCGCAGGGCTCGTGCCTGATTCTCCTGAGCTTCAGTGGCTCCGCCTCCCAGGATTAGCACAGGCGCATGGGGGTCGATAGCTCGCATCTCCTTCAAGACTGTGAGTCCATCCATTTCCGGCATTCGCAAATCCAAGAGCGTCACGCGTGGACTGGAGGTGCGGAAGAGCCGAAGTCCTTCTCGCCCACTGGTCGCCGTGATGACATGGTACCCTTGTCTGGTAAACACATTCTGTAACAAATCACAATTCATTTGGTCATCGTCTACGATCAAGAGTTTGATCATTGCACCACACCCTCATTCATTGTGACGCATTATTCGCCTTCAAAAAGGGTAGCACGAGGCGAAGGATAAGAGAAGGAAACGCGTGGTTTATAGGGAGGCGGTGCGCTGCCCAAACAACGCCGCCACGAATGCTTCGGCATTGAAGTCCTGCAAATCCTCAGCGGATTCTCCTACACCGACCAAACGGAGAGGAAGTTTCAGCTCATCGGCAATCGCCACGACAATGCCGCCCCGTGCGGTCCCGTCGAGCTTCGTCAACGCAATCCCCGTGACTCCCATCGCTTCATGAAACTGTCGAGCTTGACCCAAGGCGTTTTGTCCGAGTGTGGCATCCAGGACCAGCAAGACTTCATGCGGCGCTCCGGGCAATTCTTGGGCGATCACTCGCTTTACTTTCCGGAGTTCGTCCATTAGGTTTGACTTCGTGTGCAGCCTCCCGGCGGTGTCGATCAGAACGACATCGACCTTTCTGGCTTTGGCCGCAACAATTCCATCGAATGCGACTGCCGCAGGATCGGCCCCCTGTCGTTGACGTATGACTTCTGCGCCGATTCGATCTCCCCAAACTTGTAGTTGATCAATGGCAGCAGCACGAAATGTATCACCGGCAACGAGCAATGGGCGACGTCCGGCCTGTCTCATTCGTTGGGCCATCTTGGCAATCGTCGTTGTTTTTCCAACACCATTGACTCCAACGACTAACACAACAAATGGTTTTGGGCCATCGTTTATGAGTTGATCAATCGTAGCGCTCGAGACAGGTTTCAGGATGCTGTAGAGTGCCTGACTAAGCACATTCCGCAGTCCTTCCGAAGTTTTCGCATCAGCCCCTCGTGTTTCTTCGTTGATCTGTCGAATGAGCCGATCGACGACCCGAGTGCCAAGATCGGCGGTGAGCAATGCGGCTTCAAGTTCTTCGAGTAGCTCTTGATCCGGCGTGCGTCCAAGGAATCGATCAACCGACTGCTGCATGACGTTGCGTGTCTTGTCCAACCCATCGCTGAGTCGTTGGAACCACCCCATCGTCAGCACACCTTCCTTTGCCGTTGAGGAGAAGAACGGATCAATTGAGGAACCGGAGCAATCGCCTCAAGAACTTTCCGCTCTCGACGCGACATTCTCACCGCTTCACGTGAACTGCGCTCATGATCATATCCACAAAGATGAAGCACGCCATGGATCAAGAGTGTTGCCAGTTCAACATCGATCGATCGTCCAAGTTCCTTAGCTTGGCGAACTGCAGTAGGCACTGAAATAACCACATCTCCCAGCATATTCGTCGTAGGGTACTTCCCCTGAGGCATGATGGCTTCTCGTATCGGGAATGCCAGCACATCGGTCGCCTGATCCTGTTTGCGGTACTCACGATTCAGTCGCTGTATCCGAGCATCCCCTATCAATGCCACACTCAATTCCGACGTCGCTTCCCCGACAGCCGTCAAGATACGTTGGGCCAAATGTTTAAAGGAAGATTGTCGGACGGTGTACCGCACAAGGCTCACCCTGAGATACACCGTCATTAATGAGAACGTCCTGCGTGGCCGACAGGCGGCAACTCGACTGGAGTCGACTTGCGTGAAATTGACGGTTGACGCTTAGGAGCTGAGAGCGGTTCGCGCGTCGAGTGGGATTCAGGAGCATTCATCGCCTGATGACGATCGTAGGCCTTGATAATGTCTTGAACGAGTCGATGCCTCACCACATCTTTCTCATCGAAGTAGATGAAGGCAATCCCTTCAATATCACGCAATATCTCCTTCACTTGTATAAGGCCAGACACTCGGTCATTGGGGAGATCGACCTGTGTGATATCGCCGGTAACGACCACCTTGGAATGGAATCCCAACCGGGTGAGAAACATTTTCATCTGTTCGGCCGTCGCGTTTTGCGCTTCATCGAGAATCACAAATGAATCGTTCAACGTTCTTCCGCGCATGAATGCGAGAGGAGCAATCTCAATGTCACCTCTCTCAATTAGGCGATTGGCCCGTTCCATATCCATCATGTCAAACAGTGCGTCATACAGCGGTCGCAGATAGGGATTCACCTTTTCGTAGATGTCACCTGGAAGGAAGCCGAGTTTCTCGCCTGCTTCGACTGCAGGCCTGGCAAGGATGATTCGGCTCACCTCCTTGTTCATCAAAGCGCTCACAGCCATAGCCATGGCGAGATACGTTTTCCCCGTCCCAGCTGGGCCGATAGCGATAACGATGTCGTGTTGTTCGATCGCTTCAATGTATGCCTTTTGAGTCGGAGATTTGGGACCGACGAAGCGCTTCTTGGTGACAACCATGGCCGATTTACCCAGCACATCTCGAAGCGGTGCTTCGGGAGTCCGGCGTAAGGCACCGAGCGCGTGGGTCACATCGTCAGCTTGTAACGTAAAACCCTCATTGGTAAGGGCGGCGAGCTCGACGAGGAATCGTTCGGCTTGACGAACGGCCTCGGGAAGGCCATCCAAGGTGAGTTCTTCGCCACGTGCGGAAAGCCGTACACCCAACTCCTCCTCGATCAACTTGAGATGTCGGTCATGGTGACCGAACAGGACAGCGGTGTTGGTGCCCTCTCGTAATTTGAGCTTACGCACGAGTCGTGGTTGGTCTCCCGCCTACAGCAACTGGCTGCAGTGTAACAGACAAGAAATAGACGAGACAAGCAGCTGGGAGATCTTGGGACAACCGCTAGGCGCCGCGAGGGACAGAAGTCGCTGTTGCAGAAAGCGTCACATCAAATTCCTGTGTTGCGAGACCACCACGTCCGTCTTTCGCAACGACTTTGACATGAAAGGTCCCCGCTTGATCCGTTGGGATCTGCCACCCGATATGACCAGTGTCTGAACTGATTGTCATACCGGGGGGAGCCATCTCCAAGTGATAGGTTAATGGATCCCCGTCTGGATCGAGCGCTTGCACCGAGTAGTCAAAGCGCTCTTGGACGGCCTTGGTCGGAGGGGTCGAGACGATCATTGGACCACTGTTCCCTAACGCAAGCGATTCGGACTTCAAGGAACTTGCCGAGCCGGTAGGATCACTGGCCGTTACCTCCACCGCAACCTGATCAGGAGCAGAAAATCCGACTGTGTCGAGAAAGGGATCTTCCCCCTCCTTGATCAGCGTGCCGTTGCGATACCATTTATAGGTGAGATCGACACGGTCATAGTCAGGATCACTGGCCTGCACTTGTGCCTCCAGCCTATCACCGGCTCGGGCCGTCTGAGGCGCGAGTGAAACCGCCGTTATTTTCGGTAAACTATTTCCAACGACAACACCCGCTGTTCTAAACAGCTGCCCCTTGTTCGTGCCGTCCGTTGGTATGATCTCTACAAACACCGTTTGCCCACGCCTAAACAATTCAGGCGGCAAGGTTGCACTCGTTTGGCCCACGATTGGCGCATTATCCACATACCATTGATAGTGAAAGGAGACGGCTTCCCGCTCAGGATCCTCAGACTGAATCTGCACCGCCGCAGGAGCTGATTGAGAAAGCGGTGTATTCACAATCACGGCAGCGGTGACAGCCGGCGGTCTATTACTCGAAGACCGAGTAATCGGAGGAGTCTCCGCGGTCATCTCGCGATCAGTACAGGCGGCACACAGGGTAATCCCCATGAGCAGCAACCAGACCTTGAGGTCGTCGCTCCTACAGTTCCTCATGCTCTCATCAACTCGCGGCTCCTACTTGCCATTCTGCTTTCCTAATCCCGCTGATGCACCCAATTCACATAGCGGCTGTAATTCCCTTCGAGATTCACGTTCCCCTGCGTAAACGCACCGGTAGACATCTGAACGTTATAGCTACACCCTTGCCCGCAATGGATCGTTCCGCTTGATGCAAGTCCAGTCCCTAACGACGACTTGGAGTTCACGTTGGTATTGCTCCCGGAATTCGTCGTGCCGATGACCGGAGCTGTCGACGCGGTTCCTGTCTTGTAGAAGAGCGCATATAGGTAACTCGCTCCATCAGAGGCGCAGAAATCGTTCGTCAGGGCAAAGGTTGGAAAGAAAATCGTCCCTGCCACCAAAGTCGGATTCACGACGGAACGTTCGGAAGCATAATTGGTAGTCAGCGAGGTAAACGGATCCGTGAGAGTAACGGGCCCCGGCATCGTGACGCGCCACCCATCTTTTGAAGCAACCAGGCCGATCATGGAATTTGTTCCGGTCCCGTTGAAGCTGGTGACACCCGGGTTGGTCGGATCGGTCACCTGATTGGTACTACCGCTACAGACGATACAAATGACGGCGTTCGTGACATCAACGAGATCATCGTCGTGACAATTCATCGTAGACGTTTGCGTACAGGTATTGCTCATGACCGAATCTTTGATTCCGAAAAGCCGTTGCAGGGTGTTATCCACCTTATCCGCGTTGCTGAAGTACCGACCCGTTCCAAAGAAGACCCACATTTTCTCGGTGTCGTCCAGGGTTACGGCAGGAGAAGATGCCGACGGGCCGACTTCCGCCGTAGTCCCAAGAGACGCATCGTAGAACGTGTCTATCACTTCAGTCGGAGTTCGGTTTGCTCCCTGGGCAATACCCCATGTATTTGGGTCACAGGGCGCCGTGGCACAACCCATCGTGAGCCGATAGAGCTTTCCGCGCCAGGGTAGGGCGCCGTCGTGGATCGTGCGGACCGAGTAGGCCACGTCCGTCCTCCAGTCGGAATCTTTATCTACTGCGACGACATGACCCATGAATGATTGCCAGCTACCAATCGGCATCGCCGTCAGACTGCCACCAGCAGCTGCTTTGGGTCCGTTCTTTAGGTCGACTGTATAGAGTCTTGCGGTCTGGGATGACGCGGCGGTGAGATCTGCTTGGTATCCGTTCGGCCCCGACCCAAACAAGACGTACCACTTCTCATTCGTCGGATCGATGAGGCTATCTGTTTTGGGATTCATGCGAGCAACAGCCGGGTAACTGGTGGTTAGCCCAAGTCCGCTGTCACTAAACGCCCACAGCAATTTTGGATCAACCTCTGGGTTCGTGATATCCAAGGCGAAGTACGCGCTGTAGAATGTTCGAGAAACTCCACCGATCGTGGCCGTCATCGGTGGGGCTCCTGAACCAGCGGCACAGTTTCCGCAACTCCCACCCATCCGAAACCCACCGATTAACACAGTTCCCCAGCCTCCAGGGTGGTCAGCATCCGGCGTAAAGATCCTTGCTTCAGTGATCGTCGGTTTGAGATCGACATAGTACACATGCGTGTAGTCCGTCCTGGCAAGCCACTGGAGATGGGGCAGTAATTCTTGCGGTATGAACGACCAGAGCTCAGTCCCAAGACTGGGTCCACTTGAATTGTCTGTCGGATTCTTGGTGTACCACCCATGTTCCACGGTAGCAGCCGTCGAAGGATCGTCGCCCTTATGGTAGTACCCTCCGTTAAAGGCATGGAGCATCCCATCATTCGCCCCGACGTAGACGACCTGACGTCTATCTCGGTATTTCGCATAAAATGCCGTGTAGGTTGGATCCCCAAACGCCAAGTCATACCGTGCTTTGGGAGCACCTACGATTGTCGGTGTCGAGTGAATAGGATCGCCTAATTTCCAGACCTTATAGCTTCCGCTCCCGACCGGAACTTCAAGCTTCCTCGTCCGCAATCCTGGGATTTCATCACCGCGAATGAAGTTGATCAGATTCGTCGCATTCGTGCTTCCTGCACAGATGTCTACTGAATATCTCAAATAGTCTTTAAGCAAAAGGCAATTGGTCGTATTAAAATCAATCTGTTCGGTAGAATCGACAATGCCGTCATTATTAATATCGACCCACGTGAGTATTTTCCGTGACCCTGAGGTTGCAAGAGCGAGTTCCTTCCCCGCTTCCCATATAGGTTTGATCGACTTCAGGTCGCCGGTGAAGGTAGGCGTTGTACTGTCCGCCACTCCGTCGGAGGGACTGGTATCCGCAAACTTATCCACGAGTACTTTCTGATAAGTCGGACTTGCTGGATTATTGTCGTACCGCGTCGTCACAATCAGGTCTTGATCGTAGGCTAACTTCCCATCCTGATTCGTATCCTCTCTAAAATTCCCGAATCCGTCGACGAACAGAGCGTGGGTATATCCGGTCCACTTGACGTTCGCTCCCCCCTGGCCGACGTCGCTCGTAAAGAAATAGGCTTGGTAGATCGACCCTTCACCGGTCGCTGATGTGGCCAAGACCGAGATCGACGTTCCCGACGCACTCTTACGCAAGATCGCCGTTAGCGAAGCCAGCAGGCGTTCTTGTAGATCATCGATGTTTGAGGATTCGAAATAGGTATCGGGAATCCCATCGGCGCCTTGGGCGCCGGTTCGGTTATTCACCTGATCCCACTCACTGACGAGGTCGGGAAGATTGTTGCCATTCGTGTCCTCAAAGCCGCCCAACTGCGCCGCATGCATCAAGATTTCACGACCAGATATATTGCCGAATGCGTAAAAGGTATAGATCGTAAGGTTCTGTAACCCCTGCAGGCAATGACCTGACACTCCCAGGACAGGGATCGTTCCATCTGCCGTTCCACTGCAGGGACGGAGGTCGTTGATGTGTGACCAATAGGCCACATCATCCAAGTAATGGCTTCCGCTACTCGCATAGTCGGTTCGATGTTGTTTCAGTAAGACATTATTGGGAGTCGAGGGATCGCTGTTACAGGTGCTGCCTGGCGGATCCACAAATGGCACGCCACGATTACCGGTACAATAGGTTCCTGCATGGGGTTGGGCATTGGCATTGGCATATTGATTGATACTGTTAGGGACGCCTTGGTCCAGGGTCGGTTCGCCGTCTGTGAAAATCATCACGAACGTTTTGCAGCATCGCACTTGCGTCGAGCTGCTGGCCCAAGCCGGAGTATGGTTACTCCCGTAGAAGAACGGATCACGCCCGCAGGCGTTGTTGATGTAACCAGGAGGGCAGACTTCGGCCCCTGTGAGCGCGGATACCTCCGCTCCACCGATTCCCCCTACTCCCGAACTTCCAAATGAGACTCCATTCGAGGTTCCACCGGAGAATGCGATCGGATAGACATACTGAGTGGGATAATAAGCAGAATTGACTTGAGCGACATACCGAGCTACCTCATAGAGCGATTCACCTAGAGGCGTCCAGGTTGCTGGAAACGCTTCGTCGACCGCATCTACCATCGCGGCTGTATTCGTGGTAAACGTTTCAACGCTCGAGCCGGCAAAGTCGATCGACTGACGACTCCCAACACCGGTCAAGATCCGGACACCGTTGTTACTACCATCGTCGTTGAAGACCGCCAATGCGAACCTCGCTTGCGGACCGATCTGCTGGATTACACCCGTTGGTTCGCTGTACATGGCAAAGGCAATTTGATTGAGCTCGGTTTCTGAAAATCCGCCACTATCCGGACAAGACGTACCGCTATCGTCGTCGATGCACATGTCGCCATCGTCTTCAATATGGATATAGATGTTGCTCGGTGTCCCTGCATATGTCGCAGCCGGGATGCGCCCCACGTAGGTGAAATCTCCCGTGCCACCGTCATATCGCACTCGGTCGGTCGTTTCTGTATTGAGCCCAGCCCCGCTCTGAGCTCTCACTGTCGGTAACAACGGCGTCCCATACGGCTTACAGGTGGAATCAGGATTACGTTTTGGGCTAAATCCATTCTGGCATTGCCCCCCGTTCATAGCCTTCTTCACCGCATCGAATCGACGGAATGTCGCCCAGTTGATGAAGTTTCCATCGTATTCTGTAGCGGGACAGGGGGTGTTAAGAGCTGCTTTTACCAGCGTACCATGCTCGAACCGGTTATCGGTTGCATCCCACACATAGCACCGCATCGGATCGGCGAACCCTGAATAACGCGTCGTAGCAGTAAAAGAGATGGTCGTCGACGGGGTACCGTCAGGTAAGGTCCCGCAACCGCTTATTTCACAAGCCCGATTCCTCATACTCCCGGAGTTATCCATCAGAATGATGATGTTTGGAGCAACTTGGTCAGAGACAAAGGGCGGAGCAGATGCGTACTGATCCATTGTCTGGGCTGACGCGGTCAATGCCCACGCGAGGCCGGCCGCCATTGTGATCCCCGCAGTTCGTGGGAGGGCCTGTGTCTTGCGTTTCATGGTCCTAACCTCCTCCGCTCTGATACCATTTTCGTTCTTCACTCGTGTCACTTCGTGCCCATGCTATTGCGGCAAGTAGACGATCAGGAAATCGATGGTGTTGCCGGCGCCCTTCTTGAGATGAAATTTCACTTCCTGATCGCGTTTGACAACCTCTGGCGGAAACACGTTATCTTCTTGGTCTCGAATTTCTACGTCTGGGTCTACCAGGTATTCTTTTCCGTTGATGAAGAGGGAGCGAGACTCAACCGACGTCACGACTCCAGCCCGTAATCCGTTCGCGACATGCGGGGGAATCGGATCAAGCGCATAAGCCAGCGGCACTAATCCGTTAGCCATGCCGAACACCGCAACCAGAAGGCTAACTCCGAGCATGGCAAACATGCTTATTGTTGCAGGCTTGAGCATCCTAGAGAATGATTTGAGTGAGCCGATCCTCATCATACGCATCTCCTATCGACTAGATACCGTTCGCGCTTCTCTTGACACAACCTTCACCGGTGGTGTCCAAGCACTCGAACGTCACAATCACCCGACTCGTCGTTCCTGTTGCCGCGTTCGCCGCAGTACAGTCGACTCGATAGTAATTTTCACGAGTGGTCTTATCTGGATCAGCGAGATTACTGCCTACCCGTTGTTTTGAGTAGAGAAAGTCGATATCGCCGTTGACTACATATCCATTGACGTTCATCACAAGGTTTGGCGCATTACCTGCCCCAACCGCAATGTCGGGGTTGTTCCGAAGCGTGCCGTTGATTTCTTGACTGAATACCGCCTGATTAGAAGCGGGCACCGGACCCTGTGGTGCAAGAAGGACAGCCGCTGGGCCACCCATATCTGGGTCGTCAATCGTCAACCGGATCGCTCGGACCGCCGACCCCACACAGGCTTCTGCTGCATCAGTCCCTTCTTCAACCATGCGTATCGCTCCGGCCATGGAGTTTTCCATCCCAGTCATGGTGAGCGCGGCGACGCCAAGGGCTCCTATAATCAGCATCAACAGCATCGTCGTCATGAAGGAAGTTCCTCGCTCATTAGCGAACAGCCCTCGTTTATTGGAACCCACATGAGTAGATAGCATCGTTAGAACCTTTGGTTGCGGAGTTCGATGGTCCGAGTCAAAATCCGTCGACGAAACTGGAAATAGGCCGACTGCTGTGCCGCTGACGCAGTGTCTCCCAGCACAAAGAGTCCGGTTGCATGATTGTGATCACTGAGTACAGGAAACACCGAACTGTGGACGGGGGTTGATTGAGCTTCCCCCATTCCTTGATCAGCTCTGGTCTGACGAGCCACAATGTTGACCTGCACCAACCGAATCGTTCTCGGGGTCATGAAGGAACCGTATGGCCCAGCTGTACCGAACCAATTTCGGTCCGTGATGAAATCCGCTTGGTCGAACTGATTCGACAGATTGAGGTCGTCCGGCTGCAAATCAGGGATAGCGCCATTGACACGCGGATCACAGCCATCGCAGGCATAGGCCAGTTGAAGGTCTTCCACTCCGTCCATGATCGGGATGCAGCTTGAATTGACCTGGTTGCAGTTGGGCGGACTACCAGGGCCCACGAGCGCAGCCGGGACAGCGCCACGAACCAGGCAGGGGGCGTTTCCTTGACAGAGATTCAGATTGTCTGGAGGTGGAATGACTTGATAGGTGATGCACTGGAGCAGGTATACCTGCGTTCCCGACCCAAAGGCCGCAGGCGCTGGAATGGCTGGATTCACGGTAAGACCTCCGGGACTGACGGCCGATATCGTCGATCCCGCCATCCCGCCGATGGAAACCGGCATCCCGAGTAATGCCGCTCCACCACCGGGGATAGTATTCCCCATCGCAGTAGTCGCATTGGCCGGCATGGGAATACTCGAGATCGGTACCCCTCCGCCAATGATCCCAGGAGCCCCCGGAACGAAGACCTGCCACAACGGTCCCACTGCGGTGATGGAATTGGTCATCGGCACAACCATCGAGATGGTATCGGGTCCACTGTCGGCCCCAAGCGGATTGTTATCACCGGGTACGAGCGCATATGGAGTGCCGTTGATGTGGCACCCTCCTACCGTTGATGACAGTCCACGCATCCCGAACCCGGCTAGCTTCAAATCGGCCGTGATCATGTCCAAGGCATTTCTAGCAGTCGCCTGGGTATTCCCAATCTGTCCGGTAATGCGCGTGGTCTTCTGACTGACGACGAGTGCACCAAACCCCGCAGCAACTATTGCAGCGGTCATCATTGTCGCCACCATGATTTCCACCAAGGTAAAGCCCTGCTGGTTCCGGCCGCACACTCTTAGGAATGGGTTCATGTGGACGCCCCCTGCCTGTAGAAAGCCACTCTACTCCGGCTCAATTACCGTTCGAAAAGCCACCGAGCGTTGTCGTTGTACTCCCGTGCGTTCATTCCACTGCAGCTGTACGGTCAGCTGCACAGCACTGGAGTCGTCCTTGAGTGGCAGTATAGGAGCAGCCTGCACCGTGCCACGCACATTCAATAGGTTGGTAGCCAAGACCAATGTTCTCCATTGGGTGCAATCACCCTGTATGCCTCTTGTTGCTTGAACTGATGGCGAAACGGAGAAGAACGGCGTAGGTGGGGCGGGAGCCGGAATTCCGCCCGCTAAACAGTTCCCTGGCCCGGTCGTGTCGATATTGTTGTAGGCCCATGCAAACCGCCTGTTGCTTTGGATTCGTTCCATCATGTCAGCCGCGACATTGGTAACGATGGATAGGTCATTGGCATCTACGTTCTTTGAAAAAGACACACCTTGCATGGCAGCCATCCCCATGACCCCGACACCAAGAATCGCAGCAGAGATCATCACCTCTGCTAACGTAAATCCTTTTTCACTCTGTGGCTTCATCATCTGTGAACCTCTGACTCATGACCGGTCATTGACGAGACAGGGATTGATGGCTTGCCGACACCATGTCACCTTCCCAGACGGCATCAGCGATATCGAATAGATCAGATTCGGGTCTCGCGTACTTTGCAATTGAACCGTTTGCGTCGCTAAAGGCGTCGTGCTCAAGCCTCGAGGGGTGAAGCTCAACACGGGTAACGGCAACGTTGGCGGCGGCGTCGTTGCGGGCGGTACCGTGATGAATCTGATTGTTTCCGGAAGAGTTTCCGGTCCCAGCGGGGCCGTAAACGCGACCGTGTCTAGTCCCATGGGCACACTGGAAGGTGTCGCGGCAATCATGGTATTTCGGCTAATCGCCGAGGATCGGGCGAGGATGAGTCTGTTATAAAGGCCTGTGGTGGCTTGATACAGCTCATGCTTTGCGTACATCTGCAGAAAATTCGGGACTGATACCGCGGCTGCAACGCTCAGGATCGCCCCAACAATTGCAATTTCTACAAGGGTGAAGCCTTTCTCGTCCGACTGTATTGGGCTCAGAATTGGCATATTCTTCATGACGCCTCAGAGTTGAGCAAGGTACATGCCTCTTTACCAAAGAGGTCACTTTCCCGTAACCCCTTGATTTAACTCTGTGGGTTTGGTCTCGAAGTTGATGGAGATCGACCACTTTTCGTACCCAGGAACAACAAATTTCGGCGCTCAGGCTGTACGGTTTGGTACGGGGGAATACGCTTCCCCTATTTGTGGAAGCGTACTGACATCACAGCGATGCGACAAAGGTGCCGTGACCGGAATGTTCGCTCATGCGTTGGGTGAAAGAATGTCGATCTCTATATGGGGCCAAATGACGCTATGAAACGGGAGTTTCGCAAAGCACAACGGTATGCCGTTCAGATTCCTTGTACGCTTGGAACCTCGGAAGGCCAGTGCCGCGGCACAATCTTGAATCTTTCAGCGCATGGATGCGCCCTCACAGCTGAGCGCGTACCCAGCAAAGGATCATACCTGTCACTGGATATTGACTTCTTGAACGGAGAGATACCCGTTCAGATTGAGCTGGCCGGTGTACGGTGGGTGTCAGCGCCTCGATGTGGAGTCGAGTTTATTCGGATGTCATCGGACGCATTAAGACAATTGTCGGCTTTTGTGCTGGTCCTGGACACCACCCCCTAACTGAACTCGCCCATCCCCGATGAGACTATTTTACAGCGACCGCCCGCACTTGTCGGTACGTGGTGACTCCTCTCAGCACTTTCTGAATGCCATTCTGTAGCAGGGTCACCATGCCATCTCGCATGGCCACGCTCAGGATCTCCGCGGTTCTTGCTTTCCCTTGAATCAGGTTTTTCAGATCTTCCGACCCAACCAGAAGCTCATGCAGAGCCACCCGCCCTTTAAACCCACTGTTATTGCACGCGTCACAACCCTTTCCCCGATAGAGCGTGAAATCCTCGGTGTAGGTGACGTCCAGCCTCTCCCAATACCGAGCTCCATAGCCTTGTACCAGCTCTTCATATTCCTGTTGCGTCGGGTGATAGCTCTCTCGACAGTGAAGGCAAATACACTTACAAAGACGCATCGCGAGGATGCCCAGCATCGCATCAGCAAAGTTGAACGAGTCACACCCCATGTCCAACAGCCGGGTAACGGTCTCTACCGCACTGTTGGTGTGTAGCGTGCTCATCACTAAATGCCCGGTGAGCGACGCTTCTATCGCGATGTCGGCCGTTTCTTTGTCCCGCATCTCTCCGATCATAATCACGTCAGGATCCGCCCGAAGAAATGCCCGCATCGCCGAGGCAAAGGAGAACCCAATTTTGGGATGGACCTGAACTTGCCTCAAACCTTCCTGCGTGATTTCGATCGGATCTTCGGCCGTCCAAATCTTTCGTTCATCGGTATTGATATGTCTCATCACGGCATGCAGCGTGGTGGTCTTTCCTGACCCGGTAGGCCCCACGCACAGAAAGATGCCATGCGGGCGTTCTGAAAGTTCCTTGACGATCTGTAAAATCTCCGGTGAAAAATCCATGGCCTCCAGCGGCATGATCTCCTTGGCAGTCAGAAGCCGTAACACCACATCCTCATTGTTGCCGGCGGTTGGCAAGGTGGCGACGCGTAATTCGATTTCACGATCTTTGGCCAATTTGTAGCGGATTTTCCCGTCTTGGGGCTTTCGGCGTTCAGCAATATCTAGATTGGCCATGATCTTCAGTCGCGAGGCAATGGCCCGCCGATAGACGGCGGGAATACGCATGTAGGTAAAACACGTGCCGTCGACGCGAAACCGTACGGCCGTCTCTTTTCGATCCGAGTATGGCTCAATGTGGATATCAGAAACCCCAAGCCGGTACCCCTCTGCAATGATTTGGTTTGTTAGGCGCACGATGGCCGAATCGTTTTCGTCGATCTCGCCAGGCTCACCCTCAGCACCTCGCTCAATGCCGGCTTCATCGACAAGTTCCCCAAGGATATCGCTAATGGAACCCCCATTGGCCTGCCCCGTGGCAACAAGCAGATATTGCTCAATATCGCGCCGAAGCCCAACTGAGAAACGAACGGTCACCCCCGGAAAAGCACGCCGGATATCAAGACCTTTTTCCAAATCATGAGGATCATTGATGACCACATCGAGAACCGTTCCCTGTCGCTTCAAGGGAAGCCACGAATTTCTTCTCAGGTAGTCGAAACTCAAATTCTTGAGGAGATCGGGGTCAATAATGGTCCGCTCATCATACGGAACATAGGGACACTGATAGAACTCGCTGAGTGCTGACCCAAGTGCCGCACGTGGTACCCGGTACTTTTCAAGCAAGATCGTTTCGAGGTCCACCTCGCGTGATAATGATTCCTCTATGGCCACATCCAAGTCGGCTTGACTCATCAAGCCTCGATAGGCAATGCAATCCAAGAGACTGCGCTCCATCGTCATCTTGCGAGGTTGTTTCGCCATCGTGTGTTTTTTCTGGCTTCCACCTGATAGAACTGCCCGCCTTGGACGTACCGCACGGTCTTGTACAATCATTTTAACTCATCCTTTTCCATCGCCAATAAGAAGTTGTTTTTACGGATTCCTCTCTCACGTCGGTTTTAGAAGCGTGCCATCCAGGTGCCTGGAGCGCGATAGACCACCGGCAACCCTCGAAATAAACCCTCCCCAAGATCGTGGTCATACCACACCTCCATTGAACTACCTGGATCTGATCGCGTAATTGTTTCGCCTACCAATGCCGCTCCATAGAGCCGTACTCCTCCAGAGAGCGAGATGGTACCGATGGCGTGTAGCACTCCATTGAAATTGATACCCGTGAGGTGAAGGGGAGTGCGCGCGAGCGAGTTGCTTTGATCAGGCATTGGAGGGCTCAGTGCTGGAATCACGGCACCGCTGCCGCTGGGAGCCAGTTCAATATGCCCCTGCATGACCACCGTCCCCTCGATATACGGCGCCCTGAGCTTGAGCACTCCCAGATTGTCGGCACGCGGCGGCATCTGGTCGAGGGTATCGACAAAGATCAGGCCCAACTGATCACCAGGAGCTTGGGACCGTACTACCAGCTCCGGAGACACGCCTTTGCCGGGTTCCACGATCCCTTGGGGATAAAGAAGGCCGTCTCGATCGATTGCGTAGTACCGACCGAACCGTTGGGCTATTCGCTTCAGGTGTTCGTATGGCCACTCATCGAAGCGAACTCCTGGAACGGGATGTTGACCGACATGAATGTTACTGGGCACATCCGTAAATGGTCGGGCAAGCGGTTGAGTCAACTGAACATCGCCTCCCACCCAGACCTCCACCCACCGATCTTCTCGTTGACCGAGCTCCTCATAGCTCTGACCGCTGAGTGGAGCGATTCCGCTTTTCTTTGGAAGATCAGTAACCGTTTTGAGCACCAGGTTTCCCCCAACTTTCACATCACCCCAATGTAGAAAGACCGGTGATTCCCTACCAGGTTGCGGCTGGCCTAGATTCCAGAG
This sequence comes from Nitrospira sp., assembly GCA_016715825.1. Classification (NCBI taxonomy): domain Bacteria; kingdom Pseudomonadati; phylum Nitrospirota; class Nitrospiria; order Nitrospirales; family Nitrospiraceae; genus Nitrospira; species Nitrospira sp. Next base: position 44,471 of record JADJXO010000003.1, on the reverse strand, counting down.
GACCTGCACCGCGGTCTTCAATGCAGGCAGTCCCAAGGTGCTCAACTGCATTCGGACTGATTGCCGAACGGAAGGGGTTGTATTGGTTGCGATGGTGGTATCAACGGTACAAAGCAGCCCTGGATCGGTCGGCGCATACACTTTGAGTTCCTCTACATGCCCAAGGTGTTGCATGGTACGAAACAGTCCGTCTTTCGGATCATTCAGTAATCGATTGTCTAAATCATTCTGGGCCTGCACGTGTAAATCCGGACGGTCTACTGTCCCCATAAACTGGGATCGACCAGTCGCATCAAAAAATGAGGGTGTACCGTCCGTGTCACGCCCGGTCCTGGTACGCAGTGCCACGATTGCAGGGATCGTACTCGTTGACGATGGTTCATGAAACCATCCCACCACAAGTTCGGCGGATGCGTCAGCAAGTTGTTGGGCGATGGCCACTTGGCCCGCTGCACTTGCACTGACAGCCTCTTGCCCACTCAGGTTCAAGAGTGTCGTTGCAAGCGCTGAGAGAACCAGCACGATCACCATGGCTCCCAGAAGTGCGATTCCTCGTTGATCACCGTCGATGCTTCTGCAGAACATAATGGGGACCCTCCTAAGAGCGGATGCTCACTTCCCGCACCATTCGATGCAGGGGTTGATCTGAATGGATGGCTAAGATGACTCGTCTCACGAGTGCTGCCTGATCCGTGCGTTGTCCTAGGTCGTTTCTGTATGAAAATCGGAGCTCGTCGAGTTTGCCAATCAGAACGCTCGCGCCGCCATCAACCATACGCATCAGACTCCACTGGTCGGGTTCCTGGCGTTTGACGTAGTAGACGACTCGATTAAGGATTTGCACAGATGCACCTTCAGGAAATGATGACTGAATCGGGTCCACAAGCGTGAGGTGAAACCGTTGCCCCGCATAGGCGAGCCGATGGGATTCGCAGCCCTGCCGCCCGCACACAGAGATCGTCTTGGCTTCTCCCCATCCACTGCCATCCCGTACCGGCAACACGGTTTGTCCAGGACTCAGCCCGGCGGTCGTGACAGTCCGATGGTCACTGAGATTGGCATAAAATAGGAATTGGTCCGAGGCTGCCGTCACTATCGTCTCGGCTGTAGCAAGTCGCACTTCTTGTTCAAATACTTCGAGCCCTAGTCGTAACTCTTGCTGCTGATTCAGCGAGCGTTGCTGTTTACCCGCATGCGTCTGGACGATATTCACGGTGGTTAACGCCGTTGCAAGCACGACCGCACCGATCGACAAACTGATCATGAGTTCACTCAGGCAGACACCGTCGCTGTTAAACAGGCTGCGCGCGCCTGACTGACGTCTCATGATGGAATGAGGATAATTCCTGAAGATCATCGCAGCCCCACATAATTCGGATTCGCTCGGAGGGTCGCCACTTGAACCTCTCGTCGTTGGCCTCTTCGGTCGGAGTAAGAAGCCACCGCTCGGATGACGATAATCCCCGAGGTGTGTAGCGACCTCTCATGATCAATTTCAATGGTCCAGACCAGTGTGATGCCATCGCGTTCGTAGCTAGCCGTATAGATCCCGTCCCCGGCGTTGATATCAGCCCCTTGACCGTCGTCCACCATGATGGCATCAATTATGCCGTCATGATCCAGATCATCCTCGAGAAGGGATGACCATCGCATGGAACGCTTCGCTTCGAGTTTCCCTTGTGCAAACTCTAGCGCCTTGCTGCTGAGACCACCCTGCTGCACGTATCTTGACGTGATCTCTACCGCACCCAGTGTCCCCAGCAACGCAATTCCCGAGATCATCATCGCCACCATGACTTCGATCAGGCTGAAACCGTCGCATTGAAGATGACTGCTCATAAGATCAATACCCGACCGGTAATACTCACCGTGAGTGTTTGGGTCTGGCCCTCCCTATTCCGAAGCTGGATTGTCGTTGCTGTAGCTGAGCGACCGCTGGGATGGAAAAGAATGTCCCACCCTGCACTCGGTTCTTCAATGATGAGCCCCTTCCCCCCATAGTGATACGCGTGGTGAGTGCTATCCTGGTTGACGAACTGTGTGACCAGCCGCTGGTCTGCTGCGTCAATGACAATTCGAACTCGCTCTCGATTGGTTAAAGCGAGCTGCCTCGCGAGACGCAGGTCGGAGGCTATGTCTTCCGTGACACACCGGAGTTGGGTTCGTGAATTGAGCCCAAGGTAGTTGGGAAGTGCCAGAAGAGAGACCATGGCAAGTATCCCCGCGACCACCATGAGTTCAGCTAATGATTTTCCTTCCTGCTTCATACTTTCCCCTATGTCCCACACCCTACTCATTTGATATGGCTGTATGTCAAAATGCGTGCCGCTCTTCTAGCGGCTATCCGTGAGTACTGGACGGAGCTATTCCAAGGAACACAGGATCCCATAAGGCATGGATTTATTAGGGCTTCAGGTATGTGGCTGTGCTTTAAGCGAAGGTGAAGCGGCCGATTGAAGGAGGGGATGACGTCGGAGTTATTTCATGCACGATTAGATACAGTGCTTATCGAAAGAGATACACCTAACTAGCTGTGAATCAGCCATGGGAGCCATTATCCAGCCAATAAGCCTTGATACCAACCGAGGAGAGATTGACCAAAGAACAAGGAGACCAGCGCCCCACAGACGAGAAAGGGACCGAAGGGAATATAGTCTTCCCGCCGTATCACTTTAGTTACGATAAGACCTACTCCAACCAGGGACCCAAGGAAGGAACCAACCATGATAGTCATCAGTGCTGGCTTCCACCCAAGAAAGGCTCCGATCATTGCGAGGAGCTTGATGTCTCCTCCACCCATCCCTTCTTTGCCGAAAAGGTACGGACTCGCCCAGGCTAGGAGCCATAGGAGACCTCCGCCTACGAGCATACCCAGTAAACCCTCAAAGAATCCAAGGGGGAGAACCGTCGCGGCGCTGAGGAGCCCAACCACAATCCCAGGGAAGGTGATGGCATTGGGAATGATCTTATGCGATAGATCCGTTCCGGCGACAACCAGAAGAGCCGAAAACAATATCCCGTACACAGCTGCCGACCAGGTCATCCCAAAAAACCAGACGATCCCGACATAGCCCAGGGCATTCAGCGTCTCCACCAAGGGATAGCGGTACGGAATGCCAACCGCGCAGTGCCGGCAACGCCCCCTGAGTCGCACGTAGCTGAGGACCGGGATGTTGTCATACCACGCAATAGAGTAGGAACAGGCTGGGCAATGGGACCCTGGCCATGCGATGGATTCGTGTCGAGGCAATCGGTAAATACAGACATTCAGAAAGCTCCCGACGAGTGCCCCCAAAAGACCAGCCACGAAATAGACCGAGATTAGTGACTGGCTCTCATGCATAATTGCTCAGAGTGCATCCCTTACCCAGGAACCCTACTAGGGCCAAACTACCCGAATTTACATTCTTCCTTAATCGTTCCATAATGCTCGCGTGATCGGTTCGACGATCACGTCGAGTATACCTGAAACCTATTCCGATCAAAGGAGAACTTGTCATCATGGCTAAAGGGAGTGTCAAGCCACGACCTCGGAAATCCCTTGTGAACCTCGAGCCTCCTCCGCGCCCAAGACGTCCGGAGTCGCTTACGTCACGGGAACAAGAGATCCTGGAATTGATCTGGGCTGGATTTAAGAACAAGGAAATCGGCAACCGGCTGAAGATCAGCGTGAAAACCGTCGAGGCCCACCGGGCCAATATGATGAAGAAGATGCGGGTCTCGAATACCGCTCAGCTGCTGAAGACCGCTATCCAAGGTGGGTCGCTAAGAATCCGATGAGTCATGGCCGGTGATTCTGCTGAGCTCGTTGACGAACGGCTTCGAAGAGGACAATCGCGGCAGCCGCCGACACATTCAGCGATTCAACTCGCCCTCTCAGCGGAATGCGAATGCAGTCATCGCAATGCTGTAACACGCCTGGTCTGATGCCCGTCCCCTCTCCGCCTAGCACTAGCCCAACCGGCCCTCGCAGGTCGATCTCGGTAAAGACCTTATCGGCCGACGGGGTGACACCGTAGATCCAAACACCGGCGGCCTTCAACGATTCGATCGATCTGCTCATGTTGGTGACACGCGCTACGGGAATGTGATCGATCGCCCCGGCTGACGCTTTTGCGACGGCGGATGTCAGACCGACAGCCCTGCGTTCCGGGATAAACACTCCATGGACGCCCGCACCTTCTGCCGTCCGAAGTACAGCGCCAAGGTTGTGAGGGTCTTCCACCCCATCAAGAATGACAAGCAGCGGAGGTTCATGCCGGTGAGCAGCTCCAGCAAGAATCGAATCCTCCGTCTGATAGGCCTTTACTGAGGCAACGGCAACCACGCCTTGGTGCCTGCCGTTGGGCACCAGCCGGTCGAAGGAGGCAAGAGGTTGAACATGAATGGGAATTTGGCGTGCTCGAGCGAGTTGCACCACATCTGTGTACTGCTTATCGGTCCGAAGAACCAACACTCGCTGCAATGGGCGGTTTTCAGCTTTCAGTGCTTCCCGGACGGCATGGAGACCGTAGAGGATCTCTTGTGGACTACCGTTTCCACCGGCTGGTGCCATCGGGCTTATCCTCGATTATGATGCCCTGAGCTGCGAGCGAGTTTCTGATCTCGTCAGCCCGTTTGAAGTTTTTCTGACTACGGGCTTCTTTTCGCTCTTCCAGCATTCCCTTAATAATTGTCTCTGTGGGGACAGATTGAACTGTGGCGGTTTCATGGATCTTGATCGGCTGAGAATCTGAAACTGAAGGAGTAAACTGCCAATGGTCTAGTTGAAACAATCCCAGGCAGTTTCCCAGCGACCGAAACGCTTGTCTTGCAATCTTCCTTGCTTCCGTTGAAAGACCCTGCCCCAACAATTTGTTGACTTGGTTCTTCAATTGCTGGAACTCCGCTAATGCCATGGGTGTATTCAGATTATCACCCATGCCCTTCATGAACATGTCTTGCGTCAAGCCAACCGAAGCGCGGAGGCTTTCCTCGGCCTCTTGTGCCCCTGTCCCAGTCTCTTCCAGGCGAGCGAATAAATCATAGAAACCATTCAGAGCGTTTTTGGCCTCTTTCAGAGCTTGGTCTGAGAAATCCAACGGCCCATGGTAGTGAGTGGACAGAAGAAAGTAGCGGAGGATTTCACCAGTAATCGCTTCCGACCATTCTGATTTCTCAAAGATCTCACGGATGGTAAAGAAGTTGCCGAGCGACTTCGACATCTTCTCCTTATTGATCTGGACAAATCCGTTATGCACCCAATATTTGGCAAAGTGCTGGCCAGTCGCACCGCACGACTGAGCGATTTCATTCTCATGGTGAGGAAAGATCAGATCCATCCCGCCACCGTGAATATCAAAGGTTTCACCGAGATGCCGGATCGACATGGCTGAACACTCAATATGCCAGCCAGGACGGCCTGGTCCCCAAGGGCTCTCCCACGCCGGTTCTCCGGGCTTGCTTTTTTTCCAGAGGGCAAAATCCATCGGATGGCGCTTTCGCTCATCGACTTCAACCCGGGCCCCGGCTTGCAGATCTTCAAGCTTGCGTTTGGAGAGAGCGCCGTAGGCTGGATATTGGGCCACGTCAAAATACACGTCGCCTTCGACTTGGTACGCCAACCCTTTGCGGAGCAAAGTCCCGGTCAGTTCGATGATCTCCTCCATGTGTTCCGTCGCCTTGGGTTCGATTGAGGCTGGGCGCACACCAAGCTTTGCCATGTCGTCATGATAGGCTTGGATGAACTTCTGCGTCACCGTCTCACAGGTAACGCCCTGTTCATTGGCCCTCTTGATGATCTTGTCATCCACATCCGTGAAGTTCTTCACAAAGGTGACACTGTAACCACTGTATTCCAAGTAGCGCCTGAGCACGTCGAAGACCAGTGCACTACGGGCATGGCCGATGTGGCAATAGTCGTAGACCGTGACACCGCAGACATACATGCGCACGTGTTTCGGTTCCATCGGCTCGAACACTTCTTGCCGCCCGCTCATCGTATTGAACAGTTTGAGCATAAGACTTACGGCTCTGCGCTCGTTCTGCGTTTGGGCCAATGTGACCACAGGAAATACCCAATGCCTACAGCCAGGACGAGCCCGATGAGGATGTCAAATTGATGAAAGTAATCACGGAGGTGTTCCCATTCTTCTCCCATCCGAAGGCCGATGTATGCCAGGAGATAGCACCAGGGCAAGGCCCCGACAAACGTAAACAGGACGAAGCGCGGGAAATTCATCCTCGCAATGCCGGCCGGGAGTGAGATAAACGTCCGCACGACCGGCAGCATCCTTCCAAAAAACACCGCCGCCTCTCCATATTTGGCGAACCAGCGATCAGCTACATCCAGATCATGCCGTGACACTAAGAAGTACGGTCCATAGCGCTCCGCAAAGGGTCGTCCTCCCCAGACACCCGCATAGTACGCGACAATGGAGCCCAGCACATTCCCAACGGCACCGGCCAGCGTCACCCCCAGCATGGTGAACTCTCCGGTCGTCACGAGATAGCCGGAAAACGGCATGATGATTTCGCTCGGTAGCGGGATACAGGCGCTCTCAACGGCCATCGTGAACAGAATACCGCCGTAGCCGAATCGTGAGATGACGGCGATCACGAAACGGCTGAGTTCGCCAATGATGGTTTCGATGAGTTCGCCGATCATGTCTTTAACCCCTCCGCGCCAACACGTAGTGACCGCATGATGGCTGATTTTCGAACGCCCTGCTTCACCATCGCCTCCCACGGGCGAAACTGATCGAGGATCTCATAATGCGTACTGTCCAGACGGATCGGTGTAATGGAAATACATCCATCTTCGATGGCCTCGTGGTCCGCATTTTTACTGCGGCTCCATGAGACGCGTTTTCCGGCAATCCAATAGTATTTTCGACCGTGAGGATCAAGCTTTTCGATAATTGGATTGTGGAACCGCCTTCGGCTCAGACAGGTGACTCGCACACCTTTGATGCCTGACCGTGGGCGATCAGGAATATTCACATTCAATAGGGTCTCGTCGGGCAGTCCGCTGGCCAGCACCAACCGTGCGACCCGTACAGCAAAAATGACACCCACATCAAAGTGAAATCTATCTGTCCCTTCTTGAGACACCGCGATGGATGGGACACCGAGGATGGCTCCCTCCATGGCTGCCGAAACAGTGCCTGAATACATCACATCATCGCCGAGATTGACCCCCTTATTGATCCCGGAGACTACGAGATCCGGTGCTTTGGGCATAATCTTCAGCAACGCCAAATTCACGCAATCCACTGGGGTCCCATTGACTGCAAAGAATCGTGGCTTAACCTCCTGAACTCTCAGTGGTTTGTGCAAGGTCACAGCATGGGCTACGGCCGTGCGCTCACGATCTGGGGCGATCACCCAGACATCGCCAATTTTAGCCAATCCTTTTGCGAGGGCCAGGATTCCTGGCGAGTGAATCCCATCGTCGTTGGTGACAAGAATGCGCATGATGGAGGTTCAACAAAAAGAGCTGCCTGCAGCAGCTCGGGGATCGGCACTCATTTCGTTACGATCATCGGTGAAGGTCCGGACGTCTGCGACACTGGAAACTGGTCGGGGCGGCGGGATTTGAACCCACGACCACTCGCACCCCAAGCGAGTGCGCTACCGGGCTGCGCTACGCCCCGACATATCCGAAGCTCAATCGAGCTGCTGTTTTATCACCTGCCTGTGAATCGTTCTCGATGAAATGTCCTTGCTATACTCATGCGTGCGAGTCGAGGATCTTGAGAATAATTCGAAGGTCTCCCATCACCTTTTTTGCGATTTCCCTCGGGCGCAGTTTGCGTGAGTTAATCCTCCTGCGACGAACCCAGTATCGTTTCACCCCTTCGATCGTATGTCCTTCTTCATAGAGCATCCGCTTGATTTCTAGGACGGTTTCCACGTCGCGTTGGATATAGAGGCGCTGATTCCCTCGACTCTTTTTTGGTTTTAAAAAGGTGAATTGCGATTCCCAAAAGCGGAGCACGTACGCGGGAAGCTTCGTTAGGTGACTCACCTCACCAATTTTATAGAAAACCTTGCTCCCCAGCCTGGGCTCAGTTCCCATGACCGGCCTCACGGTGCCGTCGACGATGTGGATGAAGTAGCCTTACGAATTGACGTACTTCTTGAACACTTGGCTTGGTCGAAACGTGACGACGCGTCGGGGGGTAATCCCAATTTCTTCTCCAGTTCGAGGATTTCGTCCTTTACGGGCACCCTTACTGCGTACAACAAAATTTCCAAATCCCGCGATTTTGACCGAGTCTCCCTTTTGCAATACAGACTTGAGGAGATTCAAGACAAACTCCACGATATCCGATGCCTCGTTTTTTGAAATACCGACCTGCTTGAAGATTTCCTCAGCGATATCAGCCTTTCGCATGCTCTCCCCCCAACGTGACCGTAACAACTCGCCGCGCTGCTCCGCTTATGAGATCGATTCCCGTCGCGATGAGTTTTGCTTAAGTTACGTGAGGTTATGAAGCCTGTCAAGAATAAATTTGGAGAACTCCTACGAAAATACGCTAATCCGCGGCAAGTAGCTTGTACTCGATACTATCCGCCAGGGCCTGCCATGTCGCCTCCATGATATTTTCCGATACCCCAACCGTACCCCATTTATCCTTGTGATCCCCGGATTCAATCAGGACCCGAACCTTGGATTCCGTCCCTTTATTGGCTGCGAGGACGCGCACCTTATAATCAAGCAGTTTGACTTCTTGTAGCTGTGGATAGAATTTTTCCAGAGCCTTGCGTAAGGCGTGGTCCAGCGCATTCACCGGCCCTGCACCGACGGCTGCCGTATGCTCGACCACCTCACCAACCTTCACCATCACAGTGGCTTCTGAAAGAGGTAGCCCATCTTCTTGTTTTTTCTCGACAATCACACGAAAACCTAGGAGCTGAAACGATGATTTATGACTCCCCATGACCTTGCGCATCAGGAGCTCAAATGAACCTTCGGCCCCCTCGAACTGATAGCCCTGGCTTTCTCGATCTTTCAAGGCATGGATCAGCTCACTGACCTTCGCGTGGCCTTTCGTCAGTTTGATGCCATAGGCGTCAATCTTATCCAGCAGTCCGCTGCGTCCTCCGTAATCGGAGATCAGCATCCGCTGTCGATTGCCGACGCGTGCCGGATCGACATGTTCATAGGTCGCCGGATTTTTCAGCACGGCATGAATGTGGACGCCCCCTTTGTGTGCAAACGCCGAGTCTCCAACGTAGGGTTGGTGTGTATTGGGCATCAGATTCGCGATCTCCGTGACGTATCCGGCCACATCTTTCAAATGGCTCAATCGATCGCTCAAAACACGGCGTTTCATTTTCAATTCTAAATTGGGAATGATCGAACAGAGGTTGGCATTCCCGCAGCGTTCTCCAATCCCATTAATCGTCCCCTGGACTTGACGGATACCGGTTTCAATTGCGACCAGTGAGTTCGCTACGGCCATTTCACAATCGTTATGGGCATGAATGCCGAGCGGGACCGGACAGTCGCGTTGCACCACACTGCAGATTTCACGGATCTCCCATGGCATTGCCCCGCCGTTCGTATCACACAAGATCACCCGCTCAGCCCCAGCCTCCACCGCTTTTCGAATCGTGGTCATCGCATAATCAGGATTGGTCTTATAGCCGTCAAAGAAGTGTTCGGCGTCGTAGAAGACCCGGCGCCCCTTGCTTCGCAGATAGGCAACGGAATCGCCGATCAATTCCAAGTTCTTGGCCAATGAGATACCGAGTGCGTCGGTCACATGCAACGACCAGGTCTTTCCAAAGAGCGTGATGATCGCGGTCTCAGCTGCGAGTAGGCCTTGAAGATTCGGATCCTTACGGACCGTGTTGCTGGCCTTCCGGGTCGACCCAAAGGCGATCACGTTCGCATGCTTCAGCGGGATGGTCTTCATCATCCGGAAGAATTCAATGTCCTTCGGGTTCGCCCCCGGCCACCCGCCCTCGATAAAATGGACACCCAACTCGTCCAGCTTCTGCGCGATCAAGACCTTATCATCTGCCGAGAAACTGACGTCTTCCGCCTGGGCGCCGTCCCGCAAGGTCGTGTCATAGATCTCCAACTCCGTCATTTGTTCCGCCGACGGCCGTCGCGGATGCACGGGCGGATGCTCACGTGAGGCGCGAGAAACGCGAGATTGGTGGGATTTTCTAGTCATGGTGAGAAAGGGTATCAGGAGATGGGCTCGCCTGTCGAGATGGGAGGGCCATCGTTCGTGTGGGTATTCACATCAAATTCATTCCCGTAGAGGAGTATCGTTCAGGGCCGCTGGTTTAATGAGAATGAGGTCAATTGGGTGTTAGGTCTGCCTCTGATCGAGATCGAAGGCCGTATGGAGCGAGCGCATGGCCAGCTCCAAGTACTTCTCCTCGATCACGCAGGAAATTTTGATCTCCGAGGTGCTGATCATCATGATATTGACGCCCTCCCGAGACAGTACTTCGAACATCTTCGCTGCCACCCCAGAGTGCGAGCGCATGCCGACGCCGATAAGCGACACTTTGGCGATGGCTTCGGTGATCGAAACAGACTTGGCCTCGATGTCCTTTGCCACTCGTTGAATGAGTGGCTCAGCTCTCTTCAAATCGGCGCGGGGGACGGTGAAAGAGAGATCGGTCAAGGCCGCTTGACCGATGTTCTGAATGATCATGTCGACATTGATGTGGGCCTCTGCCACGGGACCAAAAATTCGCCCGGCAATACCCGGCTTGTCAGGAACGCCGATGATCGTGATCTTGGCTTGATTACGGTCGCCAGTCACCCCAGCTACCGCCACGGCCTCCATATCCTTATCTTCCTTCGACACGAGCGTTCCCTTCCCTTCTGTGAAGCTGGAATTCACTTCGACCGGCACATTGAACTTGGCGGCAAACTCCACTGATCGGGTTTGAAGCACTTTTGCGCCAAGACTGGCCATCTCCAGCATCTCTTCATAGGCAATCTTGTCGATCCGCTTGGCTGCGGGCACGATGTTGGGGTCCGCAGTATAAACCCCGTCGACATCGGTGAAGATGACGCACCGATTCGCCTTCAAGGCTGCTGCCAGCGCAACGGCGGAAAGATCGGATCCGCCTCGGCCGAGGGTGGTGACATCAGAGCGTTCGTTGATGCCTTGGAATCCGGCCACGATGGGGATGACGCCCTCGTTCAAGGCCTCTTTAATTCGATCAGCCGTGACGCGTGCAATACGAGCTTTGGTATGGGCGCTATCGGTGATGATGCCGACCTGACGGCCTGTGAAGGACCGCGCATTGAGCCCTCGCCCGCGCAACTCCATCGCCAGCAGGGCGATGGTGACTCGCTCGCCCGTCGAGAGCAACATATCCAATTCACGTTCATCTGGAGTCCCGGTTACCTCATGGGCGAGTTTGAGCAGTCGATCCGTTTCGCCGCTCATCGCCGAGAGGACGACGACGACCTGATGCCCTTCACCTTGGGTTCGGGCTATACGGTCGGCTACGCGATGGATGCGCTCGATCGTGCCCACGGAGGTGCCACCGTATTTTTGAACGATCAGCGCCACAATCGTCAGGTTTTTGAGAAGAACTTGTTCGCGAATTTAGTCGCGTCACGAGCAGAGGTGCTGGAGGCACTCGCATCGGCCTCGGTGAAGCGGCGACCGGGAGTCCCGATATCTTTTCCGCCTCCTTCACCGAACGCATAGAATGCCGGCCCCTGAATGCCTGCGCTATGGTCACAGATCACCAGGAAGCGATAGGGTCCTTGCTTGTCCAACCCTTCAACCAAGGGACCGACCAGGTTCCGATCGAACTCTTCTATTCCCAGAACCTTGGCCTTGATGTCGGTGCCATGGATGACTTCGTCCGTCAACTTGGCATGGACATACACAAAATCCTTCTTGGCAAATTCCTCCAAGGCTATAGTCGCCTTGGTCCGAAGATCTCCACCTTCCAGCCGTTCAGGATCCACCGCATCGAGGCCAGCATTGATCCCGAGGCCCCGATGGACGTCGTTGGTGGCCACGACCGAGCCCACGATGTCGTATTGTTCCGCTAGACTCGGCCACATCACGGCCCGTCCTTCACCCCAGAGCCAGAGGCAATTGGCTGGTTTCTTCCCGGCCGCGACCCGTTCATCATTGATCGGATGATCCCGCAAAATGAGATAGGATGCATCCATGAGCTTCCGAAGAATGTCTGCCCCATCTCCAGCCGGGAGCGCATCGGCAATCGGCTTGCCGAGGATCGACTGCGGATCAGTGCAGAGAGCTCTCGGTTTTCCATTCACCCACACCATGACATGACGGTGTCCAGCGCCTGGATAGAACTGGATGGTTTCGGAGCCGAGCTGTTCATTGATCGACTCGAGTAGGTCACGCGCGTCCTCTGTCTCGATCAACCCGGCCGTGGCATCTTCCATAATGACGTGGGGGCCTAATTTTTTGATTTCGCCGCTCTTCCTTCCCTCTGGTGCCAAGGTGACCATCGTGCAGCGATAGACCACGTCCTGTTCCGTCGCAGACACTCCCAAGCTGGCAGCCTCAAGGGGACCAGGGCCGGGGTAAAACTTCTTCGGGTCATAGCCAAGGATCGCGGTGCCGATTAGGCCTCCACCCGGGTGAACACCTTCAGCAGGAATCAGCAGTTGCCCAAGTTCTCCGCACCGTGCCAGACGATCGAGAGAAGGCGTGGCAGCCTCTTGGAGTGGGGTCCGACCTCCTAGTTCTTCTTGCGGGTGATTGGCGATTCCGCCGGCATGCACGATCACATATTTCATGGGGTTTACTCGCCTCTCAGATCAGACTTTCAAAAACCTGGCAACATCCTCGCGGGTCGCCTTGACAGTTTGTGGTGGTTTCGACACGCCGATCGCCGTATCAGCATCCTTCAATCCATGTCCTGTCAAGGTGCAGACGACGGTTTCCCCTTCTTTCAGGGCTTGGTTTCTATGCAGTTTTGCCACCCCGGCAACGGATGCGGCCGACGCCGGTTCGCAAAAGACTCCTTCCGTAGCTGCTACGGTAGTATACGCCTGAAGAATTTCCTCATCCGTCACCAGATCGATCAGGCCGGTGGACTCGTCAACCGCTGCAAGGGCCGAGGACCAACTGGCAGGATTGCCGATTCGAATCGCGGTAGCAACGGTTTGGGGGTGTTCGACGACTTTCCCCAACACGATTGGGGCTGCCCCTGAAGCTTGAAACCCCATCATGCGTGGGACTTGCCTGACCTGGTTCGCCGCACGGTATTCTTTGTACCCTTTCCAATAGGCGGTAATGTTGCCGGCATTCCCGACCGGCAAGACATGAAGGGCCGGAGCTTCGCCGAGTTGGTCGCAGATCTCAAAGGCCGCGGTTTTCTGTCCCTCGATCCTGAACGGGTTCACTGAGTTGACGAGTTCAATGTGGAGCGACGTAGAAAAGTCTTTCACGAGCGCCAGGGCTTGATCAAAATTACCCTCGATTTGAATGACCGTCGCCTGATGCATCATCGCCTGGGAGAGTTTGCCCATCGCGATCTTTCCGGCTGGAATCAAGACATAGACGGACAATCCGGCACGCGCTCCATAGGCGGCGGCTGAGGCTGAAGTATTGCCTGTCGAGGCGCACATCACGGCCCGTGCGCCGGCTTCTACCGCCTTTGAGATGGCCAGCGTCATGCCGCGATCTTTGAATGACCCAGTGGGATTGACTCCTTCAAATTTGAGATAGAGCTCAATTCCCGGGGCGATCGCCTGGGCCAATCTGGTGGCACGAATCAGCGGCGTGTTGCCTTCTCCCAAGCTAATGACCGGGGTCTTCTCGGTCACAGGGAGGAATTTTCGGTATTCCTCTATGATTCCACGCCAGCGATTCATCGATCACTCATCCTTGCCTTCGACCCGAATGAGCATTGTCGGCTCGGAGACGAACGGCTTTCGGTTGATTTCACGAAGGGCGGTTTGCACATCACGTTCTTTCGCGCTGTGTGTCTTGATGACGACCGGGACCGTTTGTCCTTCACAACGTCCTTGTTGCACCATGGACGAAATGCTGATCCCACAGCGTCCCAACTCCCCGGCGATCTGCGCCAACACACTAGGGCGATCCACAACCGTGAACCGCAGATAGTAGAGCGAGCTGATTTCCTCCATCGACCGCACCCGTAGTGGTTTTCGTTGATCCTGCTGGAACGAGGCCACTGGTACCCGACCAATGGCGCCCTTGATCACGTTTCGCGCGATCGCGATGATATCACTCACTACTGCGCTTCCGGTCGGCATGGATCCGGCTCCTCGCCCATAGAGGACGACATCCCCAACCGCGTCACCCACAAGCTGAATGGCATTGTACACATCCTCGACTTGAGCGATCGGTGAGGTGGATGGAAGCATGGTCGGATGAACCCGCGCCTCAATTTCCCCATCCATGAGCTTCGCGATACCGAGCAGCTTGATGGTATACCCGAACTGTTTCGCATAGGCGATGTCGACCGGCGTGATGCTGGTAATGCCTTCGGTATAGACCTCCTTGAAGTCAACCGGCATGCCGTAGGCAAGACAAGCCAGAATGGCAAGCTTGTGGGCCGAATCGATCCCCGCGACGTCAAAGGTTGGGTCAGCCTCAGCATAGCCGGCTCGCTGTGCGTCCTCTAGTACCGTTTGGAAACTGTGTCCTTCATGGGTCATGCGGGACAAAATGTAGTTCGACGTCCCGTTGATGATCCCGTAGATGGACTCAATCCTATTGCCGGCCAACCCCTCCGTCAATGCTCGAATGACAGGAATACCTCCGCCTACACTGGCCTCAAACCCCAACTCCACACCCTTGCTCGTGGCGGCTTGAAAAATGTCCTCTCCATGTTGGGCGAGCAACGCCTTGTTGGCAGTGACGACATGTTTTCCTGCGGCAATCGCATCCAACATGACCCGCTTCGCCGTATCGTATCCACCGATGAGTTCGATCACGATATCGACGTTCGGATCGGTCAACACCTGTTTGGCGTCGGTGGTAAGCACCCCAGGTTTCAGCGTGACACCGCGATCTCTGGCAATGTCGAGGTCCGCCACACGAACCAGTTCGATCGGCACACCCACGCGGCGGGTGATGAGGGCCGCACTGTTCACGAGAATCTTCGCGACTCCGGTCCCGACTGTGCCAAATCCGACGATCCCGACTCCTATGCGCGACTTCACTCGTCACTCCCATCGAGGTTGAGGGCCTTACGGATTCCTCGGACGGCTTGTCTGGTTCGATGCTCATTTTCCACGAGACCAAATCGTACATAATCGTCGCCACCCTCGCCGAATCCGATGCCTGGTGATACGGCTACCTTCGCCTCCTTGAGCAACAATTTTGAAAACTCCAATGATCCCATATGTCGGTAGGGTACGGGGATGGGTGCCCACACAAACATCGTGGCCTGTGGTTTGGTGACGTGCCATCCAATTCGATTGAGTCCACCCACCAGCACATCGCGGCGCTTCTGATACCGCTGCACCGTCTCCTTGACGCAGTCCTGAGGACCGTTCAGCGCGATCACACTCGCGATCTGCAGCGGCTGAAAAATCCCATAATCAAGATAGCTTTTGATCTTTGCCAAGGCCCCGACCACCTCTCGATTGCCCACACAGAACCCGACTCGCCAGCCCGGCATATTGTAGGCTTTGGAAAGTGTATAGAACTCCACGCCACAGTCTTTGGCGCCAGGGACCTGAAGAAAACTGGGAGCCTTGTACCCGTCAAACACCAGATCGGCATAGGCCAGGTCGTGGATGACGATGACGTTATGCTCTTTAGCAAAGGCCACGATCTTCTTGAAAAATTCAAAATCCACCACGGCGGTGGTGGGATTGTGTGGGAAATTGATGACGAGAATTTTTGGCCTCGGAAGAGTCTGTCGATAGACACGGGTCAAGTCTTCGAAAAAGTCGCTGTCCTGGCGGAGTTCGATGCCACGAACTTCTCCACCGGCGATGATGAAACTGTACATATGGATCGGATATGTGGGCGTCGGGGTCAGAACGACATCACCCGGACCAATCGTGGCCAATGCCAGGTGGGCAAGCCCTTCTTTGGATCCAATGGTAACGATAGCTTCCGTCTCTGGATCCAACTCGACATCATAATTTCGCTTATACCAACTACAAATTGCATGGCGCAGCTTCGTAATCCCACGTGACGCCGAATACCGATGATTCTTGCTCTTTCGGGCCGCCTCGATCATCTTCTCCACGATATGGGACGGAGTCGGTTGATCGGGATTACCCATCCCGAAATCGATAATGTCCTCACCGCGTTGCCGTGCTTCAAGCTTCAGGGATTGAACCTGGGCGAAGACATACGGAGGCAGTCGTTTGATCCGATAGAAACCTTCACCCAACCCCATGAACTTCCCTTGACCGTTTCCAGAAAATGTAGCAGCAGGACTCATCGCCCTGAATGAGCGAGGGGACGAGAGGCGCCTATTCTAATTCACGGCTGTGGTCGAGTCAATTTGCGTCATTTTTCTATGCGTCTGACAAGTATCTGGTCAGGTTCTATCAGAGCGACTGCTGAACGACTCGGCAATCCTATCCTTGCCCCCTCTGATTCCTTTCTGCTAGTAATACAAACGGGTGATTTTAGCTTGATCCCCCAAAAGTTCCACCTTCACATTGTCCGATAGGAATTGCGTTTATAGAACAAGGAGGGGTGATGCCTCGGCTTGGTGTGAACGTTGACCATGTTGCGACTTTGAGACAGGCTCGTGGAGGGACCGATCCGGATCCGTTGGCCGCAGCGGTGCTCGTGGAGCTCGCGGGAGCCGACGGGCTGGTCGTGCACTTGCGGGAGGATCGTCGGCATATTCAAGATCGCGATCTTCGTCTTCTACGCGAAGTGACCCGTACCAAGCTTGATCTAGAAATGGCGGCGGACGACGAGATGGTGAAAATCGCACTGAATGTCAGACCGGACCTGGTCACATTGGTACCAGAAAAGCGACAGGAGCTGACCACCGAAGGGGGACTCGATGTCGCCGGACAGCGGGATCGAATTCAACACATCATTTCCGCGTTGCATGGCGGCGGGATTCCGGTCAGCGTCTTTATCGAACCGGATCTCGGTCAAGTGAAAGCGGCTCACAAAATCTCCGCAGATTTTGTGGAGTTGCACACCGGGCGATATGCAAATGCCACACGATCGAAAGAAGCTGATACGGAGTTTGAATCCATCACGCAAGCCGCAAGACTGGCGTACAAGTTAGGGATTGGAGTCAATGCTGGTCACGGACTGGACTACCGTAACGTCAAGCGCTTGACGCATATTGCAGAAATCGTCGAGTACAACATCGGCCATAGTATCATCGCACGGGCCGTCCTTGTGGGTCTCGTTCAGGCTGTTAAAGAAATGAAGGCCCTCTTGAGCTAACTCTGTGAGCCGACGAGTCCGTCGGTTTCTCATCCTCGGTTCGTCATGACCAAAATCGTCACCGCTGCACAGATGCAGGAGCTTGATCGGAGAACGATCACCGAGGCTCGCGTGCCGGCCACGACGTTGATGGAACGAGCCGGAATGGGGATTGTCTCGTCCCTTGAGAAACGGTGGGGATCTGTACGCGGCAAGACGGTGACCATCGTCTGCGGCAAGGGAAATAACGGTGGTGATGGGTTCGTTGCAGCTCGTCTTCTTCGCCGACGTCAGGCGAAGGTGCGTGTCCTCACGCTTGCATCCCCCCGGGAACTCAGCCGTGATGCCGCCACGATGTATAAACAATTTGTTCGCGGAGCAGGCACTGGTTCCGTGTATCCCTACACGTCAAAGGCTCAGGCGCAAACGCTTGTGAACGACAGTGACCTCCTGATTGATGCGCTCCTCGGAACGGGGCTTTCCTCCCCAGTCACTGGGCGTTATGCCGAAGTCATTGACAGTATCAACGACGCCCCTCATCCCGTGGTAGCCGTCGATCTTCCATCGGGGCTCCATGCCGACACCGGAGCCATCCTTGGTCGAACGGTGCGCGCCTCCCTCACGGTCACATTCGGCCTCCCTAAATTGGGGCTCTATCAAGGCCAGGGAATGGATCACGCGGGGGAGATCACGGTTATTGATATCGGTATTCCGCCCGCTTACGTTGACGCTGTGGCCAGTCGTATCGCCTTGATAAACCGAACAGCGGTGCAGGCATTCCTACCCAGTCGACGTCCATCGAGCCATAAAGGAACGTTCGGGCATGCCGGTATCATCGCTGGTTCAGTAGGGAAGACTGGCGCCGCTGCGCTTACCGCGCGAGCCGCACTTCGAGTGGGAACAGGGTTGGTAACGGTCGCAACTCCCTCCAGCGTCAATGATGTACTAGAAGCCAAGCTGCTTGAGGCCATGACCCTCCCCATGCCGGAAACCAAGGCCAGGACGTTGGCAAGGACGGGCTTGGACCGGTTGATCTCGTTCATGTCGGCCAGAACGGCTATAGCGATTGGGCCAGGGCTTTCAACGGCTCCCGAGACAGTCGAGCTCATTCAAGCCCTGACGAAGCATGTTGACCGACCAACGGTGTTTGACGCTGATGCGCTGAACGCCTTGTCTGGACGTATCGGTTTGCTCGCATCCTGCAAAACTCCTCCGATCATCACTCCCCATCCCGGTGAGATGGCACGACTCGAGCCGGAGGCCACGTCTCAAACCGTCAATAATGACCGGCTCGGTATTGCCACACGCTTTGCTCGGGAGCGCGGTTTGTTCGTTGTGTTAAAGGGATCCAGAACGATGGTGGCACGACCGGACGGTGCGGTTGCCATCTGTCCGACCGGAAATCCTGGAATGGCGACAGCGGGAACCGGTGATGTGTTGACGGGTATGATGGTAGGACTTCTTGCACAAGGTTTTCCATCATGGGAGGCCGCTTGCGCCGCGACCTACCTTCATGGATTGGCTGGTGATTTGGCTGCTGCCGACAAGGGACAAGCTGGGATGATCGCGGGAGATCTGGTGGAACAGATTCCCTATGCCTTCAAACTTGTCGGCGAGACCGCGGACAATTGATTCGATTTGGTGCACGACAAGCCCGTCCTGGACCGGTTTTATGTCTAAATTTCGTGACCTCCTGGATGTGCCGCTTTTATCTCCTCGTGAGACAGATTTGTTTGGCCGGACGATTGGGACGGTGCTGCAAGAGGGCGACGTGCTCGCTTTGATCGGAGAATTGGGCGCAGGAAAAACTGCCCTGGTCCGCGGGATCCTCGCCGGACTTGGAGGATCAGCGTCGGCTGTCTCCAGTCCCACATTCATGCTCATGCACGAATACCACGGAAGACTTCCGCTCCTTCACCTTGATCTCTATCGATTGCACCACGCTGCAGAAGCTGAGGCAATCGGACTATCGGCTTGCTTTTCAGGTGAGACTGCGACCGCGGTTGAATGGGCCGATCGATTTCCTGAGTTACTCCCATCAGATCGCCTTGACGTGCAGTTGATTCATCGAACCAGAACGACCAGAATAGCGCGGCTAAGAGCCCGAGGGGCCGAGGCTCGATCGCTTTTGATGCGGATCTATAGGGCTCGCCATTTAAGTGGTCGACGGTCACGATCCCCTCGATCGGAAAGCCGAGCCAGGGGAAAGGTGTCTGACCGATGATCCGCGTTGTCCTAATTGGTATCCTCTTACTGCTTTCACTGGCGTTTTTCCTTCAAAACCAAGAAGAGGAAGTCACCCTGAGGTATTTCTTCGGCTTGCTTGAAGCCTCGACTCCTATTTACCAACCCATCATGGCTGGGTTCCTCGTCGGTCTTCTCGTCGCAGCGATCTTATTGTTTCCCCCTTGGGTACGAGCGCGAATCGACCTTAAACGAAAAACGAAGTCGTTACAGCAGGCCGAGGTTGATCTGGAACGTCTTCGGCAATCATTGGAGAAGATGTCCGGGCGACCCTCTGCCTCGTCCCAGCTGGAAGATCCTGGGAATTATCACAATGCGTGACCTTACACTGAGTCCGTTGATGCGACAGTATCGCGACATCAAGCAGGGATATCCTGACGCGATTCTGTTTTTTCGAGTGGGAGATTTTTATGAGATGTTCTATGAAGACGCTCAGGTGGCTTCCGGAATTCTCTCTATTGCCCTGACGTCACGCGATAAGAACAGCGCCGATCCAGTTCCCCTTTGTGGCGTTCCGTTTCATGCCGCGACCGGCTACATTGCGAAGTTATTGAAAGCCGGACGGATCGTGGCCTTGTGCGAACAGGTCGAAGACCCCAAGGCTGCCAAGGGCTTGGTACGCCGTGAAGTGGTCAGACTCTACACCCCGGGCACCCTGGTCGATACTGAGTTTTTGTCTCCTCACGAGCTCAACTACCTGGCCGCACTGACGATTCGTCAGGATTCTACCCGAGGATTGGTCATCGGATTGGCTTCCCTTGAAGTGTCCACGGGAGAATTTTGGGTCATGGAGACAGACGGTCCTCACGCGGTTACCCAGACCCTGGCGGAACTTGCCCGTTCGGAGCCTCGCGAATTGCTGCTCCCTGAGAATTGCGATCGCCAAAACTTCCGGTGGATTGATGAGGTGGGAGGAGCCCGTCTGTGTCTGCGTCCCCCTGACTCGTTCGACCGCACACATGCCGAGCGTGTACTTCAGGCACAGTTCGGGAGGGAGTCACTTGAACATTTTGGATGTCAAGATCTATCAGCAGGTATCGGTGCGGCTGGAGCAGTGTTGGAATACCTGGGTGAGACCCAGCCGGCCGTCCCCCTCACGCATATCCGTCGGATCACGCGACGTCACACCAGCGAGTGCATGCAACTCGACAGTACGACCATTCGCAATCTTGAATTGCTGAAACCAATGGTCGGAGGTGAGGGTGCCTCCGGCTCCAACCCGACGACACTCGTTGGTATTCTCGATCGCACCGGCACCGCCATGGGAAGCCGCCTTCTCCGCCAGTGGCTGGTCAGGCCGTTGATTCGCTGCGAGCAGATTCGGCCGAGATTGGACGCCGTTGAGGAATTGAAGGACCGGATGATGGTTCGAACGGCCCTCCGTTCTGCCCTACGCGAGGTTCAAGATATCGCACGACTGGGTAGCCGGCTTGTTCTGGGGTTGTCGGGCCCGCGTGAACTGCTTGCCTTGAAACGCTCGCTCGGTGCGCTGCCGGAAATCTTCACTCAATTACACGTGCTTCGGAGCCAACTGTTTGGTGATGCGCTCGGCTCGTGGGACAGCGCGCAGGATCTCCATGAGCTGATCGAACAGTCCATCCTGCCTGATGCCCCATTCTTGGTTCGAGAGGGAAATATTTTCAAGGAGGGATACGACCCGCACATCGACGAGTGGCGCAAGGTCAGTAAGGAAGGCAAAGGGTGGATTGCCTCTCTTGAGGTTCGCGAACGTGAACGGACCGGTATTGATTCGCTGAAAGTTCGCTACAACAATGTCTACGGCTATTACATCGAGGTGACTAAGGCCAATCTCAGCCGTGTGCCGGCCGACTACATCCGTAAACAGACCCTCGTCAATGCCGAACGGTTTATGACGGCCGAGTTGAAGGAGCTGGAGGAACGTGTCATCGGCGCTGATGCGAAGCTGCTGGCCTGCGAACAGGATGCGTTTGTTCGGCTTCTTGCACGGCTTGCCGAGGGATCGGCTCGATTGGACCAGATAGCCACGACTCTCTCCCTGATCGATGTCGTGGCCGGGCTGGCTGAAGTGGCCGCCCTCCATCGGTACGTGAAACCGACGGTCACCGAAGATGGATCGCTTACGATTCAGGAGGGTCGCCATCCTGTCGTGGAGCGCCTCTGTGTGGATACTACTTTCGTCCCGAATGACACGTGTCTGGATTTGGGCACGAACCGTCTCGTGATCCTCACCGGGCCGAACATGGCAGGAAAGAGCACGTATCTTCGGCAGGTGGCGCTGATTGTGCTGATGGCGCAAATAGGGAGCTTTGTTCCGGCGGCCGAGGCCCGAATTGGGGTCACAGACCGAATTTTCACAAGGGTAGGGGCCTCTGATAATTTAGCCGGAGGCCAGAGCACCTTCATGGTTGAAATGGTCGAAACCGCGCAGATTCTACGAACAGCCACACCGCGAAGTTTAATCTTGTTGGATGAAATCGGTCGAGGCACCAGCACTTACGATGGGCTCAGTCTGGCCTGGGCGATTGCGGAATATATCCATGACCGCACTCGTTTAGGGGCACGTACCCTGTTTGCCACGCACTATCATGAAATGACCGATTTGGAACGGCAACGGGAGGGGATCAGGAATTATCGCGTGGCAGTTCAGGAACGCGGCGGAGATGTCGTCTTTCTAAGAAAGATTGTGGCCGGGAAGGCAGATCGCAGTTATGGGATTCATGTGGCAAAGCTCGCCGGGTTACCGACCGCTGTGATTAGTAGAGCACAAGCTGTCCTGTGCCAACTGGAGCAACCCGATGCAGCCCGTTCCGAGTTCACACGAGAACATTCTACCAGGACGACCCAAGCTCTCCCTCAACCCCATCCAATCATCGATGAGGTGAAGCAGATCGATCTATTTTCAATAACACCGCTGGATGCGATGAATCGCCTGGCCGACCTTCAGCGCATGGTTAAACAGGATTCCGGCCAGGCATCCAGCACCTAGACCGTGGACTGATTAATGCGATAAAGAAAAAGGCGGCTTCCCTACACGGAGAAGGCCGCCTTTTTGACTACTTACCTCGTTCTATGGTCTAGTGTGCTTGATTATAGGATGCAGTCCAGGGAATCAATCCACCGACTGTTTTTCCACCAGGAATCATCACATCATATTGCATGCCTACGTTGCTCCCATCCGGCGATACCGGTGATTCATTAAGGCTTGTCTTGGCCTTTGAACAGGCCGAGTCAAAATCGTTTTTCCCAGCACATTCCTTCAAACGAAGGCCGGAAATACTTAGAGGCTTGCCCATGTTACCAGCAACCTCGTGAAGCTTTTTCACTGACGAAATAACACGATGGTTTTGATCACTTTCTACGGCAACGAATTCGATCAAATCTGTGGTGCTACCAGGAGGCACTTCCTTGGCAGCTGCCGGTCCCGCGTGGGATCGCCCCATCTTCTTGATCTCTTGCCAGGCAGACTTCTCGGCATAGAATTTCAACGTTTTCCCCGGATGAACCTTTTGCCAAAACAAGCCGCTTTCGGCGCTACCGCCGTAGACAGCAACATTGATCCAGACAGCCTCTTCATAGGGATCCAGCACGATCACCCGACCTTGGATGGTGGTCGGCTTGCTCATATCTCCCCACTCAAACCGTTCCTGAAATGATTCAATCGCGGAAGCCGTCGAACCCATACCAAGTACCAGCGCAACGGCTGCAAGAATAGCTGCACTTTGCTTCTGCAAGATCATGATCACATCCTCCTTAAAACGTCTTCCGCCGTTGGAATGCCTAGTCTTCCTTCAGCACTTTGAAAGCGGTAATGGTTCGACCACTCAGCGTGACTTCCATAGCGACCAGTTCCTGAGAAGCCTTGATGATCTGGTCCATTAGCGCCTTGTCCTTAACGGCCAGGCGAACGGTGGTCGCTGCGTGATACCAGCCAGAGTACGTCGAATTCTTTTCGGCTCCACCCGAAAATCCCCAGGCGCAGCAACTGAACAAAGGATCCGGCGGTTTTACGTCAAGCATGGTCGAGGATCGGCCACCGGTGTCACCAGAGCCTGGTTCTCCGGTATTCCAGTACTGGATCCCAAACAGAAGTTCCCCATCGGGATTGTCAGCCCATTGCGACCAGACCCGTCCTTGCAGCGTCTTCAACCCAGCCTCAGCCTTCAGTGGTTTCCCACCAACGACCGAATCAGCAAGGCCCAATTTTTCAATGGCCCCCGCGGCAAATGACGATTCGGCTGCTAGCAAGCCGAACCCACAAAATACCGCTACGGCAGCTAGAACGACAGCCCTCTTCATACCTCTTCCCTCCTTCATCAAATTGAACACGATAGGTTGACCAGCCAATAATTATTCAGTGTTTGTGATGTATCCAAAGGATATGCAAAATCACTCATTGCCCACCTCGGATTCTGTAATTTTCTGAGAACAATCCACAAAACCGGGCAATAGTATCGGAACGGTACTGAAACTGCGAGGTCAAGTCAAGGAAATGTTTGCTTGAACAAACCAGAAGAGGGTACCCTATAAAACCGTTTATAAAACAATGCGCTAGATGACATTAGCAGGGGAAAGTACCGAGTGATCACGGATACCTGGCACTGAGGGCTTGGCTCTGGCGGGAGGAAAGCGGCCCAAGGGCGGTCAGCGCCATTTTATGAGAAATGAGAAAGTCCCGCGCGACACGAGCGATCTGATGATCCGTCACGGCATCAATTTTTCGGATCATGTCTTCGAGGGTCGTATGGGCGCCCGCCGTGAGTTCGTCTTTGGCCAGCTTATTCATGCGACTATGGGAACTCTCCAGGCTGAGCATGAGGCTGCCTTTCATTTGATCCTTCGTGCGCCTCAATTCAGTGGGGTCGATGCCCTGCTTGGCCAGCTTTCGAATTTCGCGACAAACTAAATCGAGTACGCGCTCAACTTCTCGCGCCTGAGTCCCTGCATAAATCGTGATGGTTCCGCCATCAGAATAGCCCGACAAGAAGGAATAGATCGAATAGGACAACCCTCGTTTCTCCCGTATCTCTTGAAAAAGTCTTGAGCTGACACTGCCACCCAGCACACTATTCAGAGCATAGACCGCGTATCGATCCTTGTGACCAGCGGCAACTCCGGGCAATCCGACGCACAGATGGACTTGTTCCAAAGGCTTTAGTTTCATGGTCACGCCGCTACACAGTTCGGGAGGCCGGCGTTCGGCGGGCAGTGCCCGAGCGGTATGGCCATACTTCTCGAACACGTGGGTGATGGTATCTTCAAGTTGCGGCTGATCAAAGTTCCCAGCCACGGCAATGACAATCTTTTCGGGTCGATAGTGCGCATCGATGTAGTGCAACAGATCTTGTCGGGTGATGTGGGCGATCGTTGATTCCCTTCCTAGAATCGGGCGACTCAAGGGATGTCGCCCCATGATCAATTTTGTGTGGAGGTCCTGGACCAAGTCCTCCGGATCATCTTGGACCATACGGATTTCCTCACGAATCACCTGCTTTTCTTTCTCGATCTCCTTTTTAGCGAGCCGTGATCGGAGGAAGAGGTCCGATAGAAGATCCAAGGCTTTGGGCAGGTGTTGATCCAAGATCTTGACGTAGAACGTCGTCGTCTCGCGCGTGGTGAAGGCATTGATTTCGCCTCCAAGACCATCGATTTCTTTCGAAATGTCCGTTGCCGAGCGAGTGGCCGTCCCTTTGAAGAACATGTGTTCGATAAAGTGGGAGTACCCGGCTTGCGCTGGGCTTTCGTCCCGGGATCCCACATCGACCCAAATACCGATAGTGACAGACTTGAGAGTCGGGATTCGCTCAGTAACGAGGCGAATCCCGTTATCGAGAATGAGCTTGCGATACAAGAGTTACTCGCTGGAAGGATCTTTGTCGCCGCTTCCTGTCGGCATAGGAAGCGTCTCTCTTCGACTCAGACGAATCTTGCCCTGTTTATCGATTTCCAGGACCTTGACCAGAATTTGGTCCCCTTCTGAGACTTCGTCGGACACCGCCTTTACACGGTGATGCGCCAGTTGAGAAATGTGGACCAACCCATCTGTTCCTGGCAAGACCTCTACAAAAGCACCGAAGTCCATGATCTTTCTGACGGTTCCCATATAGACCTTCCCTACTTCGACTTCTTCCGTCAAGCGACCGATGATGTCCTTGGCCTTTTGTAATGACGCTTCGTCGGAAGAAGCAATAGTGACGATTCCGGTATCTTCAACACTAATTTTGACTCCGCAATCGGACTGAATACCTCGAATCGTTTTCCCACCCTGGCCGATGATGTCTCGAATTTTATCCTGTTTGACTTTCATCGTATGGATGCGTGGGGCAAATGGAGAAAGAACGGTCCTGGCTCCGGCAAGCGCGTTCGCCATATGACCGAGGATGTGCAATCGTCCCAGGCGAGCTTGCTCCAAAGCCCGCTGCATCAGTGCGGTGGTAATTCCCCCAATTTTAATATCCATTTGGAGCGCCGTGACCCCGTTCTTCGTTCCACACACCTTGAAGTCCATATCGCCCAAATGGTCTTCCAGGCCAAGAATGTCTGAGAGAATGATGACGTCGTCGCCTTCCTTGATCAACCCCATCGCAATGCCTGCTACCGGTTCCTTGATGGGAACACCGGCATCCATCATGGCCAGTGTACCCCCACAGACCGTCGCCATCGACGACGACCCATTTGATTCTAGAATCTCAGACACAATCCGCAGCGTGTAAGGGAACACATCCTTGTTTGGGATAACGGGCTTCAACGCCCGTTCAGCCAATGCGCCATGCCCGACTTCCCGTCGACCTGGAGAGCGTAAAGGTCGTGCTTCACCGACGCTGAAGGGCGGAAAGTTGTAGTGGAGCATAAATGTACGGGTGTATTCACCTTCCAGCGCGTCGATGCGTTGCTCATCGTCGGTTGTTCCCAACGTAACAACCGCCAAGCTCTGTGTTTCGCCGCGGGTAAAAATTGCTGACCCGTGGGCCCTTGGCAACGCACCCACTTCGCAGGTAATCGGACGGATATCGGCAGGACCACGCCCATCGGCTCGGGACTGATTTTCTAAGATCATCTTTCGAACTTCCGTGTACTCGAGCTGATGGAAGACTATCTTCACGTGCCGTTCACGTGACAAGTCATCCGTCTTTTTCAGCTTTTCAAGGGTGTCGGCTAGAATCTGATCCAGTCGTTCTTGCCGAGCAGTCTTGTTGGAGATCATGATTGCTTCCCGGATCGGCTGAGCAACCAGGGCCTTGACCTCGGCCTGTAAGTGGGCATCGATCGATTCAGCCGTCACCTCTCGCTTCACCTTGCCGACTTTGCTCGCCAGCTCTTCGATCTTCTTGACGATTATTTTGATTTCGGAATGAGCTAGCTCCAGGGCTTCGAGCATAGTCTGTTCCGGTAGTTCATTGGCTCCGGCTTCGACCATCATGACCGCATCGGCGGTACCGGCGACGACCAGGTGAAGGTCGCTCTGCTCCAGTGACTCAAGGTCTGGATTAACGACAAGTTGTCCCTTGATACGGCCGATCTTCACTCCAGCGACTGGCCCATGAAACGGAATATTGGAAACCGCCAGGGCAGCGGATGCCGCAGTGATTCCGATCACATCAGAAGACCCGGTCTTATCCGCGGAGAGCACCGAGGCAATGACCTGTGTTTCAAAATAGTAGCCTTCCGGAAAGAGTGGTCGGATGGGGCGGTCGATCAATCGGCTGGTCAGGACTTCTTTTTCCGCCGGCCGACCTTCGCGTTTAAAATAGCCGCCTGGAATTTTCCCCGCCGCGTACGCCTTTTCCTGATAGTCGACTGTGAGTGGAAGAAAATCAATTCCTGGTTTGGCCGTCTGTGCAGCAACAGCTGTCGCCAGAACAACGGTGTCTCCGTATGTCGCCCAAATTGATCCGTCAGCTTGCTTGGCGACACGACCAGTTTCAAGGCGAAGTGTTCGGCCAGCAATGTCCACCTCTACGACATGTACCATCTATGGTCTCCTCTGGTTAGATCCACAGATGCCCACTGAGATACGCTCGAACGGGCGAATCTTCCGATCAGCCGAAGAAGCTGGTCTGACGGCATCGAACATCGCAGGGCCAAAGCGCATATCGGTGTTCACCTGTGGAATTTATGTGGGCTCGACAATAGCCGGAGCCCACCCGACTCTTGTGGTAACCGTTTACTTCCGAATGCCGAGACGTTCGATCACCGTTCGGTATCGTGCTTCTTCTACACCGCGAAGATAGTCAAGTAACCGCCGTCTGCGTCCGACCAGTTGCAAGAGACCCCGACGGGAATGGTGATCTTTTTTATGCGTCTTGAAATGTTCGGTTAGATACGTGATCCGGTTGGTCAACACGGCAATCTGAACTTCGGGGGAACCCGAGTCCTTATCATGCTGTTGAAATTGTTTAATAAGTTCGGTCTTCGCTTCCTTAAGTAAGGCCATAATGGTTCCTTCCATCCTAATGGGTCAAGAGACTGAATACTTTCCGAATTCTAATTGGTCCCAAATTACCAGTATCATGTGTGCCAATTGCCAACAGTTGACCGGCTTCATTCTTTAACCGTACAAACATAGGACTCGGTGAAACCGGAAGCTGGTGGATTCCAGCCGGAGAGACCGGATTCCCATGTATGACCCTTTCGGCCTGCTCTGCGTTAACAACCACGGCCGGGAGCTGGGATAAGAGATGGTCTAATGAAAGCACGTGATGTTCAAGCGTGCCCATGGTGAGATGATCGGCAATTTGATCGATCGTCAAGGCCTGATCCATCGAAAGAGGACCAACTCGAACACGTTCCAAGGCACAGAGATGTCCACCGACCCCCAAAGACTGCCCAATGTCCGCACATAATGTGCGCACATATGTTCCTTTTGAACACACAATATGCAGCGTCACATCACGACCCTTCACGGCGACCACCTCAAGTTTGTGGATGGTTATAGACCGTTCGACTCTGTCGAGAACTTTTCCCGCTCTGGCTGCTTTATACAGCGGTTGGCCACTGACTTTTACAGCAGAATACATCGGAGGTAATTGCTTTTGCTCCCCTCGGAAATCAGCCACAGTCGTTCGAATTGCATCTTCGTTCACTTGGAATGGGTTGTGCGTTGTAAGCACCCTGCCGGCAGCATCTTGCGTATCGGTCGTTTCTCCAAGCCGCAACACCGCTCGGTATTCCTTATCCCAATCCATGAGGTACTCCGAAATTCTCGTAGCCCGACCGAGCAGAATAGGAAGCACACCAGTCGCAGTGGGGTCTAGAGTGCCAGCGTGACCAACCTTACTTTCTCCAAGTACCTTCCTGAGTTTGGCCACGACATCATGGGACGTCCATCCGGCTTCCTTGTAAGCGATAAGGACGCCGTCTAGGCTGGCTCGACGATCTATCGTGATGCCAGAGGTCTTCGTACTCATTAGGAGTTGGTGGCCTGCGCCCTTTCACTCTGAGACTCAGCTATCGTATGTCCTTCTGATTCCCCCTGCAGCCCTTCGAGCAACTGCAGAATGCGATCGCCACGAGGCCCACTGATATCCTTTTTAAAAATGAGATCGGGAAGATAGCGAAGTGACAGTCGGCGTCCTAACTCTGCTCGCACAAAGCCAGAAGCCTTTGAGAGCCCGGAAAAAACATTTCGTTCTGCCTCGCCGGTTTCCATTGTCGTAATATACACATAGGCTGTACGCAAGTCTCCGGTCATATCGACATCGGTGACCGTGACATCGTGCACACGAGGATCTTTGACTTTTCGCATGAGGATGTCAGCTACTTCCATCCTGATCTGATCAGCCACCCGATCCGCCCTTTTGTAGGTTGTTTTTGACATCTTGTCCGCGTGTCGTTGACAATCACACGCATTACAACGAGAATTACAGCAATTCTAGCTGAGTCCGAACAATCTCGACTGCCGTCATGTCCCTGATCGTGTTCAACGCTTGGTCAAGCACTTGATTCACATGACCACCGTCATTCGCGACACAAGCCATTCCCAAGACAGCTCTCTGCCAGAGATCCTGGCTGTCCACTTCAGCGATGGAGAGGTTAAATTTGCCTCGAAGTCGATCTTTCAATGAGTGCAACACCTGCCGCTTATCTTTTAGCGACTGGTTCCCCGCCATGAATAATTCAACGGTACAGAGTCCGACGACCATATCGATTGCTCATTCGGATTAGACAACCGATGAGTCTCTGTAAATGTCATCTCCCTGGGTGGCTTCTACCGTGTATTGACAATGCTCGCGAGGAAATCGTAGCTAGAGCTTCGCTGCGATCTTATCGATTGCATAGGTCTCGATGATGTCTCCGGTCTTGACATCATTGAAATTTTCAACGCTCAATCCACACTCGTACCCCTGCTGAACTTCCCGCACATCGTCCTTGAATCGCCGAAGCGACCCCAACTTACCCTGATAGACGACGACATTATCGCGAATAACCCGAGCCCCAGCACTCGATCGGGCAATTGTACCATCGACGACGTACGCCCCGGCCACCGCACCAACCTTGGGAATCGTAAAGACTTGCCGCACTTCGGCTCGGCCTAAGACTCGTTCTTTGAGTGTAGGCTCCAGCAATCCTTCCATTGCAGCCTTGATGTCGGCAATGGCGTCGTAGATGATGGTATAGAGTCTAACATCTACGCCTTGCTGCTCGGCTAAGGAAGCAGCCTTAGGTTCTGGCCTAATGTTGAAACCGATAATGATCGCTCGTGATGCAGCAGCCAGGAGCACATCGGACTCCATGATACCCCCGACTCCGTTATGAATCACACGGAGCTTGACCGCGTCAGTCGAGAGCTTCTCAACGGCGCCTGCCAACGCTTCAGATGAGCCTTGAACATCAGCTTTAATTACGATGGCTAATTCTTTGACCGACCCTTCCTGGATCTTCGCAAAAAGATCATCCAGCGACACCTTTGCCGGGCCACCTAACTCAACCGCCCGTCGTTTTTGCGCTCGCTCTTCAGCGATCTCGCGTGCCACTCTTTCGTTCGAAACAACGTGGAAGACATCTCCCGCCGAAGGAACTCCGGGTAATCCGATCACTTCCACAGGAATCGATGGACCGGCTTGTTTTGTCTTTTCCCCCCGATCATTGATGAGGGCTCGAACGCGTCCGCTATATGGGCCCACAACATAGGCATCGGCTACCTTGAGTGTCCCGCTTTGTATCAAGACCGTTGCGACCGGCCCCCGACCTCGCTCAATTTTAGCTTCGATCACGATGCCTCGGGCTGGTCGGTGTGGATCCGCCTTAAATTCAAGCACCTCGGCCTGGAGCAAGATCATCTCCAGCAGGGTATCAAGCCCCGTCTTCTGTTTCGCGGAGACCTCCACCATAATGGTGTCCCCTCCCCAGGCCTCCGAAATTAAACCGTGTTCCGAGAGAGCATTTTTGACTCGTTCTGTGTTCGCGCCAGGTTTGTCGACTTTGTTGATCGCAACAATCAAAGACACACCGGCAGCTTTGGCATGATGGATCGCTTCGACTGTCTGCGGCATAACCCCGTCATCCGCGGCCACAACCAGAATGACGATATCAGTGACTTTTGCTCCGCGAGCACGCATCGCGGTGAAGGCCTCGTGGCCAGGGGTGTCCAGAAACGTGACTTGCTTCCCATGCACTGAAACTGTGTACGCCCCGATATGCTGAGTAATACCTCCAGCCTCACCTTCGGCGACATTAGTTTGACGAATCGCATCAAGCAATGAGGTCTTCCCATGATCGACGTGTCCCATGATGGTGACGACCGGAGGTCGAGGTTCAGGCCGTTCATCCTCTCCCGTCTCAACAAGATCCTGCAGTAACTCCTCACTTCCTCGTTCAACGGCTATTTCAATCTTGACCCCACTTTCTTCTGCAAAAATCGAGGCCGCATCAAGATCCATCGGTTGTTGAAAGGTCAACATTTGGCCCATGTCCATCAATTTGCGCACAATGTCTGCCGGCCGTTGACCGATGAGCTCAGCAAACTCCTTGACTGTTGTCCGTGGGGTGACCTTGACGCTTTTTCGACGCGGCTTCGTGATTTCAGCGGGGGCACTGTGGTGCAGGTGCTTGGATCGGTCTTCCCGTCGCTGCACCGGGATTGCACGAAGATCCTGCCACCGGGCGGCATCTTCACGGAGTTTCACATCCGGTTGCTCGTCTTTGGGACGACCCGGTTTTCGAACTTTTTTAGCCTTATCTTTCTGCCTCTCAGCCTCAATGGCCTCAAAAGCCATGCTTTTCTTTTTGGCAGCCACTGACTCCACTGTTCCTGCTGCAAGGCTTGGTGGAGCCGTCGCTGGCCTTGGCGGTACTGCCTCCTGCTGCGGAACAAGAGGAGATGGTGGAGCCGGCACGATCTTAGCTGGAGCTTCATCCATGGGGGACGCTTGCTCAGTCTCCACGTCTACGCTGACCTGATCCACAGACGTCGAAGAGGTGGCTACGGAAGCGTCCGCCTCGATTTGCGTTGAACGCTCATCTCCAACCACAGGCGTTGGAAGCGGAACTTCGGGCGGTTCATCCTCCTCCTTCTTTCGCTTAATCAGAATACGCCGCTTGTCTGACTTAGGAGGGTCCCCAGGCGACTGCGCTTTGGCTGGGGCATCTTTACCGCGCATCCCCTCACGAACTGACTTTGCAGTGACACCTCCTTCAGTCACCCGTAATGGCTCATTGGATTTTGAACCGATCGATTCCAATACTTTTTGCACCGTCTCATCGTCCAGAGTGCTGCTATGAGACGAAACCGACACACCCATTTTCTTCAGCTCGGGGATGAGCACGCGATTTTCCATTCCTAACTTTTTAGCGAGTTCATATACACGCATAGCCATCAAATGGTTCCGTCTGTTATTCGCTCGTCGCTTCTTCGGCTCTTGCTGCTTGACGCGCTTCCTCTTGGAGTCGTTGCGCTTCCGCCTCTTCTGCTAGAGCTGCTTTTATTTCCTTATCGCGCTCGACCTTCTCCTTCTCGTATTCAGTTGCACTGATGATATCGATTTTCCATCCGGTCAATCGGGCGGCAAGTCGGACATTTTGCCCGTTCTTACCGATCGCTAGGGACAATTGCGAGTCAGCCGCAACGACGAGGGCCGACTTTTTCTCTTCGTCGATCCCGACCTTTTCGATCGTCGCTGGATTCAATGCTTCGGCAATGAACACACGAGGATCCTGCGTCCAAGTGATGATGTCGATCTTCTCACCCCGTAATTCACGAACAACCGCCTGAACACGGGACCCTTTGATCCCAACGCAGGCTCCAACTGGGTCGACAGCCTTTTCGCGCGACGTGACTGCAATTTTCGTCCGATCACCCGGTTCTCGAACAACCGACTTAATTTCAATGATCTTCTCCATCACCTCTGGTACTTCGAGCTCAAAAAGCTTCGCCACGAATTGCGGGTGACTTCGAGACAAGATGACCTGAACATCTTTCGGCGTACGACGGACTTCCAGCAACATGGCCTTCACACGATCCCCACGCCGATAGGTTTCGCGAGGAATCTGCTCCTGGATCGGCAGAATAGCTTCGGTCTTGCCAAGATCGACGAGATAATTCCGACGCTCCATACCAAGAATGATCCCCGTGACAAGATCTCCCTGCCGCGTCGAGTACTCCTTTTGAACTGCTTCCCATTCGGCTTCCCGGACTTTCTGAAAGATGACTTGCTTCGCCGTTTGCGCGGCGATTCGTCCCAATTCGTTCATCTCGATCAGTGATCCAATTTCATCGCCGACTTCCGCTTCGCTGTCGTAATAACGCGCTTCCTGAAGTGAAATTTCGGCTTTGGGGTTGGTCACTGTTTCTACAATCGTCTTTTTAGAGACGACAGAAATTTCTCCGGTCTTGGGGTCGATTTCCACTTGAATGTTTTCGGCCTGACCAAAGCGCTTCTTCGCGGCTGTCTGCAGGGCGGATTCAATGGCTCCGATTACTCGGGTTTTGTCGATCCCTTTTTGACGCCCGATTTCATCAATGACTGAAATCAGTTCTCGGTTCATACCTCAGGCTCCTGCATCCAGTTACCATTCATACGCCGGACTTCACGTGCTTATAGTTTCACAACCAGCTTTGCCTCGGCGATCACTTCTCGATCCAACCTTATCGACTGCGTCATCTTTGACATGAGGAGATCCAGCACGACCGCTTGCTCATCCACATTCAGTAATCGCCCCTTAATTTTCCACTGACCTTCGAGTGGTTGGCGAAGCTTGAGACTCACTTCTTTGCCAATTGCCCGTTGATAGTCTTGAAGTCTCTTAAACGGTCGATCCAGACCCGGTGAAGAGACCTCTAGCGTATAGGCGTGGGGAAAGGGATCAGCTACATCCAGAGCTGGTCCCAGGGCCTTATGTGCTTGCTCACAATCTGCGATGGTGACTCCACCGGGTTTACTGATCAGAACACGAACGACTGAGCGAGAACCTTGACCGACACAGATCACGTCTACCAACTCAAGCCCTAGTGTCCACAAAATCGGGGAAACAATTTTTTGCAACCGGTCGGCAACCGGTTCCGAACCATCATCCGGCATGCGCAACCTATATATTCTTTGACATGTGTCCAAACAAAAAAGTGGGCATGAGCCCACTTACAGAGGGGGCACCATATCACGCACCCAGAAGCAAAGCAAGGGCACTAACCGGTCAAGAGTGCCCACTGGGCAGCCAACGCTTTCGTCACGGGACCGGGCTGGCCAGGGCCAATTGTCTTCCCATCAATCTGAACCACCCCGAGCACTTCGAGCGTAGTTCCCGTCAGAAAGACCTCATCTGCAGCGTACAGCTCATTGACTCGGACGAACCGTTCCTCAATCGGGATCTTCTCCTTTCTCGCCAAATCCAATACCACTGTTCTTGTGACCCCAGATAGAATTCTGGAACTTTCGGGAGCCGTCATAACCACTCCCTCCCGCACAACCATCACATTACTAAGCGCTCCTTCCATGACCAGACCCTCTCGAACGAAAATGGTCTCGAACACCCCGGCTTTTCTGGCCTCTTCCCGTGCAAGAACGTTGGCAAGCAAATTGACGCTCTTGATGTCGCATCGTCCCCATCGAAGGTCTTCGCGAGTACATGCCCTGACGCCGACCCGGCGCATCTCAGCTGGCAGGCCTTGCAACTCCCTAATTGTCATCACGGTCGTGGGGCAGTTCTGCGAAGGGAAGGCGTGTTCCCGAGGAGCCACCCCCCGGGTAATCTGGATATAAACCTTGGCCTCTTGGTATTCAGCAAGGCTGAGTCCATCTTGAATCCACTGCATCCATTGAGCCCTTGGGTAGAGAAAGGGAATAAAGAGCTCTCGCGCACTCCGTTCCAGTCGCACGAGGTGCGCCTCCAGCTGGAAGGGTATACCGCGATAGGTCCTGACCACTTCGTAGACTGCGTCACCAAACTGAAATCCCCGGTCATCAATCGAAACCGTCGCATCCTGCCATGGAACAAAACGACCATTAATGAACGCAATATCAGGCATGAGTTCAACTCTCAGTGACCGGCCTGGCCTCTATTGTGAAGACTCGCCGTTCTTCGGCAGTAAATTTCCATCCCATGCGTTTTTCAAAAACGAGATGATACACACCGGGCTGGACGGCCTTCAGCTCAAAGCTGCGTTGCCCATTCTCCACCGCATTATTACTCGCGATACGGAGGAATTCGTCGCTCAAAAGTGCGAGGGCTTTTGTGTCGTACGTCGGTACCCATTGTTCGCCTCTGGTCCGATCTTCCCACATGCGAATGACGAACGGCTGTTCAACGACAACCTTACGACAATCGGCCGAATCGAGGGTAGGGTTGTGGTCTGTGCTAGAAATGCTCACGTCTCTTTCTTCTCATGAGAACCTTCATCGAGGGCTGCTCCGATGCTTACATCTTTTTGCGTGGACCGATCAAGATGTCAGCTCCTTCAACCTGTACTTCATAGCTTCCAACACAGTAGCCACCACCATCTGTACCTTGGCCGTTTCGAATATCAAACGCCAGATCGTGCCATGGACAGGCAATGACGAATCCTTTGAGTCTTCCTTCAATAAGCGGTCCACCCTCATGAGGACAGCTGTTATGAATGGCGTAAAATGTTCCGCCAATGTTAAACAGCGCGATCGGCCTGTCATTGACCTTCACGATTTTCGACTGACCTGGTAGTAACTCATCGATCTGCGCAACTTTCTGAAAGCTATTGGTCATACCGATATCCTTTATTGCGGTTCCAGCGGCTAC
Organism: Nitrospira sp.; assembly: GCA_016715825.1. NCBI lineage: Bacteria > Pseudomonadati > Nitrospirota > Nitrospiria > Nitrospirales > Nitrospiraceae > Nitrospira > Nitrospira sp. The sequence continues at coordinate 8,706 of JADJXO010000003.1, read as the reverse complement.
ATCCTACATACGGAGCGTATATTTAAGTTCATCATCGGCGGCAACCCTTGCCTTCTGAATAAATCCCGATTCGGCCTGTATGACATAGCGAGCTGGTTCAGGTGGTGGCCCAAGGAACGGGCACGGCTCTTTACGACACGGCTCCGCATGCTCCAGCATATGGACAACATGATGACTCTCGTCTATCCAAAGAATATCAATAGGAAATCGATATTCTTTGGTCTGGATCCGGTGCAAGCCGTTTTGTTCGAAAATGTAAAGCATGCCTCCATTGGGAGGCAATGTATCGCGAAAGGCCAGCCCAAAAAGCAATTTCTCTGGAGTATCCGCCACTTCAGCCTCAAGCTGAAGTCCACTGGGGAAAGTCACGACAATGATGCTTGATTCTTTGCGTTCGCCCAGGAAAACGGACACACTCATCAAAAGAAGTGCGAGCAAGACCATCATAATGATCCGCTTGTTTCGTTGTTCCCGGCTTCCCAGCTGTGTCTGATTAGAGCTCATCGGTAATGTTCAACGACTACTGCCCCTGCTGAGCCCAATGGCCTACTCTCGATACCAACCTAGGTCTTCTGGAAGCAGGGCATTCTGTTGACTTGGAAAAGAATCGGAGAATAAAATGCCTCCCCGCGCGCTTCATGTATGATGATGAGCGCACTATGGTTGGAGTGACGTGAACTTGTCAATATTGTTTCGTCTTTGAGAGTGAGAAGGAGGCTTTGGCCATGGCTTTATTGATCACGGATGAATGCATCTCTTGCGGCGCATGCCTGCCGGAATGTCCGAATGAAGCGATCTTTGAGACCAGAAGCGACGCCGAAGGCAAGGGTAATCACGTGGGTGACGGGCAAGGTGTCGGAGACAACATCTATGTCATCGCACACGATCGGTGCACTGAATGCGTCGGTCATTTTGACGAGCCTCAATGTGCAGCGGTGTGTCCCGTCGATAATTGCTGTATCTCAGACCCTGCCTACCCTGAGACGACAGAAGTACTTCTTGACAAAGCAAGGACGTTGAATCCTGATAAAGAGATAGATGCGGCCAAGGTGTGGAGCGGAGTAAGAAACTAACCTAGCTATTTACTCTTTCGTCTTCAAAGCGACCCCAGGGTTTAGACTACACTAGGGTTGTTCTACGTTCCCATAGAAAAGGCCTCGGTTAAACCAACCGAGGCCTTTTCTCTACTTATTCGAGAGCGCCGTCGCAGATTACTTCAGCATGAGCAACTTACCGCCGACATGCCCGGCATGCAAATGGCAACGATATTCCAAGACGCTTCCAGCCGAATAAAACAAATCACTTGTTGGAATACCGATAAATCGAGTTTCTCCAGGTTTCAGCACCAGCTTAGTTTCCAAGACAAAAGGCCCCGCTTGATTGGCCGCACCACTCAGGTGAAAGCCATGTTCAGCCGATGAATTATTCGTCACCTTCAGGAGAACAGGTGCGCCTGGGCGCGTCTTGAAATCAATGACCGTCATGGGCGGATACCATACCTTCATGTTTCCAATTTCAACGGCATAGAAGGTAAGATCCACAGGCAGTTCTTTGAACGGTTGGCCCACCACAGATCCAGTTTCCAAATCTCCAACTTCAACACCGCCTGCTTGCAGCGCATACGAACCCGAAACTCCTGCCAAGACCATTCCCAGGCTCAGGAAAACTGTCAGCATTGACTTGCCCATGACTACCCCCTTAACAAGAAATGAAGAGATATAGATAAGAGGCTTGTGAATATGTATCGCCAAACTCCGGAGGACGTGCAGGCTTGCTCGTTAATGTATATTTTTCTCTCTCGCTTCTTCACCACCTAATGCACAAGATCTCGAGTTTTATAACACAAGGGTTAAAATGGAAGCAACCAAGTTGGAGGGCCTTAGGCCCAGAGGTTGTTCTTCCTTCGGTCCAAGTCTTTGCTGCGGCTTAAGTATTTCCCAAGAGTTCCGATACGGACGTTGGAGAGAGTGCCCCATGCCTATCAATTTGGCAGTCAATGCGATAACCGAGATCTACCCCGCAAAGCAGGTGAGCTCTCGGTCTAGCCGCGCAGAAAATGCCGGAGATCGTGAACCTCACGACCAACACTCTCCGTCATTGGATCATTCCGCTCTGACTGCGCAGACTGCTTACCGTCAGGCTGACATTCAACAACGACACCCAAAACCAGCCCTTTTAGCCAAAGATCTCATGAGATCTCCGGTCGTCTCTCTTCCATCGGACAGTCTGTTGCTCGATGCCTGGGCTATCATGTCTCAGAAACGTTTTCACCATATTCCCGTAACCTCCCTCCATGGCACCCTAGTTGGTATGGTATCGCATCGTGACCTGCTCCTGCACGTCCCTGAACTATTCACTGGAGGTGACAAGCGACAGGCAGCACAAAGGCGATTAGCTGAAATCATGACTCCCAGAGTAATTACGGCAACTCCTTCGACGGAAATCCGAGAGATTGCACACATCATGCTCGACGAACAGATCCATGCGGTTCCGATCCTGGACCAACATCGCCTTCTCACCGGCATCGTATCAACGCACGACCTACTCCAAGCCATTACTCAGCATGGCCCTCTTGAACTCTGGACTTAGCCCCCCCTTTCGAAGAAGCGTTCACTTCTGTACCCGGAGAAATCCCTCATACGATCAAGCGGTTTGCCCCCCTCATAAGGCTCCTCCACATTCGTAGGACTAGGCTGACCGGCGATTCCGTAATAGGGTGACTTCACATAGAAGGTAGGCCGAGGAATAGCTTCTTGTTAGGTACCTTCACTATGACACTCTTCGACATATTCTTCGACACCCCAGTCGCAGTAGGAGTTTCCGCGCTGGTGTTATTGGTTATTGGGCTTCTTCTCAAGAAGGAGCAGGGACGTCGTTGGGTTCTGAGTTTGAGCCTCCTCTTGTATATCCGCTACATGGTCTGGCGCGCTCTCTACACCCTACCTACCGAAGACACCAGCAGTATGGTTATAGGATGGATCGTGTATCTCGCAGAGCTGTACGGACTCTGTCAGTTTTGCTTCTTTACATATCAATCCTGGTCCCCTACCAATCGCCAACCGGCGTCAATCACGACTTATCCGACCGTTGATATCATGGTCACGGTCGTTGATGAACCTCTATCGCTCTTACGGCAGACGTTGGTGGGCTGTTTAGCACAGGAATATCCTAAAGATCGTTTCACCGTGTACGTACTCGATGATGGCCACCGGCTTGAAGCAAAAAAACTCGCGACCGCGCTGGGCTGTGGCTACCTCAGACGCCCGGATCGTCCCCGCCATGCAAAAGCCGGAAACCTCAATCATGCACTTCGTTTAACCGATAGCGACCTCATAGCGGTCTTCGATGTTGACCATGTCCCGACCCATAGGTTTCTGAAAGAAACTGTTGGGTTTTTCGATGATCCAACGGTGGCCATAGTTCAGACTCCGCACCACTTCTACAATCCAGATATCTTCCAGCGCAATCTCCGTGTAGGAGAGCTCGTCAAGAACGAGCAGGCCTTATTCTTCCGCTCACTTCAGGCTGGACGAGATTCGCACAATAGTGCCTTTTTCGCTGGCAGTGGTGGCCTCTTTCGTCGGCAACCACTAGAGGAGATCGGTGGATTTCAAACCCAAACCATCACCGAAGACATTCATACCAGTATGAACCTACATGCGAAAGGCTACAGGTCCTGCTACCTCAATCGTGTCCTCTCTGCCGGCCTGATGCCAGAGACGTTTGAAGGGTATCTTAGGCAGCGAAAGCGATGGGCCATGGGTTGCATTCAGGTACTCCTCCGTGACAACCCCCTCACCAAACGAGGTCTCACGTTGCCACAGCGGCTGGACTATTTCGGATCGATCTTCTATTTCTTTTTTGGTCTCCCACGCCTTATTTGCCTTGTTGCTCCATTATCGAGCCTTTTGTTCCATACCTCGCCAATTCATGCCGATATACTCCTGCTTGGTGTGCATTTCCTTTCGTTTTACATCGCATCGGCACTCGTCATGCGCCCTGTCAGCCGAGGGTCACGCAATCCATTCTGGTCTGATATCTATGAGATCGCCATGTGCTTCGCACTCAGCGCTGTCGCATTGAGAGCCCTGATCGCGCCTCGTAAAGAGCGAGCCTTCGAAGTGACGCCAAAAGGGCAACGCATTAGAAAAGATACATCCGCTGAATTGATGTTCGCCTGGCCGCACTTGTTGACATTTGGATTGTTGGTCGTGGGTTTGGCATTGGGGATTCAGAACCTTCGCCACGACGTTGGGGACCCCGGTCTGCCGGTCAGCCTTTTTTGGGGATCCGTCAATCTGCTGCTGCTAACAATCGCCATGTTCGTCGCCAACGAACAAGCCCAAGGCCGACAGGCGTTCCGACTCAATCGTGACTTTGCCGGTGAATTGTTTATGGATGACACCTCGGTCGCCGCTCGCATCCTAAACATTAATGAACACGGTGCCGCCTTGCTGTTGGAGCAACCAGTCTTTACCGCCCAGGGTACCGTGTCTCTCCTGTTAACCTCTTCTCAAGGCACGATCGTACGGCTACCAAGCCGAATCGTTAGACAGGAACGGCTTCCATCCGGTGGCGTGGGAGCTGGGCTTCAGTTTATAGAGCTTGATGACACAATTAGGGAGGTGCTCCTTGACAAGATTTTTGGTGATCCAGCGCCCTGGGAAGACAGCTATCGATTCCAACCCGGTATCTCGAGCAGCCTGCGATCACTGCTTTATGCTCTAACCGCTCCATGGCGGTCATTCAACTGGGAACGGCGTCGGATGCTGCGAGTCTCTCATGAGAGCTCCTGTCGATTACGCACCTCGACGTCCTTTCTGCCTGGGAAGCTGGAAGATATATCCTTCACGGGCGTGAGCGTCCGCTTCCCTTCAACTCCAGATGGATCGTTTAACGGCGCTCTCCTAGAACTCCCCCGTACCACCCTGAAGGTAAGTCCTGTATCGATTGTGCACGCTCTCCGTAAGACTAATGTCCGTTTCAGGGTCGATAGTATCGAACGAGGCGAAGAGCACTGGAGAGCGTTGCACGAGGGGGTGGAGACGGTCATGATGAATGGCGTGTTGAAAACACCTCTAGTCTGCTGCCCATTTTTGGTCAATGTGATTCGATAATCGTCACCTGAATTTCCTTCCAATCATTCATCACTCACGGTCGATCGGTAGTGTCACTTCAGAGTTAGTCCGCAGGGGATGTCCCGTCTCATGTTCTTATTTTTCTCCTGATTGTCCAGGTATTGCACTATCCTAATCTAGCTCTCGTTCATCACATTCGAGGCAACACCCGTTGATCTCCAGCGTCATTCAGCTCGATTACTCACCTGTTGGTCGGTTTCATATTGACTCTTTACTCGAAGGGGAAAGCCGATGGCGCGATCTGTGTCATTCTTACTGGTAACACTTATCTTGGTTATCATACCCGTCCGCGCACAAGCAGGAGACGTGTTCACTGGATTTCAAATCGATAATAAGAGCCAATACTTCGGCTACTTAGGCGTACGAACGCCGGTCTTGCTCATGTCAGGAGGAACAACCCTATTCGCGCAGGCGATGACAGCCGGTCTTGGATATAGCTTCAAAAGCAGTGGACAACTGTTGGATGCGAACATACAATTTGTCGTTCCATCTCTTGGGATTTCACAGTCGCTCGGAAGGTGGACTCTTCTCGCACTTGCAGGTCCACAGCTGCGCCGGGTCGAGGAAGCCCGTTTCAATACAAGCTCGCGCGTGGACCATCAAGTCGGGTTCTTCGGCCAGATTGAAGGACTCTACTGGCATGAAAAAGGCAGCCTCCATGCTATCGGATCTTATGCCGATCTGGACGACTTCTTCTGGGGTCGGCTGCGCGGGAAATTGCTGACCTACAAGTCCAATCAAGGTTGCTGTCCCCTCTATACCGGGTGGGATATCGCTGGAATGGGCAACGGTGAATACCGCGCCATCCAGACAGGACCAATTCTCGAGATCCCGATTGGTAAGGTTTTCTTTCTCGTCAGGGGTGGGTATCAGAACAGCACCTCGTTTCACAGCGGAGGCTATGGCGGAGCCGAGGTCTACTTTCCTTTCTAGCTTATCGTAGTGTCGACCAATTCGAGAAAGTCGCCGCTTGACCGATCAGTTTCTGAGCTGAATCAATCACCGTCCAGATCAATGCCTGTTCGACACGAAAACGCCGCCCCGTTGAAGAGATTCTGACTCCCCGATATCCATCGAAATAGCCATCGGACTTTGCTTGCCGCAACATCCGTTCTCGTTCGTCACGGTCATCCGGTTCGGCCGTCAGCCGCGATGGCGTCTGAACGAATTGATCCCAGGAGAGCTCCCACAGATCTAGTGCCCTTTGGTTCCCATAGTTCAAGATTGGATCGTGCTCGTTTCCATGCGAGACCACGACAAACGGAGTTTCAAACAAGATACGCGCCTGATGTTCGGCCTTGCCTACCCGTTCGATTAGTTCTCGTCCCGTCCAATGATGGTAGCTATCCAGCAAACGTTGGCACCACTGTATGGTATCGGGTTGGTTCCAGTCTGTGATACCCATACTCGTTTTGCTATCACGTCTTGCCCCTCAGGACAAGGTTCACAGACGCCTTGTCAACCGCATGGTCTGTCTCTGTATAATGTGGCCTCTGTGCCAAAACTAGTAGGAGTCGTGATGGCCGCTAAAACATTGTTTGACAAGATTTGGGACTCCCACGTCGTTCGGGCTGAATCCGGACGGGACGACGTTGCTGTATATCGATCGCCAGTTGGTTCATGAGGTGACTTCCCCTCAAGCGTTTGAGGGATTGCGGCGCCGGACAACCCCGGCGGCCCATGGCCACGTTGGCTGTACCAGATCACAATGTCCCGACCACGGACCGTCGTCTGGGAATCATGGATCCCATCAGCGCTCTTCAGATTCAAACGCTTGAAGATAACTGCACCCATTTTCAGATTCCCCTGTTCAATATGAATGACATCCGCCAGGGCATCGTCCATGTCATCGGTCCCGAACAGGGGTTTACCCTCCCCGGCACCACAATCGTATGTGGTGATTCACACACATCCACCCATGGTGCGTTTGGCGCGTTGGCTTTCGGAATCGGGACCAGTGAAGTGGAACATGTCTTGGCCACTCAATGTTTAGTGCAAAAGAGGCCCAAGACAATGGAGATCCGCGTCGATGGGGTGCTTTCAGACCGTTGTTCAGCCAAGGACATTATTCTGGCGATCATCGGAAAGATCGGAACCGCAGGTGGGACCGGCTACGTGATTGAGTACACCGGCGAAGCGATTCGCTCACTGAGCATGGAAGGCCGTATGACCCTCTGCAACATGTCGATCGAGGGTGGAGCTCGTGCGGGCATGGTCGCGCCTGATGAGAAGACGATTGCTTATATCAAAGGACGTCCGCTCGCTCCAAAGGGAGATCAATTTGAGCAGGCTGTCCAGGCATGGCAAGACCTCAAGACTGGTCTTGATGCCAAGTATGATGCAAGCGTCACGCTACAAGCCGAACACATCGCCCCTCAGGTTAGTTGGGGAACGAGTCCTGGTATGGTGAGTGGTGTCGATGAACATGTGCCAGATCCACGGACAATGGTTGATGAGAAATCGAGAGACGCTACCGAACGGGCTTTATCCTATATGGGGCTATCCCCCAATATGCCGATCACCGATATCAAGATTGATAAAGTGTTCATTGGTTCCTGCACTAATTCTCGAATTGAAGATCTTCGCCTTGCGGCCAGCTTCGCGAAGGGCAAGAAAGTTGCGAAGACCGTGCACGCCATGGTGGTGCCAGGATCTGGGCTCATCAAGCAGCAGGCGGAGGCAGAAGGGCTCGATCACGTATTTCGTGAAGCTGGGTTTGAGTGGCGGGAGGCAGGATGCAGCATGTGTCTGGCGATGAATGCCGATGTGCTGAAGCCTGGCGAACGCTGTGCTTCAACGAGCAATCGCAATTTCGAAGGACGCCAGGGTGCTGGAGGGCGAACTCACCTCGTGTCTCCGGCCATGGCAGTCGCCGCGGCGATTGAGGGCCACTTTGTCGATATCAGACACTGGTCTTGATCCTTCAAGATCCTACACGGCACATTCGCTTATCGAAACAAGGGGATACACAACATGCAACCTTTTACGATACTGACCGGTCTTGTCGCTCCATTGGATCGTGTCGACGTCGACACTGATCAAGTCATTCCTAAGCAGTTTCTGAAGACCATCAAGCGCACAGGCCTGCGCGAGGGCCTCTTTTTCGATTGGCGGAAACTGCCGGATGGCTCTCCCGATCCATCGTTCTTTTTAAACCAGCCTCGATATCAGGAGGCAACCATCCTCTTGACTCGCGACAACTTCGGCTGTGGCTCATCCCGGGAACATGCACCGTGGGCCTTATTGGATCAGGGATTCCGCTGTCTCATTGCCCCAAGTTTTGCCGATATTTTCTACAGCAATTGCTTTCAGAACGGAGTCCTCCCCGTGGTATTGAAAGCAGAGGAAGTCCTCTCACTCCTGAATGAGGTGATCAACACAGTGGGATATCAGCTCACCGTGGACCTGGAGCGTCAGACCGTGACGACGCCTCAGAAAATTACTTATCGGTTCGAGATTGATCCGTTTCGTAAAGATTGTTTGTATCGAGGGCTGGATGCGATCGGTTTAACGCTTCAACACGAGGATGCGATCACAGCCTATGAGACTCGTCGAAAGACGGAAGCTC